>DASRMS010000037.1:0-18085 GCA_035647835.1 Oscillospiraceae bacterium
GGGTACCGTCAGCGCGGTACCCTGCCACTGCTTACTTATTTTATGCCGAAACGACTGTCACAGGTGGGACAATTATTAGTTACGGACAATTTGAATCCAAGTTTGTCCAAAAACACGTTCGATTTCCTGACCGTCCGCATAGTAATAACGAGTTGGTGAACCCTCACTGCTTTTCTTCCAAACGCCACGGAAATACTGACCTTGTGAATAGAAATCAATGGCCCCCTCACCGACTAAATTAGCCGTTGCCCTACCTGCAAAGTCATTATAGTGCGGCGTATATTGGACGATAATATTTTTAGCTTGGATCGCCGCGCCATTACCATCACGATGCTGCTTGCCGTTTATGTAACGATGATAGTAGCCTTGATCTGCAACATATTTGAAGCTTACACCATAGCTGCCACTATAACTTAAGGAAAATGAGCTGCCTGTTTTACCTTGACGACTTAAATGAGATGGTCGTACCACGACTGTCTGTGAGCGTGACTCCTGTTTTAACTCCTTTAAATTTACATAAAGATTGTGAGGTGCTTTGCGCGCCTTATCGCGATAAAAACTAGCGCTAGATGATGTTAAGGCATCTGTATGTCGAACATTAAGGGCCCCAATCAGGTTGATATTGTCCTGACTGCCGCCAGCATGGACAAAACGTACCCCATTTTCCAGTGCTAAAGTAACGTTATGTTGGCGAGCGCTGCGGATCGGGCCAACTTTACTGGGAAAAGAAGCAAAAAGTGCTAAATAGCGAGTAATGCGGCCTTCCACCTCATACTCATATACAACATTGGCCTGGGACAGTCCATGCTGTGGTCTGGCAGAGGCATGGTTGTCAAGGACGACCCCATACACGGGCTTTACTTCAGCCTGCGGAATGGTTGCCGCCAGTTCGTCCGCCAACCTGCCTTGTGCCGCCGCCAAAAGTTTTTGCATATTTTTTGCTTGATCGACTAAATTTTTATGTTCTGCTTCAATCTGATAGCGCAGATCCTTTAATTTATCCTGCTCTGTTTCCATTGCCAATCTGCGTTCTTGTAAAGTAGCATATTCTTCACGTAAAGAAGACACAATGTTAGCATCTCTGCCTAAAATTCGGCTTAAATAGACAAAACGTAAGATCAAATCGCCAAAACTCTCGGCATCTAAAATAACATCTAGATAAGAAAGACTGCCTGACATATAGGCACTACGTACCCGTTCTCCAAAAATAGCATTTTTCTCTGCTAAAACAGCTTCCGATTCCGCTAGCGCTACTTTTGTTTGTTCCAGGCGTTTTTCAGATGCTGTTAGTTCGCTGTTTAATTGAACAACCCTTTTTTCTCTGTCGGCAATGTCTTTTTTTAACTCCGCAATTACCTTCTCTAATTCAGCAATCTCTTTTCTCGTATCTTCAGGATTACCGAAAGCAGTACCTGTAAAAAGGCTCATTACCATGCAAAACAGCAACAAAAGGCTGAGTAGTTTACGCTGGTGTCGCATAGTCATTCTCCCTCCTAAACGCGTAGGAACTTGCGCACAGAAATTAAGCTGCCCAAGCCACCCATTAACGTCCCTAAGATCAAGATACCAAGATAAATCGGTGCCAACTGCTCCAGCGCAGTTACAGGTCTGATAAAGAAAGCAAAGGCATCCTGTTGCAGCGATGTCGCCAGCTTACTATAGGCTAGTCCTAAAGCGGCTGTCGAAGCTAAAGTCCCTACCCAACCCATCGCCATTCCTTCCAGCAGAAAAGGAAAACGGATATACCAATCGCTGGCACCTAAATATTTCATAATCCCAATTTCCTCTAGACGAGCCATCACAGAAAGCCGTATAGTGGTGACGATCAGAAAAACTGCACCTAAAGCCAGTAAGACACTGACACCGACAAACAATTTATTAAGCCAATTGGTAATCTTAAGTAGACGTCCAACCAGCTCCTCCCCATAATCCGCCATTTCCACTCCGGGGATAGCACGGATTGTCTCTGTCAGCGTTGAGACGAGGGAAGCATCTGTCGTTTTGACACGAAAAGCATCAGGTAAAGGGTTCTCTGAACCTTTTAACCCCGCTAACAATGAGGCGTCACCTAGGGAGGCACTAAAATCATCTAAACCATCATCTTTAGAAACAAAGGTGATAGTCTCCACCCCAGACAATTGCTGCAGTTGTTGTTCAACTGCCTGCACATCAACCTCAGCTTCTAAGAAGACGCCGATCTCTACGTTTGCTTCTACATCGCGAATGAATTGTCCCGCATTAACGGTCAGCAGTAAAAATCCGCCTAGAATCGCTAAGGAGACAGCAATAATGCAGGCCGTCACTACAGCTAACCAAAAGTTTCGTTTTAATGAAACCACGCTTTCGCGTAAGCAATATTTAAGTGAATTAATGTTCATCGCGATAACTCCCCCGTTCCTCATCCCGTGTCAGTGCACCATTTTCCAGGGAAATTACTCTTTTTTGCATACGGTCTACCGCATCCCAAGCATGGGTAGCGATAATGACTGTAGTGCCGCCCTGATTAATAGTTTCAAACAACTCCATTAACTGCCAAGAAGTTTCCCGATCCAAGTTGCCTGTTGGTTCATCTGCTAATAGAATTAGAGGATTTTTAACTAAAGCACGAGCCACACCAACGCGCTGCTGCTCCCCACCTGACAATTCTCCAGGGAAAGAACTTCCCTTGCCTGCCAAGCCAACCTTAGCCAGAGCAAGTGGTACCTCTGCCTGAATTTCTTTGCTCGACTTACCCAATACTTCCAGCGCGAAGGCCACATTTTCAAAGACAGTCTTTTGTTTTAAGAGACGAAAGTCCTGAAAAACCATGCCGATTTGTCGGCGATGCTGCAAAAGAGCTGCTTTTTCCAAGTTCGCAATATTCTTGCCGTCAAAAAAGATTTCGCCACTGGTTGGTAATTGTTCCCGAAAGAATAACTTGATCAGTGTACTTTTTCCCGCGCCGCTGGGGCCAACGAGAAACACGAATTCACCAAGATCTATCTGCAGTGAGATATCGGCCAATGCAGGTCGACCACCACCAGGATATGTCTTTGTTACAGCCTTAAACTCTATCAAACTTCAGCACCCCTTTATGGTTAAACCTTTATACAGATTTCGACCTTTTTCCAAATAATCCTCTTAACAGCAACTTTTTGCAAGCAAAAAAACTTACTCTTTTAGTTTCCACCTGCTAGCCTTTTATCCTGCCACCTGCTTACTTACTGAGTGTAAAGCAAAATTGTTTATTAGTAAAAAAAAAGCGGTCTCCTTGCTACAGCAAGGGGCCGCTTTTGGTTCCACCTTTTCGTCTTACAAACTTGATTCTAGGGAGATGCGTTTTTTCTGGACGTCGACTGAAAGGACTTTAACTTCGATCACGTCGCCTACCTTGACCACATCTAACGGATGGCGCACATACTTGTCAGCTAGTTTGGAGATATGAATAAGCCCATCTTGGTGCACGCCGATATCCACAAAAGCACCAAAATCAACCACATTACGCACTACGCCAGTCAGGACCAGGCCTTCCTGCAAATCCTCCAGCCGCAGAACTCCTTTTTTAAAGATTGGTTTGGGGGCATCTTCACGGGGATCACGGCCCGGCTTTTGAAACTCTATTAAGATGTCCCGCAGAGTTGGTTCGCCGACCTTGAGCTTTTCTGCTGTCTCTTTTACATTTAGCTCCGGGAGTTTTGGCATATTGCCCAGTTCAGCCAGCGAAATCTCCATTAGTTTCAGCAGCTGTTTAGCTGTGACGTAGGATTCCGGGTGAACTGCACTACGGTCAAGATAGTTCTCCGCTTCCGGCAGGCGCAAAAACCCGGCACACTGCTTAAAAGTAGCAGGTCCTAGCTTGGCTACTTTTTTCAGCTCATGTCGACTGGTAAAAACACCATGTTCTTCTCTGTAAGTCACGATGTTGGCAGCAATACTTTTGTTAATGCCTGCGACCCGCTCCAAGAGCGCGGCAGAGGCTGTCGTTAAATCGACGCCAACTTGGTTCACGACGTCTTCCACTGCGCCATCCAATACTTCAGTCAATCTTTTTTGATTAATATCATGCTGGTATTGCCCCACCCCAATGGCGCGAGGCTCTATTTTGACCAACTCTGCCAGGGTATCTTGTACCCGCCGGGCTAAACTTACAGCACTGCGCTCGGCTACATCCAGAGCAGGGAACTCGGCTTGTCCTAATTTTGATGCTGAATAAACACTAGCTCCAGCTTCATTGACCACAGTATATTCAATATTAGCTTCTAATTCAGCTAATATTTCTGCAATAAAGGCTTCACTTTCACGGCCGGCGGTACCGTTGCCTATGGCAACCAGGTTCAAACTGTGCGTGTTGAGGAGTCTTTTAACTTCGGCAGCGCCTGCAGCTTTTTTATTATGGGGAGGCGTAGGATAGATAACCGTAGTCTCCAGCAGTCTGCCCGTTTCATCAACACAGGCTAATTTACAACCTGTGCGGTAGCCTGGGTCTAAAGCTAAAATACGTTTACCTTTCACAGGTGGCGTGAGTAGTAAGCCACGTAAGTTGGCTTTAAAAATCTTCAGGGCTTGTTCTTCAGCTTGTGCTGTTAATTCACTGCGTACTTCTCTTTCCAGCGAGGGAAACAAGAGGCGCTTCCAGCCATCTTTTAAAGCCAGAGTTACTTGTTCTGCAGCTGCTGTGGAAGCTGGCAGCGGCAGATAATGTTTTGCCAGAACTTGCAGGGCTGTTTCTTCATCAAATTCTAGTTTGATGGTCAGCAGTTTCTCTTTTTCACCACGGTTCATCGCCAGGATGCGATGAGGCTGCACTTTTGCTAGTGGTTCACTAAAGTTGTAGTACATCTCAAACGGACTCTCTACTTCATTTACCGCTTTACTAATGATCAGCGCGCGCGCAAAGAGTAAGCGTCTAATTTCCTGCCGCGTCTGGGGCTCATCAGAAGCTGTCTCGGCGATAATATCACGTGCTCCAGCTAAGGCCTCTGCTGCCGTGTGTACTTCCTGCTCCACATTCAGATACTGTTCGGCTGCTGCAGCAGGCTCAGCGGTGCCTGTGAGCAGAATCTCTGCTAGTGGCGCTAAACCCTTTTCTCGCGCGATGGTCGCTCGTGTGCGGCGTTTAGGACGATAAGGACGATAGATATCTTCCAGTTCTGTTGCTGTGACTGCTTTTTCGATGGCCTGTCTTAACTCTGCAGTGAGCACACTCTGTTCTGTCAAATGTCTAATAATATCTGTCCGGCTTTTTTCCAGATTACGATATAAATTTAGTTTGTCTGCCAGGGCACGTAATTCTTCATCTGTCATGCCAACTGTAACTTCCTTGCGATAACGAGCAATAAAAGGAATTGTGTTTCCTTCATCCAATAGTGCGATAGCATTGCTAAGACGCTGAGGCGCCAGCTGTAATTCCTGGGCTATTCTTTTTACAATTTTTGCTTCTGCGGTCAATATAAATCCTCCGTTCAAATGTTTGTACTGCTAGCCTTTTATGCTGTTTAGGCAAAAAAATAGGCCAACCCACGATCACAGTTAGCCTAGCTTGTGGTATCCTTAGGACTTTTTATCATGCACGGGCCGTGCTAGTGCTTCACCCAAAGTATAATAAGTGGTATCACCGGGAATATAGGCTAGTGGGTCAATTTTTCTTGTGTCTGGGACCTGGTCAGTCAGGCATTCAGCATCAACTTTGGCGTCAACAATCTCGCCAATAAAAAGTGTATGCAGACCTAATTCTACATGTTTAATCAGTTTACACTCTAGGACTACAGGAAACTCCTCGACGAGCGGTGCATCAATTAAATCACTGTGTACCGGCGTTAAACCTGTGGCCGCAAATTTATCAGTATTACGTCCCGATGATTTGCCGGTGAAATCAAACTCCTGCAAATACTTACGTGAAGGGAAGTTGAGGGTAAATGCTTGCTTGTGCAGCAAATTGCCATATGTATAGGTGGCTTTACGAACTGCAATAGAAACACTGGCCGGGTTGCCATTGACGACACCGCTCCAGGCTACAGCCATCAGATTGGGCTTATCTGCTTGATCATAGGTACCCACCGCCACCACCGGACACGGGTACATCAATATTTTTGCCCCAAATGATTTTTTCATCTCCACACCTCCAGAGAATATTGTTTATTCTAACTTATGTTAGATCGTTCCTTTTAAAAACTGTTGGCGCACTGCAGGGGGGAATTTTTCAATAGCGTAACGCAGCATTGTGCGCGGCATTACTTGATAATGCCGCTTTAAGAAGTCATATTCTACCTGGTAATCACGTTTACCAACTTCCCGCAACATCCAACCCACAGCCTTATGAATTAAATCATGGGGATGCTGCAATAATATTTCAGCTATCTGTAGTGTATCACTGAAAAAGCCTTGTTTGATAAAATAAAAAGTCGCGATGACCGCAATCCTTTGTTCCCACAGATCATTAGAACGAGCTAAAAGATAAAGTGTATCTTTTGTTCTGGTAAAAAGATAGGCGCCTAAAATTTTCTCAGCGCTGCAATCCACTAAATCCCAATTATTAATATGCTCCGTATACTCCAAATAAAGCCGGACAATCTTCTCCTCTTCAGCTGCGTTTTCTGCCTGTTGATATAACTCCACTAAAAGGAGAAGTGCTGTCTGGCGATATTCATGGATTGGTTCTTGTAGTAATTGTATTACTTCTGGTAAAGATAATTGCTGTACATATTTTTTTACAACTCTGCGTTGGTCTGGCACCTTAACGCCAATAAAAAGGTCACCTTCACCGTAGCCACCGGGATATGCTTTGAAGAATTGCGGCAAAAAGTCTGCTTTTTCTGGGTCAACTAGTTGCTGTAGTTCTTTTTTTAGTGATAAAAGCTTTGTCATCTTTTTCACTCCCAGATGAAGTTGCTTACTTCAGTATTCTTCTGCAAGCACTGCATTATATCCTTTTCAGATGAAACTAATTATTGTTTGCAGCATCCAGAACAGGGAACGATATTTAGTAAAGCTTAAACACATAAACAAAATTAGGTGAAAAATATGCTCATTCGTTTTGGCTTTGTCGCCATGTCCACAGTGCTGGAAAATGCCTCGCCTTCCCAAACTGTAACCTGGAAAACGTACCAAAAGATAAGAGAAACAAGTACGGACGCAGCCATAGAAAAACTTTTACGCGTTGCTCGGCAGAATTTAAAAAATTCTTTACGCTTACTGCAGTACTGCCAGGCGAACTTTGTGCAAGTATACCGTTTTTCCTCCAAAATCATCCCTTTGGCAACACATCCCGAAGTAGAGTGGAATTATCTGCAGGATTTGCAGCCCGAACTACAGGCCCTTGGTGAATATATCATCACAAACAAGCTGCGGGTTACCTTTCATCCTGATCACTTTATCGTGCTCAATTCGCCGCGAGAAGTCGTTTTTAAAAACGCTGTCGCAGATTTAGCATACCACAGTCTTCTTCTCACTGCCCTGCAGCAAGACGATAACGCTAAATTAGTAATACATGTGGGCGGCAGCTATGGTAATAAGGAAACTGCTTTAGAACGATTTATGGAGAACTGGAGTCTATTGCCTACCGGCGCTGCCAAGCGAGTTATCCTGGAAAATGATGATCGAACTTATACCGCCAACGAAACCTTAACCCTTTGTGAAAAGCTACAAGTTCCAATGGTCTTGGACGTCCATCATGATTGGTGTAACCACGAACCAGGACGAGACTTAACAGAGATATATGCACGTTTTGTGGGCACTTGGCAAGCAACACCCTTACCACCCAAAATACATGTTTCCAGCCCCAAATGTACAACAGCACCGCGTAGTCATCATAACTATGTCGATGCTGCAGCGGTTTACCTAGTACTTAAGCAGTTACAAAGGTACACATCTACCCTGGATGTGATGGTGGAGGCCAAACAAAAGGATCAGGCTATGCTCCGCCTCGTCGAAGATTTAGGCCGCCTTGCCGGTGTAAAGTTACTTAATCGAGCCACCTTAGTTATCGAGTAAAACCCAAACAGCATTAGCGACTTTGCTCAGTTGTCAGCCTTAGTAATAAGTTTTTTTAACACAGCCTTAAAACGTTGATCATCTATGGCCGTTCTTTTCTTGGGACCTCTCGTGCGCCCGCCAGATCGCCGCACTTTGGCTAAAGTTTCTCTTGTTTCCAGCAAAAAATCAATTGTCTCCTCACGATACTCTTTACCACTGGGGGCAAGGCAGTAAACACCTTTGGCCATAAGCATGGCGGCCAAGCCCCAATCCTGGGTAACGACCAGATCGCCTAGCTGAGCAAGATTAAGAACTTTAATGTCTGTTTCCTGTGGAGCGTTACCGACTACAAAATGCTGATCGGATATGATCCGATGATTAAAACTAGCAACAGTCCACACTTCTATCTGGTGTTGCCCGCCCATTTCCCGGCACATTGCCAGTACACTTTTGGGGCAGGCATCGGCATCAATTATAATTTTCATAGCAGCCTCCCGAGTCCCTCATTTCCAGTGCAGCGCAGACTATTTTCCCAGGTAATTGACAATGACTGGTATAATCTCACAAATTCGTTTACAATAAGAATTGTATCATAGAAAGGGGAGGTTTAGTATGTTGGAACAAATGTTAGTTAAATATGCAGAACTGGTAATAAAACTTGGTGTTAATCTACAAAAGGGGCAAACACTGGTGATTTCTACACCACTAGAATGTGCTCCGTTTATCAGAACTCTTACCAAGGCGGCTTATGCTGCTGGGGCCAGAAATGTTGCCTTCTTTTGGCGAGATGAACAGCTAGATAAAATAAAGTATTTATATGCACCAGAGGATGTTTTTACCGAGTTTGCTGAGTGGCAAAGGGAATTTTATCTCTCCTACGCTAAACAAGGCGCTGCTTTTCTTAGTATTGCGGCTGAGGATCCAGAATTGCTGCAGGACGTAGATCATACACGCATTGCTGCTGCGCAAAAGACATCTAGTACTAAGCTAAGTGAGTTCAGGGACAGAACGATGAATAACCAAAACGCCTGGTGCGTAATCTCCGCACCAACAGAGGGCTGGGCTCGTAAAGTGTTCCCTGACTGCGAAGAACCTGTAGCTAAATTATGGCAGGCTATTTTACATACCGTGCGGGCGGATCTGCCTGATCCCCTTGCTGCCTGGCACGAACATCAAAATACATTACAAAAAAGATTACAACTGTTAAATGGCTATCGTTTGCAGACCCTACACTATACTAACAGTCTCGGTACCGATTTAACTGTTGCCCTGCCAGAAAACCATCTGTGGCAGGGTGCTACTGAATTAACACAAGAGGGCGTCCAATTTATTCCCAACATGCCCACGGAAGAGATTTTTACACTTCCGCAAAGAACAGGTGTTAACGGTCGTGTTTATAGTGCCATGCCGCTTGTTTATCACGGTAATTTAATTGATGATTTTGTGCTGACCTTTAAGGACGGGCGAGTTTGGGATGCTACAGCCCAAGCAGGAGCAAAGCACTTGCATAATCTGCTTGAAGTGGATGAGGGTGCGCGTTACCTAGGAGAAGTGGCACTGGTGCCCTATGATTCACCTATTTCCAACACCAACATTCTTTTCTACAACACACTCTTTGATGAAAATGCCTCCTGTCACCTGGCATTCGGCCGCGCTTATCCTGGCAGTCTCGCCGATAGTGCCCAGCTCAGTAAAGAAGAATTGTTGGTACGCGGTGTCAATGATTCACTAATTCACGTTGACTTTATGATAGGGACAGCTGATTTAAACATTACCGGCACAACCGCTGCCGGCGAAGAAATTGCCATCTTTAGGCAGGGAAATTTTGCCTTATAACCAAAAGCGGGCGAAGACAATTCGCCCGCTTTTGATATGACAGCTCAAACAATCCCACACCGGCTAAACACTGGCGTAAAGCTCTTGCAGCACCTCAAGCTGCATACCTTCAAAAAGGCCGCTGGTTGTACCCAGGATAAATCTTTTTCCCTGGGCTAAGGCCAGCGTATTATCCAATAATGGGGTCAACAAACTGGCGTCTTGGGCGGCAGCTTCTAAATCATCTGTATCTAAATGCCCCCAGAGGCATACTTGCGGTCCTAATAGCGCTTGCAGCTCTTTTATGTGCATGCCTGCTGTTTTCTCCAGGCATTCTAAACCAGAAACGCCTGTGTTAATGATGTCACTTATAACAGCGCGATAATTACCATCAGAATGATAAAACACGGGTAGGTCCAGCCTTAGAATTTGTTCTACCTGACGAGCCAGGCTGGGAATAAAGAACTCCTGAAACACTTGCGGCCTGGCAAACAAGCCCTGCTGGTGCGCAATATCATCAGCCAGAATAAAGCCATTTACTCCTTCTGCAGCCAGCTTTTCTATCATATAAAAGTTTAAATTCTCTACTTGCTCAACTAAAGCTTCCATCACTAGAGGTGAACGCAGATTACTACAAAACTCCTGAAAACCCAGTAAGCGCATCCCCCACTCAAAAGCACCATCTAGCACAGCAAAGATAAAATAAGGTGAATCTACTGTCCAATTTTTCAGTTCTGGCCAAAGATATTCCTTTTTTGTCGGCAGACTCTTCTCTTGCTGAGGATATTGGGGGGAGAGCGAATAAATATCTAAGCCCATAGTTTCTGCAAATGCTTTTTTCTCAGTGAAGCCGGCTTCTGGAACACGCATGACTTTACGGATGGCACCATCGGTAATGCACAGTTCACCTTTAGGTATTCTATCTGTGACACCATTTTCCAGAACCCACTGTACTAATTCACGGGGTGATAAATTACTATTTTCTGGCATTCACTTCGCCTCCTTATCAGCTCTAATTGCCATCAACAGCCCTAGACCTGCTGTAAACAGCAGATATTATTAACTAGCGCAAAGAAAGCTACCAATAGGCAGCTCCCCTTGCGGTATATTTCCGATGCGGCAGCACCACACACGTTACGTGTTAACGGGTAAAACGCATCGTTCTAGCAAAAGTGGCGGTGAATGACGGGTCGGAGCCCAACTCAATAAACTCCACATTTCTAGCAGCATTTGCTGAACGCTGATACTCACTGCTGGAAAGCAAGGCTAATTTTGCACCAGCTCCAGCCGCATTGCCTACCATATTGATACGCTCTTCTAGCTCAGCAGGGATCAGGCCAATTACACAGGCACTATGTGGATTCAGGTAGTTGCCAAAGGCTCCGGCTAAGAGGACTTCCTGAATCTGATCTGTTTCAATGCCATAATTATTCATGAGAATCCTGATACCAGCAGCCATCGCACCTTTGGCTAATTGTAGTTCACGAATATCTTTTTGCGTTACCGTTATTTTTTTGCCGTTCGTTTCACTGGCATCAGCTACCAGGAAGGCTAGAAAACCATCTTGTTCAATCAAGCGGTTTTTTAATTTCTGACCAATCGGATGGGTGACATTTTCCGGTTTCATGATCCGGCCTCGCTCATCCAGCAAACCCACTTCTACCATGCCAGCAACTATATCCAGTAAAGCTGAACCACAAATACCCAGAGGTTTTACATCATCGATGACACTATATTTTAATTCGTCACCAAAAGTAACATGATCAATGGCACCTGTTGCTCCTCGCATGCCGGAGCTGATTTGCGCACCTTCAAAGGCAGGGCCGGCAGCTGTGGAGCAAGCAAACATGCGATCTTTATTACCCAGCGCCATCTCACCGTTAGTACCAATATCCACAACTAGCTTAATTTCGTCAGTTTCATCCAGCTCCGTTGCCAAAAGCACACCGACAGTGTCGGCACCAACAAAACCAGCAATATTAGGCAGCACGAAAACTAGGCCTGCTGGATTAATTTCCAGATTCAAAGCTTGTGGTTCTACTTCTAAATTCTCACTAATCACAGGAACATAGGGAGCTAAAGCTACTTCCCGTGGATTAATTCCAAGGAATAAATGGTGCATGCAAGTGTTGCCGACAATAGATACTGCATAAACATCGTCCCGCAGCACACCAGCTTTTTCTGCGGCTTCACCAATGAGCTTATTAATAGTTTGCGTTACTACACGATACAAATCAGCTAAACCAGCAGGACTTTGATTGGCGTGGGCGATACGGGAAATAACATCCGCACCAAATTGAGTTTGTGGGTTTAAGGCTGAAGCAACGCTGAGCTCTTCGCCTGTATAAAGATCCATCAAGAAACCGGCGATGGTCGTAGTACCAATATCAAAGGCAATGCCATACATTTTTTCAGAGGTATTCCCAGCTTCTAAACCACGAATTTCCTGGTTATAAACAACAGCTGTAACTTTATTTTTGGCATCACGCAGCAAATCAGGGACAGTCCGCAGTACGGCAACCGGCTTACCTGTGACGTCGCTATCATTGCCTTGGGCAGCCAAACCATCTTTGATACGCTGCCAATCTGTCCGCTGATCTGTGAATGTGGCTGGATCGACTTCTATGTAGCGTTTTGTAAGATGTGGTTCGACTTTGGCGGCTCTGTTTAATGATGAAAGTAAAATGCGGTGTTGGATGTTTTTATCAGACATAAATTCCACGGTCATCTCGCTTTGCACTTCAGTCAGACAGGCAAAACGAATACCGTCCGTAAGTTCTTCTGCGGTTAACTTTTTCTTTTCTTCAGCCAGAGGCTCACCGACACCAGCTGTCACCCGTACTAGGCATTTTCCGCAGCGCCCTCTGCCTCCACAGGGAAAGTCAAAATTGATGCCCGCATCGTTCATGACTTCCTTTAAGGTAGCACCGGTTTCCACCTCTAACTGTAAGCCGCCAGGAAATGAAACGCTATGTTTCGTCATACACATCACCTTTCGCATGTTCTCTTTATCTAAATTCCCTCACAAATGCTTCTCTATTGATTTGTGCCGGATAGCTTAATATAATCCCCGCGATAATATGTGATCCCCATCCCCATGGGCTTATTATCCTTCGTTAATAGTTTTTGCTCTACTGCAAGTACCGGCAGTTCATTATAGATATTCAGATAATGCTTGATTTTTTCGTCGGGAATTTCCGCATAAATCAGCAATTCTTTTTTTATAGCAAAAGCAGGAGTTGTTTTAGCAAGCATTTCAGAAAAAGTGGCATGCTGTAATTCTTTTTCTACAATCGGCATACCACGATGGTATAACAAGAATTTGACATCATAGGCGACAGGGTTTCCTTCTGTAAAGAAAAGTCTTTTGATAGAAATTACATTTTTACGTTTAGATATTTGTAAGTTGTCAGCCAAGTTGTCATCAGGCATCACGATATTAACTTCTAATAGTCGCGTTCTGTCAACACTATTAATGGTGTTGCTCATTTCATCATAATAAATAGTATACTTTGTTAGGTCTGGCTTTTTAACAAAGTTTCCCTTACCGGGAATAGAGTAAATATAACCATCTTGAACTAAAATGCCAAGTCCCTTACGTATGGTCATGCGGCTGGCGCCGAATTCCTTGCATAAGGTATTTTCCGAATCTATGGCGTCACCGGGCTTCAGTTCCCCATTATCAATTTTAGCTTTAATTGCTTCGACAATTTGTGTATATACTGGAATTACCATAATTATTCTGCTCCCTGCATCGATATCTCAGCCCAACGTAAACAGCAGTTAACGCCAACTAAAGCATCATTGGCATACGAATCTGCCCCGATATAAGCACAACTTGCTGGCGTGAGATGGCCGCCGCCGACAATAACCTTTACTTGCTCCCGCAACCCGGCCTCTGCTAAGGCGTCAACAACTTCTTTCATCGCCTCTACAGTATAGGTGAGCACACCACTTAATCCTAATATTCCGGGTCTATGTTCAATAACCTTTTTAACAAAAGCTTCTTTGGGAACATCAACCCCCACGTCTATCACTTCGAAACTATTAGCTTCCATCAGACCACGGAAAATATCTTTGCCAATATCGTGCAAATCACCATGTACAGTACCTAGGACTAACTTACCATTTTTTCTTTGCCTCTCAATTTGGAACAGTGTTGTCATTTCTTCCAGGCCTAAAACTTCTTTAAAAATTAAACCAGCCATGATTAAGTCAGCAATAAAGTATGTTTTTTCTTCATACAATTGACCTACTGCCAGCATACCTGCATTTATTGCCTCCATTAACAGTAAAGGTTCAACCCCTAAACATAATGCTTCCTCTGATAATTGCAATACTCTATCTTCATCCAGCTCCTGAACAGCGTTAATTAGTTCTTCCTTCAGCTTAAAGAAGTTTGCCATAGCTACCTCCGTACTTCATTATACCATAATTCCGTTGTGAAAAAGAAATAAAGGGGCTACATAAACCTTCTGCAGCCCCACGCAATTCCCCTTAACCCCTATATGGAATGGCACCTTGTTAGTTTTTGTTAAGCTTACAGCTGCAAAGGACTCCTTCGTTTGCTAATTCGCCTATTACTTTAATGAATGCTTTGTAATTTATGCTAACCTTGCTGCTCTAGCAAGATGAAATTACTATTTATACTAATCTTTTTTGGGGCCAATTTTATTTTTACGGTACGCAGTAGAGAAATTACGACAGAAACGGTCGCGTCCCAATAGTGCTTCAGTGGCAAGGAGAGTGGCCATCATATCTCTATTAAGCGGATCCATAATTGCAGAATCCATACCTGCATAAATAGCGAGGCTTAAGAATGTAGCGTTGATCACCTTTCTCAATGGCATACTAAAGGAAATGTTGCTTAGCCCTGAAGTGATTTTGATAGTTGGGTATAATTCTTTTATCTTGGTCATGCTTTCAATGAAAGTGGTCATAGAACCGTTGTCCGCAGAGAGTGCCATCACAAGTGGATCAACATGAATTCTATCTGGGGTGATATTATATTTAGCTGCTTTTTCTACTAATGACTTTGTGATGTCAACTCGAGTTTGTACATCGGCAGGAATACCCTTGTTATCACAGGTTAAGGCCACAACTTGCCAATCGGTGCCTTCAATCATGGGATAAATGATTTCAGCCTTGTTGCCCTCTTCGGAAACTGAATTAAGTAACCCAGGACGTCTGGCATGTTTAAATACTGCTTCAATCATTTTAGGGTTAGGACTGTCAATGCAAATTGGTGTATCTACGGCATCCTGCACAATGTTCATCAACCAAGTAAGTGTTTCGACCTCAATCTCTTCTGCGGTACTAGCACAAATATCAATAAAACTTGCACCAGCCTCAGCTTGCTTAATTGCCAGTTCACGAATATAAGCCTCATCTTTTTCCGCAATCGCACGCCCAACCTTAGGAATAGTACCGTTAATTTTTTCTCCAATAATAATCATGCGAGTTCCTCCTCCTTTTTTTTTAGAGCTTTTCACATTCACAGGTAACATGGACTTCCTGAATCCAAACATCACACTTTTACCGACATCACGATTGCTGGGCTTTCCACGCACAGTAATCGTACGAGAAAGCCAGGTTGTTTGTCTTGCGTTTTTAGCTAAAGAATGCAGCTCCATTTCCGTGTAGTTAGTGCGAACTCGCCATCGAATACTCTTTAGTTAATTGCTACTCATTAGCCATAATGTTATTCTTAGAAGCGTTCCCGTTCTTTTCAACATCATGCAGAGAAATGAATAGATTTACAAAACAAAACCATCTTGGCTATACATGTACTTACTCTTACCCACAATATAACATTATAGGTGCATGCTGTCAATAAAGATTCGCGTTTGCCGTGCTTACTCTTAATCCTTACCGCCAGGTAACCGCACCCTGCAAGTATCAGTGTCCACATGCCAAGATGACACAGATTAGCTTTCACCCTCTTTATATTCTTCTTTTATTGCCATTATCCTGCGCTAGACTGGCCTCTTTTACCGATAATCATAATTTTCTAACTTCAGCAGGACAACTTGCCCGGTAAAACTTCATTCATGCTCCCCATTCTGTAGCCTGATAAATCTAGTGTGATATAAGTATAGCCTAGTGCTTTGAAGTGAGCGGTGATCTGCTGAGATAATGTGACAATTTTTGGCGTTTGCTGGGGTAAGACTTCAATACGTGCAATTAGACCATGGTGACGAACTCGCACCTGCAAAAATGACAGTGAATGTAAATATTCCTCAGCCTGCTCAACCATAGCGAGCTTCTCTTTGGTGAGACGTTCGCCATAAGGAAAACGGCTCGCTAAACAAGCCAATGCTGGTTTGTCCCAAGTTGGTAGAGAGTACGCTTGAGAAAGTAGGCGGATTTCAGCTTTGGTTAGTGCCGCTTCTTGCAGCGGGCTCCTAATCCCTAATTCTTGGCGTGCGCGTGCGCCGGGCCGAAAGTCATACTGGTCATCAAAATTACTACCATCAAAGACATCAGCCATCTTATTGTTTTCAGCAACTTGCAGCAACTCTGCAAAAAGTGCTTTTTTACAATAGTAACAACGTTGCGGCGAATTTTCCGTAATGTCCTCATTTTTCAGCACATTGGCAGTAATTACTTGAAAGGAAAAGCCTAGCTTGGCCGCTAAAGCCGCTGCCGCTTGCTGTTCGGAAGCCGGAGTTAGCACTGAATTTATCATTACCATCAGCGCCCTGTCCTGCAAAACATCTTGAGCAATTCTTGCTAAAAATGTGCTGTCGACCCCACCCGAATAGGCGATTACCGCACCACTACTTGCCCTTAAAATCTGTTGTAAGTCAGCTAGCTTTTTTGCTGTCTTTGTCATTGTCTGCTCCTTTCATTGATACCTAAGAAACATCTGCCCACTCCCGCCAAATAGTTGAACATTGAAGAGCGTAAATCAGGCTGACCTTAAGTAATGGTCAGCCTGATTTTTAACTATTAAATTCTGCAAATGCTTCCGGCAGCAATTCAGCAAGTCTAAAAATACGCTGCCGGCCCTGCAGATTCGCACACAAAATCCACATCTGGGGAGCAAACTCTGCCAGAACTTGGCGACAGGCGCCGCAGGGTGTTGGCGGTTCAGGCAGATCAGCCACCAGCGCCAGACCAATCAGTTTTTTCTTACCAGCAGCCATAGCAGTGAAGGTTGCCACACGTTCAGCACAAACCGTTAAGCCATAAGAAACGTTTTCCACATTACAACCTGTAATAATCTCTCCCTCTGCCGTTAGCAGAGCAGCTCCCACTGTGAAGTGTGAATAGGGGGCATAAGCCTGCCCTCTAGCAATTTGTGCCTGCTCAAGTAAACGGGTGTAAACATCCATTTTAAGCACTCCTTTAACGCGTGTAGGCGGGTAATGTTAAATGATCAGTTTTTTCGATTTCCAGAGTTAGTTCACGCGACACCTGTAAAGTAATACGAATAATATCTAGCCCACTTGCCAAAACATCTGGGTCGCCAACAGCTTGTATCACCACCGGGTTTACAGCAATTCTTTCATCATTGACAAGAATTGAAGGCCCCACACAGCGAATAGCCGAGCTAACCGTTAAACGTTGATTACCAACAGCTACCCCACGGGCACCTGCGGCAAATAATTCATTAATAGTATCGCGTACATCAGTTTCATGAATGATGGCATCATTAGTGTAGCCGTCTGTATTATCGTAGATCTTAACAATCACTCCAGCACCTGTCATTTCAGCAAAACCTGCCTGCGAACGCAAATCATGCACAGTCACACGCAGTGAGTCAAGATCTTTGTTCAGGGAGCTAATTTGATCTGCCGCATTCAAAGGCACCATTAACTGCCCACTACCGTTTTCTATTTCAACTTCAATTACTAAATCCTGTGCTTGTTCACCAAGGGTTACCGTCTCGGCAATCTTCTGCAGCGTTTCTGAGCTTAAAACATTCGCCGGTTCTGTTTGTACACCCTCGCCGCGCACTAATTTTACCGTCAGACGTTTTTCTTCTTTAATTTGCTGCACCAGTGCGTCTTGATTAATTAAGACCAAGACAGTTTCCCGCTGCCTGGTGTCATATTCCTGCAGAATTTTTTCCTGCGTACGAGAAGCATAAGTAAGAATTGCTTTGCTCAGCTCTTCCTCATTAGCCGCCACTTCAATCTCGTAGTTAAAGCGAGATAAATATTCCCGCACTTGAGCACGTGAATCAACACCAAGGTTCTTTGACAGCCTTCGATTATAATCTACCAATTCCTTAGCAGCTTCTTGTTTAGCCGCAAACCCCTCATGGACGGGATCTAAATGATTATTAAGATAAATAAATCCTGTTGCTAAGAAC
>DASRMS010000038.1:0-16416 GCA_035647835.1 Oscillospiraceae bacterium
AGTTTATCCTGATTTATTTACTTTACAAACTAGTTTTATTATTTTACCAAAAGATCGGTCATAGAAAAGTTGTTGACATCAACGAGGCCTCGGTTGGTGATGCGTAAAGCTGGAATTACCGGTAATGAAAGTAAGGCCATCGTCATGAAAGGTGATATTAATGTGCAGCCAAGCTTCTTCCACGCTTGCTCGAGCTCTGCAACAGCTGCAGCTACTTCTGTCACAGGGCGATCCGACATCAGGCCGGCTACTGGCAGTTCCACCAATGACAGTACCTGACCATCGGCCACAGCTACCATCCCACCACCACATGCGGCTAAAACATTGCCAGCCTTGGCCATATCTGCATCATTAGTACCAACGATCAAGAGATTATGACAATCGTGTGCAACTGTGGACGCCACAGCACCGTGCGTAAAGCCAAAGCCGGAGACAAAGCCAAGGGCATGGCTGCCATTTTTATGATGACGTTCAAAAACAGCAACTTTAGCTAAATCGCTGGTAGAATTGGCGTGTAGATAGCCATTTTCTACGGGAACTGTCTGCAGGAGTTCTTGTGTAGTAACTTGCGCCTCCTTAATTTGCATTACACGCACTGTTACTTCACTAGCCCTATCTGGGGCGGTAATTTGAAAGTCAGCGGCTGTCAGTGGTTGGGCCAGGCGCACAGATTGCCGGGCAAAGTCCGGGTATTGTGGTGAAGGTGTGTCTAGCAGCATCTTGCCCTCTGCCGCGACTAATGTGCCGGCAAGCAGAACTTTAGTCACTTTGACTCGGGTTAGATCGGAAATGAGTAGTAAATCAGCAAACTTACCCGGGGCGATACTGCCTAAATCCTGATCACAACGAAAATAACGGGCGGTATTAATGGTCACCATTTGAATAGCACGGATGGGATTTAAACCTTCCTCGATTGCCCGCCGCACAACGTGATTTAGGTGTCCACGGGAGAGAATCGTTTCTGGGTGTGTGTCATCTGAACAAAGTAGACAGTAGGAAGTATCAAGATGTTGTTCAGTGACGGCCCTGATAGTCTCTTTAATGTCGTGCCAGGCAGATCCTTCACGCAGCATCGTATACATACCACTTCTTAATTTTGCTAAAGTATCTTCTTTTGTCACTGATTCATGACAGGAAGTGACGCCAGCAGCAAGGTAGGCTTGTAGATTATAGTCTTGGGCCGGCATGGCAAAATGCCCGGTGACTACTTTTTTAGATGAGAGTGTTTCTTTAATGATGGCATGGACATTTTCGTCATTGGCTAAAACACCGGGGTAGTTCATCATTTCCCCTAGACCGACGACACCGTTCCAGGATAGTGCTTCCCTAACCTCTGCGGGGCCAATCGCAGCGCCAGCGTCTTCCATGCCCGGTGCTGCCGGTACGCATGAAGGAACGGTAGTGAAAACACGCAGCGGTACATTTCTACCTTCTTCATGCATCAGACGCACCCCTTCTAGGCCGAGGACGTTAGCAATCTCATGCGGATCCATGAAGATACCTGTTGTCCCGTATGGTACAACGGCTTGGGCAAATCCTGTTACAGTTACCATGCTGCTTTCAACGTGGATATGGCCATCTAAAAAACCAGGTGTCAGATAAGCACCATGGGCGTTAATTACTTTTGTCTCCTGACCGATGGTGTGACTAGCTTGGCCAACTAAGGCAATACGCCCTTTTGCTATAGCTACATCTGTATGGGGAATAATTTCGGCAGTATGTACATTAACTAATTTGGCATCAAGGATAACTAAATCAGCTGGCGTGCGGCCCATCGCAACTTCTACCAAGTGTTGGGATACATCTGCTAATTTATTTTCTTTTTTCGCAAACATGACAATCCTCCTCTACCTTTCTATACTAAGTGACTCTAAATAAAGTGGAAAATCTTCAAGACGGCCACTGTTTTTGTCTTGGTTAAAGCTAGTAGCCGCTGCATCAATATAGAAAGTTTTTAATCCGGCTTGACCAGCAGCGCGAATATCTAATTCTAAATCATTGCCCACCATAATACATTTGCTCGGCTCTACTTTAAGCATTTGTGCAATTTCTAAATAATAGTGGGGGTTCGGTTTGGCAAAGTGCATATTTTCATAGGAGGTAATCATGCTGAAATCCTCTGTAGTCAGACCAGCCCAAGTCATGCGATGTTGAATAGCTGTCAAGGGGAAAATGGGGTTTGTTGCCAGTACCAAGGGGCACTGCAATTCACGTGCAGCAGTGAGTGTTGTTGCTGTATGCGGGAATGGACCAGCGGTATCCTGTAATGTGGGGAATATTTGCTGATAAAATTCTGCAATTAGCTGCATGATTTCATTTTGTGGTTGTTCAACCCAAGTAATAAAATGCTGCATAAAAGCATCTTGATTAGTCAAAGTCGGATCTGTACTATTAACCATCTCCCCTGTAGAGGCCCATAAATTTCTCGCAAAGCTTTTGGGTTCGGCAAAATTGAGGTGAGTTGACAATTTCAGCAAATAACGGTCTAAAAAATCGTCCATATCAACATCTAGTAATGTTCCATCTAAATCAAAAAAAATAGCTTCAATCATTTAGATCACCCCTTTCCCATGCACTTTCGACAAGTTGGTTGCTATTTCCTGTTTTTATAGGGTTGTTTGTACATTATAATTTTTGTAATAAGCTTAACATCCCCAGCACCCCTGCTTCTTCCCCTAAGGCTGCGTGTTCGAGCTGTACTGCTTTAGCAGCAGGTGAGATGGCACACTCAGTCACGATTTTACGTAATGGTACGACTACATCTTCAACAGCTTGAGCAACACCGCCGCCTAGAACCACAACGGCTGGATTCAGCAGATTAATGATATTTACTACAGCTAAACCGAGATAATCTACTGCCTCCCTTATGATATCTTGGGCCAGAGTATCCCCCAGCCTTGCGGCCCGAAATACCTCCTCTGCTGTCACTTTTGTTGGATTTTTAACCAAAGTGCGGAGTCTTGTGGGATGTCGAGAAAGTATTGCTTTTTGAGCTTGACGGGCGATGGCTGTACCTGAGGCCACAGTTTCCAAGCAACCACGCTGTCCACAGCCGCAGTGTAACCCATCTGGCTGTACAATAATGTGGCCAAACTCACCTGCCAAACCACAGTGACCGCGATACAACTGTCCATTTATAACTAGACCAGCCCCGATACCGGTGCTGATGGTTACAAAAACAACATTCTGCTGGTTAGCACCAGCGCCTAAACGTGCTTCGCCGATGGCCGCAGCATTAGCATCATTTTCTACCAGTACAGGTAGGTTAAACTTTTCTGCTAAAATGCTCTCCAGTGGTACATTCGACCAACCGGGCAAATTCGGAGAGTGCATCAGCAGGCGTTGCTGCCAGTCGTAAAAACCAGCAATGCATACTCCGACAGCAGTCAGGTCGTTTCGTTGTGCTTGAAAATCATGCATGATCTGCTCGACGCCAGCAACAAGCTGCTCAATCACACCTTCTGGCCCCGCCACTGCTAAAGTAGCAATTTTTTGCCGTGCGACAATTTGCTGTTTTTCATCTGCCAATACTGTATAAATTTTAGTGCCGCCGACATCAACTGCGGCTTGCAGCGTCTTGGTCAATCTAATCGCCGCCTCGTTATTATTTTGAAGCTGTTACCTTCTTACCAGATAGTAGTATTATTCACGCTTAACACCAATAAAATTAATCCTTGACTTTTCGCTGTGGTTTGTTATGATAAAAAGAAATTCGAAATATTAAAGTGATGATGGGGAATAAATGTTGATACTACAGAACAGAGAGCCGTCGGGTGGTGTGAGACGGTCTGAAGTCCAACATGAACTCACCCCGGAATGCCGATACTGAAAGATAACAAGTAAGTCTGGCCGTCTCCCGCGTTATGGGATTAAAGCAGGTACGTCATTTTGACGGACTTAAGTAGAGTGGTACCGCGGACCTTTTCGCCTCTAGGGTGAAGGGGTTTTTTGTTATAGAAAATAATTTAATCTAAGGAGGATTTACAATGACTGATAAGATTATTATCTTTGATTCAACACTGCGCGATGGCGAACAGACTCCTGGAGCAAAGCTTAATTTAGCAGAAAAGCTAAAGATCGCCAAACAACTGGCCCAACTAAATGTGGATGTTATTGAATGCGGTTTCCCAATCTCGTCCCCAGGGGATTTTAAAGCAGTACAAAGAATTGCTCAGGAAGTTACAGGCCCTGTTATTACCGCTTTAGCCCGTGCTCTGAAGCCGGATATCGATGCAGTTTGGGAAGCTATCAAGGAGGCAGAACGTCCCCGCATTCATACCTTTCTATCCTCATCCCCTATCCATATGCAGTATCAACTGCGCAAAGATCCCGTAACTGTCCTCAAGATGGGGGTAGAAGCAGTAAAGTATGCCAAACAATATACAGCTGACGTCCAATATTCACTAATGGATGCAACTCGTAGTGAGCTTGATTATCTGTGCCGGGTAGTAGAAGCGGTAATCGCTGCCGGTGCTACCGTAGTTAATATCCCGGACACTGTAGGCTATGCAGTGCCAGAACAATTTGGCGAATTAATCAGCAACATTATGAACCGGGTACCCAACATTGATCAGGCAACCATTAGTGTGCACTGCCATAATGATTTAGGGCTAGCTGTTGCTAACTCACTGGTAGCTATAGAAAACGGTGCCCGGCAAGTGGAGTGCAATATTAATGGTATTGGTGAGCGGGCAGGCAATGCCGCCCTAGAAGAAATTGTGGTGGCGATGACAATTCGCAACGATTATTTCCACAACTATCATCATCAAATTGAAACACAGGAAATTTATAAAACCAGCCGTTTAGTGTCGAGTCTAATGGGCATCCCTATACCGGTGAATAAGGCAGTTATCGGTACTAATGCCTTTGTGCACTCATCCGGTATTCATCAGGACGGCGTGCTAAAAAATATGGAAACATATGAAATTATTAATGCAGAATTGATAGGCGGCAAAGCAGCACAAATGGTGCTAACAGCTCGTTCCGGACGACATGCGGTACGTCATCAATTGCAAGAGCTAGGCTTTACCCTGCAAGATACCGAATTTGAAGAGTTCTTCGCCCGTTTTCTGGAGTTAGCTGATAAGAAAAAGGAAGTTTTCCGTGAAGATCTCGAAGCATTGATGAATGAAAATATTACTCATACTGTACCAATTTATAGTTTGGAATATTTACAAACTGTGAGCGGCTCCAAGAGCATACCAGCCGCAGTCGTTAAATTAAAAAAAGATCAGGAGACTTTTGTGGAGACACAAACTGGTGCCGGCCCCATAGATGCTGCCTATAATGCCATTGATAAAATCACTGGTTTCCAGCCGCGTTTGGAAAACTATAATCTTCGCGGGGTAACGGAAGGTCGAGATGCTTTGGGTGAAGTTTCCATCATGCTTGAATATCAAGATAAAACCATTGTCGGTCGCGGGACATCCACCGATATTATTGAAGCTTCTGTGCGAGCTTACCTGAATGGCATTAATAAATTGCTGGCACTGGGCAGTAACGGCAATAAATAAAATAATTTGCTATATTCACTGCCGGCCAATTATATTTGGCCGGCGGTTTTGTTAGTATCAGTCTTCTACTAGCGAAGATATAAATCGGCACAGGGGATACAGGCAAATTGACCATCTTTGACGCGTGCCCGAGGCTCCATCATCTCTTCTCCACAAAAGTGGCAGGTCAGGGTGTTAAACATTCGTGCTCGTGCTGGTAGATGATCTTGAGCTTCGCTGACTGTACAGACTTCTGTTGGTGGTTTATTCAGGTAATGAAGAATTGCTTCCTGCTGTTTTTGCGCCAGAGCTATTTTATCTTCAGGAGTTGCTTGATTAGCTTTTACTTTTGCCTGCAGTTCAGTAAGCTCGGGATATTCGCTCATCTCAGGGCCCTGAACTGTGATGCGGATGCCTTTCTTTGTTGTGCGGAGAAAAAACGTATATACCTTTTTCCCGTAGTCGCGATAAATTAGATTACCTTTTCCCAAGGTACAACCAGTAATTATTTGAATAGCATCTACGGAGCAATTATCGTTTTCAACCACAGCGACAATTTGCTCATCTGGAGCTCGATATGTGGCCAAAGTTTCTAAGGCCAGTGTGGCCACGTGGTATCCCATCGCTAAGCCGAAACAAGTATGACCATGAAATTCAACGGCTCTTGCCCATAGTTGTAGATCCATCTATTCACAACCTTTCGTGTTATTATTATGACATAAGTAGCACCTATTATGAATAGTTTCTGCTCATTGCCGGCAATTTCCTGCCAGCATAAAAACATTTGTGCTGGCAACTGTCAATTCACGCTTTTGATACTAGCTGCCTAAAAATATCTGCGAAATAATATGATACACATGTAGTCTAGGCCTTTTAAAATCAGAGCAATCATCAGACGCTACAAGTTTACTTTCTGCTTGTAAAGGATACTTTCATCCGCTATAATTATTGTGGTGTTATGACCGAAAATAAATAAAAATATCTGACGTATTACGACATAATCGCGGGAGGATCTATGACCTGGAACTCAATTATCCAATTATTTGGTGGCCTGGCGCTGTTTCTGTATGGTATGACGCTAATGGCCTCAGGAATGCAGAAAGCGGCGGGAGATAGGCTGCGCAAGATTCTCGAGTTTCTTACCACGAAACCGATCGTGGCAGTGCTCACTGGGGCTCTAGCCACGATGCTGGTGCAAAGCAGCAGTACCACCACAGTGATGCTAGTTGGTTTTGTTAATGCCGGCCTAATGACGTTGACACAAGCAGTTGGTACCATTCTTGGGGCGAATATCGGTACTACGATTACTGCACAATTAGTATCCTTTAAAGTATCCAATCTTGTCTATCCGGCTATCACCATTGGAGGCTTGTTGAACTTCTTCGGCGGGCGCCGCAGCTACCGCTATTTCGGACAAGCAATTTTAGGCTTCGGTATCCTCTTTCTGGGAATGACAGTTATGTCGGAAAGTATGGAACCGCTGCGCCAGAATCAATTCTTTATCAACCTGATGGTTTCCTTTGGCCGCATCCCTATTTTAGGGGTATTAATTGGAGCTGTTTTTACCGGTATTATTCAGTCCAGCAGCGCCACTACGGGTATTGTTATCGCGATGACGATGCAGGGTGTATTAGGTCTTCCCGCAGCTCTAGCCATGACTTTGGGATCCAATATCGGAACATGTGTTACAGCCTTGCTCGCCTGTATTGGTACCGGCCTGTCCGCCCGGCGGGCTGCCGTGGCACATCTGTTGTTTAATGTAACTGGCGTGGTGATTGCTCTTGTTTTCTTTAATCAGTTTCTAGACTTTGTTCTCCTCACTGGAAATAGTGTTACAAGGCAGACCGCCAATGCTCACACCCTGTTTAACGTGATTAATACCCTGCTCTTTCTACCCTTCCTCAAGCAGTTTGTTGCTGTGGTCACCCGTCTAGTACCGGGGGAGGAAGCAGCAATTGAAATGGGAGCTAAATATTTAGACAAGCATATTTTGAGAACACCAGATATTGCCCTCAACGGGGTGCGTCAAGAATGCCTGCGTATGGCCGCCCAGGCCCGTGAAATGGTCAGTGAAGCCATGCAGTACTTAATTAAAGGTGATAAGAAAATAGTGCAGCACGTGCAGCAAAAGGAAGATTTGGTAGACTCGTTGGAAAAAGAAATCACCATCTATCTGGCGGAACTGGCACAGCATTCCCTTACACAAGAACAATCTCGGGAGATGTCAGCTTTAATGCATGTAGTCAATGACTTAGAGCGGATCGGTGATCACGCTCAGAATATTATCCAGTTGGCGGAAGAAAAGAACGAAGATCGTCTGCCCTTCTCTGAACTGGCCATTGATGAGTTACAGGAAATGTACGAAAAAGTAGACGAAATGATTACCATGGCCATTGCTGCTTTTGCTAAGAATGATATGCATTTAGCAGGAGAAGTGGTTGACCAGGACGATATCGTGGATAATATAGAACGTTCTTTACGTAGATCTCATATTTCACGCATTAACGATCAAGTTTGTTTTCCCCCCAGCGGTGTGATCTTCTTAGATGTCATCAGTAATCTAGAGCGCATTGCTGACCATTCAACTAACTTTGCACAAGTTGTTTTGGAAGATATCTAAGCTTAACATGGTAAAAGGCTAAATTAAGCCCGGGTTGTCGCCGGGTTTTTTTGCTTTATAGAAAGCAATATAATTCATAAAATAAATACAGGCGTTATCAGTAAACGCCTGTATTTTGCGATTCGTTGGTTGTTTCCGGCTGTGAGGTATCTCCTGTTAAGGGAAAATAATCAAACATTGGATATTCGTCAATTTCGTCGAGAAAATAGTCTTGATGGTTCCATGGTAACTCTTGCACCATTTGCATCACCTCGGTGTATTTTGCCTTAGCTTAACCTGAGGTGCTGCAGAATATGTTAGGGCAGTTCTAGTAATTGACCAGGATAAACAAGCGGTCCGGTTAACTCGTTATGTTCCATGATAATCCTGACATATTTCCTGATATCCATACGCTGCGGCGCGTAACGCTGAGCCAGTGTCCAAAGAGTATCACCTGTCTCGACAACAATATCCTGCGGTAAACGTGTTTCACCAAGGGCCACGTTATTGTTAACAAAAGTTATCCCGATCACAATGGTCAAGACTAGTAAAACCAGTGCTGTGCGAATAAATTTTTGTTGTTTGCATAAACTCTGTTGTCGCTGATATCTATAAGTGGCTAACGTTTTCATCTTAAGCCCCCCAAACATTTGTTTGTCTATATCTTAACACGAACATATGTGCGTGTCAATACTTACGGTAAAAAAAACGAACGAATGTTTGCAAGATGGTAAATATATGTTATAATACAAGAAAAGTGAGGTGCTGCCGGATGATAGACTTAACCCCGAGACAAAAACAAATTTTAGAATATATTAAGCAAGAAGTAAAAACAAAGAATTACCCACCTTCAGTACGTGAAATTGGCGAAGCAGTAGGCCTCTCTTCTAGTTCCACTGTACATGCACATCTCGCAAAACTAGAAGAAAAAGGTCTCATCCGCCGTGATCCGAGCAAACCTAGAGCCATCGCTTTACTGGAAGATGATCCTGCTCCTGGTTATATACCTGAAGTGGTGCAGGTACCGCTGCTCGGGCAAGTCACGGCAGGCGAACCAATTTTAGCTGAGGAAAACATTGAAGAATACTTCCCCTTACCTAAAATGATGGTACGTAACGATAATGTATTCCTTTTACGTGTCCGCGGCGACAGCATGATTAATGCCGGCATCCTCAATGGAGACAGCGTTATTGTACGTCAACAAAATAATGCCAACAATGGTGAGATCGTTGTAGCTATGCTTGATGATGAAGCTACAGTTAAACGTTTTTATAAAGAAAAGGACAGTATCCGTTTGCAGCCAGAAAACCCACATTATGAACCTATCCGTTCCCGAGACATTATGGTGATCGGTAAAGTTATCGGTGTCTTTCGTGAACTACATTAAGAAAATGCTTTCATCTGCGGATGAAAGCATTTTTCTTTCTTTGCGTGGTGGTCGGGAGTTAAAAACTTGCGCTGGGTTTTAGTGCATGGAGTTGACAAACGATTCTACCGCGTGGAGATCGGAATATGGAATCGTTGCAGCGCCTACTAGTTGGTAGTCCTCTCTGCCTTTACCAGTTATTAAGACAATATCACCATCGCTAGCTGCGGCTAAAGCATAATGAATTGCTTCTTGGCGATCAGCGAGAAATATTGGTTTCTTCTGCATTGCAGACGTAATGTCTTGCGCTATGGTTTCTGGGTCTTCTTCTACCGGATTATCTGTTGTTAAAACAACGATGTCGGCATAGTGGTCGGCCACTACTCCCATGGCGGGACGTTTACCACGGTCTCGTCGGCCACGGCAGCCAAATACTAGAATGATACGATGATGGGGATAGGCTGTTACTGTTTGCAGTACCTTTTCCAAACCATCCGGTGTGTGAGCATAATCTACGTAAACCTGCACTCCCGGCGGTGATGGTAATAACTCTAGTCGGCCTGGTACCACGCGCAAGGCTTCAAGTCCCTTGGTCACTTCCTGCAGCGTGAGGTTGTCCATTAATGCAGCAGTGGCAGCCCCTAAAGCGTTATAAATATTGTACAAGCCGGGTAAGTACAGAGTAAAGGAAAGCTTACCCCACGGTGAGGCAACATTCAAAACAGAGCCGCCTTTGGTTAAGCTAGTTATTTTTTCAGCTCTCACATCAGCCTTGTTCTCCAGACCAAAGGTGATAAACGGCGCGGCAATTTGTTTTGTTAACTTGATTGCCCACTTGTCATCAGCATTAATAATGGCGTTTCCTTCTCGCGCTGCTAACAGCGCAAAGAGGTGAGCTTTAGCTGCGAAATAATCATCCATGGTCTGGTGATAATCCAAATGTTCTCGGGTCAGGTTGGTAAAGATGGCGGCGTGAAAACGGCAATGCTCCACTCTTTTCTGCACTAAAGCATGCGAGGATACTTCCATGGCTAGCTGTTGTACTCCACTAAGCTGCAGCTGCCAAAGAATATTGTGTAATTCTTCAGCACCTGGCGTGGTTAAGCATTGTGTTTGCCGGTATTGTTGTCTTGTTTTAACGCCGCATGTTCCCATTAAAGCACTTTGCTGTTCTGCGGCCTGATAAATTTCATGTAAATAGTGAGCAGTAGTCGTTTTACCATTAGTACCAGTAATTCCGGTAATCTGTATTTTTTGACTGGGGTGATTAAAGAAAGAATCAGCGAAAAATGAGAGAAAATGCCTTGTATCTTCAACTAGAATAATGGGGACGGACAGCTGTAGGAACTTTTGACTGACAATCACAGAGGCACCCTGCTCCACTGCTTGCTGTACAAAACCATGACCGTCTTCATTTTCACCGCGGATACAAATATAAAGATAGCCCGGTTTTATTTTCCGAGAATCTGCAGAAAAACCGTGTATTTTAGTTGGCAAGTTAACCGTGGTAAATTTAAGGGGATAACCGGCAAGGAGTGATGCCAATTTCATGAGGTACCTCCGCAACAACGGTTTTAATAATCTAAATTAGCTTTACCATTGTCATTATTCCCTTAACACTGTCAAAAATTTATCAGTGCAGTTTTTCAGCTAACATTAATTAATTTGTAGTATTCAACTTGTCTGTTTGGCAGTATTTAGCGATAGGGCAGCGGGGACACTGTGGTTTACGCGCCGTACAGATATAGCGACCATGTAAGATAAGCCAATGGTGAGCATCGCGCCACTGCTCCCGGGGGATTAGATTTGTCAGTTGTTTTTCTGTTTGCTCCGGTGTTTTTGCAGTAGCTAAACCGGTACGATTGGCAACACGAAAGACATGTGTATCTACTGCAAATGCGGGAATGCCGAAGGCATTTGCCAGTACTACATTGGCTGTTTTTCGTCCCACACCTGGTAAACCTTGTAATTCAGCTAAAGTTCGTGGCACTTCTCCGCTATATTTTTTCACAATTTTCCGAGCAGTGGCGACAAGGTGTTTACTTTTATTGCGAAAGAGGCCTAATGTTTTTATGCTCTCAGCCAGTTGATTTTCCGTTAAGGCAGCAAGATCAGATGGTTGGGGATAATCAAGAAAGAGCTTTGCCGTGACTTTATTTACCTGTTTATCGGTTGATTGGGCGGCTAAAATGGTAGCCACAAGCAATTGCCACGGAGTTTGAAAATTGAGCTCCGTGGCAGGATGTGGATTTTGTTCTTTTAGGATCCGAATAATTTGTTTAGCCTGTTCTTTACTGGACATCAGCTTACTCCACAATTATTTTTTGGCGTCGTAAACGCAATGAATTTAAGATTACCGAAACAGATGACATAGCCATGGTTAAGGCAGCGATAGCAGGATTTAGGCGCCCAGAAGCGGCGATGGGGATGGCTAAAATGTTGTAGCCAAAGGCCCAGAATAAGTTTTGCCGGATGATTTTGAAAGTAGCACGGGAAAGGCTGATGGCAGTAACTACCGAAGTTAAATCACCACGAATTAAAGTAATATCAGAAGTCTCAATGGCGATATCGGTGCCGGTCCCAATGGCAATGCCAACATTGGCTTGGGCGAGTGCTGGTGCATCATTAATACCATCACCGACCATGGCAACCGTTAAGCCCTCTGCCTGCAGACGGCGTACTTCTGCTTCTTTTTGATCCGGCAGTACTTGAGCTAAAATGCGTTTGATCCCCACTTGGGAGGCAATAGCCTGTGCAGTTCGTTCGTTATCACCCGTCAGCATGGCTGTAGTGAGGCCGGCTTTCGTTAAAGCAGCAATAGCTCGACGGCTATCTTCTTTTACGGTATCAGCTACAGCAATGATCCCGCTTAAAACACCATTTTGGGTAATCAACATCGCTGTTTTACCCTGTTCCTCTAATTCTGCTAATTGAGTTTCTACCTCAGCTGTATCAATTCCTTGCTCATGCATTAATTTACGATTACCCATCGTAACCTTTTGTCCCTCAATAACCGCCTCAATACCTTTACCGGGAATAGCAGTAAAGGACTGTGCTTCTTTTAGTGAGATTGATTGCTCTTCTGCCGCTTGCACAATGGCTTGCCCCAGCGGGTGTTCTGAACCTGTTTCTCCGCTAGCGGCGATTGTTAACAGCTCTTCCTCTGTTAACTCACCTAGTGTTAAAAGGTCTGTGACAGTGGGTTCACCTTTGGTGATAGTACCTGTTTTGTCAAAAATAACAGCATTTACATCACGCATCGTTTGTAAACTTTCAGCATCTTTGATCAGAATACCATTTTCAGCACCTAGACCTGTCCCCACCATAATAGCTGTGGGGGTAGCAAGCCCCAGCGCACAAGGGCAGGCAATTACTAGTACCGCAATGGACGCAAAGACAGCGTGAGTCAGGGAATTTGTACCGCCAAACAAGAGCCAGCCGCTAAAAGTAGCAGCGGCAATAAGTACGACAACAGGAACAAAATAGCCTGTTACTTTGTCAGCTAGTTCCTGGATGGGTGCTTTAGAGCCTTGTGCTTCTTCGACCATACGCACGATTTGTGCTAGAAAAGTGTCTTTGCCAACTTTGGTCGCTTTGAATTTAATCGCACCATTTTTATTAATGGTGGCGCCAACAACAAGATCACCCACTACTTTTTCCGCCGGCAGACTTTCACCGGTAACCATAGATTCATCAACTGTAGTATGACCTTCGACTATTTCACCATCTACTGGCAGCTTTTCACCGGGACGTACTACCAAGATGTCACCAACTTGAACACGTTCCACGGGAATTTCTCTTTCTTGACCATCAACAATGATCCGTGCTGTTTTAGCACCAAGCTCCAATAGTTTTCGGATAGCGCCGGATGTTTTACTTTTAGCAATAGCTTCAAGATAACGTCCTAAGAGGTGAAACGCCATAATCATGCTGGAGATGCCCATAAAGGAGACAGCGTCAGGAATAAAAAAAGCTGCTATACCCCAAGCATAGGCCGAAAGTGACCCCAGTGAAATTAAGACATCCATATTCGCGCTGCCATGCCGCAGAGATTTCCAGGCTCCACGGTGTGTGGGGAAACCAGCCCAAAAGACAATGGGTGTAGCGGCCACAAGCATTATCCAGTTATGGTAAGGTATATGGAAGGTTTGACGATATTCTAAAAACATGATAGTTTCAGTAACCAAAGTGATGGCCATGACAAAGGCTAACACGCGCTTACGGGCGGCTAACTCTGCCGCTTCCCGCTCTTCCCGGGCGTCGCTGCTGCGGTTTTCTGTAACTTCAGCTTCGATCACCCCGTAACCTAGCCCTTCTATGAGGCGGATGATCTCTTCGCGGGTAACTGCGCTGCTATCATATTGCACAGTTACTTTTTCTGTGGCAAAGTTAACAACTGCTTCAGTAACACCTGCTTGTTTGTTTAGACCACGCTCGATGGCCGCGGCACAAGAGGCGCAGGTCATGCCCGTTACGGGCAGCACCATTTTTGTTTCCCTTGCTTTAGACTCTTCAATTACTTCGTAATCTAAATCGGTGATAACTTTGTGGATGTCTGCCACAGAAATTACCTGTGGAGCAAAAGTTACCGCAACTTTCTCGGCAGCAAAGTTGACGACAGCTTCAAAGATGCCCTCTCTTTTTTGCAGTGCTTTCTCAATACTATTAGCGCAGGCCGCACAAGACATCCCTCCGACTTTTATGGTTGCTTTAGTTAAATTCTGTTTATCTGGCATCTTAACGCCTCCTTATACCCCTCCCAGGGGGGGGTGGATATATATAATTTATCACCTTGCCTTGCTTCTGTCAATTAGTTTCTACTAAAAATGATGCCTCATGCGTTTTGTCAACTTTAGTGCAGCAAAAAAGCCTAAGATAAGTCCACGGTGTAATAGAAGCAATTTAAGGATCGAGTAGGAGGCTACCCATTAATTGAATAGCCGTCCTCTCACACCACCGTACGTACCGTTCGGTATACGGCGGTTCAATAGAATTAGTGGACTAGTGAATATCTTTCACTGATTGACAGAAGTCCCAGCTTCTTAAGGTATTCATTGGTTATGGTTTTCGAAAGGATAGGGCTACCGGCAATACGCCAGTAGCTCTTTCTCGTGTTGGCGTGTTCCCAAGCCTTGTAACCTGGTGCACCTAGTGCGACAAGGTTGTTGTGCTTGGTTTTGATTTTCTTCCATTGCTTCCAAAAACACATTCGTACCCTTCTGCGAAGCCACATATCCAATGATTTAGCGAGTCCTCTCATGTCTGCAATGCCAAAGTAATTGACCCATCCGACAATAATTTGTCTTAACTTAACCATCCTCTGGTACATACTCATGGCATTACTTCTACCCGTGATTTCCTTTAGTCTTTGCTTAAGTTTAGCAACAGGTTTAGGATGAACTCGTATCCCGATTTCGCCCTTTTTGCGGTAAAATGAGAACCCAAGAAACTTAAGCTTCCACGGTCTATCTACAGAGCTTTTTGCTTTGTTGACTTTGAGCTTTAGCTCTTCTTCAATAAAGCGAGTAATGCTTGCCATGACTCTGTCTGCCGCTTTTCTGCTTCTGACATAAATATTGCAGTCATCGGCATAACGGCAAAATTTCAAGCCCCTTTTTGTCAGCTCTTTGTCCAATTCGTGAAGCATAACGTTACTCAAGAGCGGAGACAAGTTTCCGCCCTGCGGTGTTCCTTCCTCCGTCCCCATTACAACCCCATTAATCATAACTCCGGACTGAAGGTACTTACGTATTAATGACAATACCCCCGAATCCTTGATGGTTTCTGATAGTAATCTCATGAGCTTGTCGTGGTTGACAGTATCGAAGTATTTAGCAAGGTCAATATCCACTGACCAATTGTAGCCAGCTTCAATGTATTCCTTGCATTTCATGACCGCTTGTTTTGCACTCCGTCCAGGACGGAATCCATAACTATTATCCAAAAATCGCTTCTCGTAGATTGGACTAAGAACTTGGGCTATGGCTTGCTGTATTACTCTATCGAGCACTGTAGGAATCCCAAGCAGTCTTTTACCCCCGTCAGGTTTGGGTATCTCTACCCGCCTAACAGGGCTGGGGCGGTATTCCCCGTTCCGAATGGATTGAATGATTTGGTTGCCATTTTGTTTTAGGTATTGTAGAAGTTCATCCACTGTCATACCATCAACTCCATGGCTGCCTTTGTTTGCCTTAACCCTTTTGTAAGCCCGGTTCATGTTGTGGCGGTCAAGGATCTTCTCAAGCAATCCTCCGGCATATCCATTGCCACCGTTTCCATCTACTTCAGACGTGGAAGAAATATTCCGCGCTCCTGCATTACCTCCGAGTTCCACCCGTACTTCCTGCAGGTAGCCTTCTTTTGGAAGTTGTCTGCTTTCTACATATTTCTTCGTGTCTCTCAATTTCAGGAAACCTCCTATTGTTCAGTCCTTTCTCCTCCGTACATGTCCAGAAGAGTACTATGACCTATGCTGACTTCTGGCAGTTCAGCCATACATCACTGCATGGGTTGCCGTTTCTGAATACACATCCACAGCGTACCTGCCAGACCTCCCCGGGTAAGAACGATAGCCTTCATCCCATCTACCCGCCGCATCTACTGTATGGAGTTTGTGCAGTGTTGGACTTCGTTTTGTATCGCAAACTCGTCCACTCCAATTCAGCCTTATATGCGGTTCTTGTTCATCGGGCCGGGACTTTGCCTCTGGCTTCCTTCAGATTCCACCTCACGATGGACACCCTTGCCTTTGGCTAATGGTTCCCACTGCAAAGCCCATAGCGGACTTTCACCGCCAAGCTACCGCCCATGCCGGGCACACGATAAAGACGGCCGTCCATCCGTCTGCCCGCGCTGCAGTAACGAAGAGCTAAATGGGGAATACTGCAAGATCTGCGGTACATATATCGTCAATAAATGTTCAGCAGAAACAGATCTCGACTTGAACGGGAACGAATATG
>DASRMS010000039.1:0-37086 GCA_035647835.1 Oscillospiraceae bacterium
GTATTACCTGGTCGTCGGCAGCGTAGAACCGCATCATGTGCTCGTTGTCAATGGCCTAAACCGCCCCCTAAAAAGCCCAAAGAAAAAAAATCTTCGTCATTTGCAGATCCAGCGAATTGCACCCACTGAATTAGTGGACAGAATAAAGCAGCGCAAAGTGCGTGATGAAGAAATTGCACGGGCGATCCGTGGTATGGTTTGTGAAGACCAGCCTGGGGGAGAAAGGGAGGGAAACATTACCTGATGTCAAAAAAAGATGCTATTGAGGTAGAGGGAACAGTAATAGAACCACTACCGAACGCCATGTTCCGAGTGGAGCTAAAAAATGGACATAAGGTGCTGGCCCATGTGTCGGGAAAAATCCGTATGAACTTTATCCGTATCCTCCCAGGGGACAGAGTTTTGGTGGAATTATCCCCATATGATTTAACACGTGGTCGGATTACCTACCGCTACAAGTAAGACGCCAAAAGGAGGTTTTGGGATGAAAGTAAGACCATCTGTGAAACCGATTTGCGAGAAGTGCAAAATCATTAAGCGCAAAGGCAAAGTCATGGTGATCTGTGAAAACCCGAAGCATAAGCAAAAACAGGGTTAATTGTATAAAAAGGGAAAAGTCTGGAAATTATAATTCTGTTTGTTGAAAAAGAAAGGGAGGTGCAAATCCTATGGCGAGGATTGCCGGAGTCGACCTGCCGCGTGAAAAACGCGTGGAAATCGCGCTTACCTATATCTATGGCATTGGCCGTAAAACAGCTCAAGATATCCTAAACCAGTCAGGCATTAACATGGATACCCGTGTTAGAGACCTGACAGAAGATGAAGTCAATAGGCTACGTGAGTATATCGATAAGAACAACAAAGTAGAAGGCGACTTGCGTCGTGAAGTTGCCATGAATATCAAGCGTTTGATGGAAATTGGCAGTTATCGCGGAATCCGTCATCGCAGAGGATTACCGGTACGTGGTCAAACCACTAAGAACAACGCCCGTACACGTAAAGGTCCCAAGCGCACAGTCGGTGCTAAACGCAAAAAGTAAGTAGATAGGGGGGAAATGTCTTGGTAGCACGTAAAAGAACAGCACGTCCCAGAAGGCGTGAGCGTAAAAATATTCAGCATGGCGTCGCCCATATCCTGTCCACTTTTAACAACACCCACATTACGATTACTGATTTAAAAGGTAATACTATTTCTTGGGCCAGCTCCGGTGGTGTTGGCTTTAAAGGATCTCGTAAATCAACACCCTTTGCTGCCCAGTCTGCTGCAGAAAAAGCCGCTAAAGCAGCGATGGAGCATGGTTTAAAAGAAGTGGAAGTGTTTGTTAAAGGACCAGGTTCAGGACGAGAGGCTGCCATTCGTTCTTTACAGGCAGCAGGTCTGGAAGTGAATTTAATTAAAGATGTAACACCTATTCCACATAATGGATGCCGTCCGCCAAAACGGCGCAGAGTTTAACCTGAGGAGGTCAGTCTAATGGCTAGATATACTGGAGCCGTCTGCAGGCAGTGCCGCCGTGAAGGTTTAAAACTTTACCTTAAAGGCGAACGCTGCTATACAGAAAAATGTGGTGTAGATCGCAGGGCGTATGCGCCTGGTCAACACGGCCAACGCCGCAGAGGAAAAACGTCCGAATATGGTCTACAGCTACGTGAAAAACAAAAAGCACGCCGTATTTATGGCGTACTAGAGAGTCAGTTCCGTCGCTATTTTCGAGAGGCAGATCGTCGTAAAGGTATTACCGGCGAAAACCTTTTGCAGATATTGGAAGCAAGATTAGATAATATTGTTTACCGCATGGGATTTGCTCTTTCCCGTCCGGAGGCGCGTCAACTGGTGAAACACGGTCATTTCTCCGTTAACGGCAAAAAAGTTACAATCCCCTCGTACCAGGTACGTCCTGGCGATGAGATTGCAGTTCGTGAAGCCAGTCGCACTAAGGGTCGTTTCAAAGAACTTGCGGAATTAACGCAAAACCAAGGGACGATGGAATGGTTAGAAGTGAATCGCGACAACCTAGCCGGTAAAGTAGTACGGTTACCAAATCGCGACGAGATTGATATTCCCATTACCGAGCATCTCATCGTCGAGCTCTATTCCCGCTAAACTTTGACTAAAACGAATTGCCCTCGCGTTGGTAACGGAATCGAGAAGGAGGGTCTGGAAAGTTGATTGAAATCGAAAAGCCAAAAATTGAACGTGTCGACAGCAATGATGACATTGCCTATGGAAAATTTGTGATTGAGCCCCTGGAGCGAGGTTATGGCATTACCTTAGGTAACTCTCTCCGCCGTGTGCTCTTATCTTCGCTGCCGGGTGCTGCCATTACCTCAGTTAAAGTTGAAGGTGTGGAGCATGAGTTTTCCACCATTGCTGGTGTTTTAGAGGACACCACTGAAATCATCCTCAATCTGAAAAAATTGGCGATGAAGATTCATGCGGATGAACCACAAACACTGACAATTGATGCTTCAGTGCAAGGAGCTGTCACCGCTGGCGACATTAAACTACCGGCTGATGTAGAAATATTAAATCCGGATTTACACATTGCTACACTGGAGGATGGCGGCAATCTCTATATGGAGTTGTTTGCTGCCAATGGTCGCGGCTATGTGCAAGCGGAGCGTAATAAGGAGGCAGGTCAGCCCATCGGGATTATTCCCATGGACTCACTCTTCTCCCCTATTCACCGTGTTAACTACCAGGTGGAAGATACGCGTGTTGGTCAGCATACAGACTATGACAAACTAACTCTTGAAGTCTGGACTGACGGCAGCATTCATCCGGATGAAGCTATTAGCCTTGGTGCAAAAGTCCTCTCCAAACATTTAGGGCTCTTCATCAACCTCACCGAGAAGGTGGCGGAAGTGGAGATTTTGGATGAAAAGGAAGAGGACGATAAAACCAAAGTTATGGAAATGACGATCGAAGAACTGGATCTTTCAGTGCGCTCTTATAACTGCCTCAAACGTGCAGGCATCAACTCTGTACAGGAACTAGTGCAAAAGAGCGAAGAGGAAATGATGAAAGTTCGCAATCTGGGCAAAAAATCACTAGAAGAAGTTACCCAGAAACTAGATGAATTAAATCTATCTCTGCGCGATAGCAATGAGTAAAAGGAGGGAGAAGCCATGGTACTACGTAAATTCGGCCGTCGCAGTGAGCATCGCCGGGCAATGTTGCGTAATTTAGTTACCTCCATGATTCTTGCCGATAAGGTTATGACCACAGAAGCGAAAGCCAAGCAAATCCGCAGTATTTCTGAAAAAATGATTACCCTAGGCAAGCGTAATGACTTACATGCTCGCCGCCAAGCTCTGGCCTATCTCCTCGATGAAACCGCGGTGAAGAAGTTATTTGAAGAAATCGCCCCGCGTTATGAGGAGCGTCAGGGTGGATATACCCGTATCCTAAAAATGGGGCCACGCCGCGGTGATGCGGCACCCATGGCCATAATTGAATTTGTGTAGAATATAGAGCGTCAAGAAAATCGACCCACAAGCTGTCGATTTTCTTTGTAATGGCTGTTTTTTATTTACTTGCCATGAACGCTCTATATCATCTGCACCGGGGGTGAGTCCAATCGAAATCATTCGTGCCGCAGGGCTCAGTTATAAATACCATAAAGAAGATGGCGGTGAATTCTGGGCACTGCGTGACATTCATTTAGGCATTAATGAAGGGGAATTTGTAGCCATTCTCGGGCCTAATGGTTCAGGTAAATCTACTCTTGCTAAACATTTTAATGCTCTTTTATTGCCTACAAATGGGGAAATGTATGTAGGAGGGCTTAATACACGCGAGATTGAGAACCATTGGCAGATTCGCCAAACGGCCGGTATGGTTTTCCAGAACCCTGATAATCAAATTGTCGCGACGACAATTGAAGAAGATGTGGCGTTTGGCCCGGAGAATCTTGGTTTACCATCTACTGAAATTCGACAGCGGGTCGATGAAGCGCTGGAGTTAGTGGGTATGTCTGCGTTTAAACAACAGGCGCCGCATCTGCTTTCCGGGGGACAGAAACAGCGGGTAGCAATAGCTGGTGTCATTGCGATGCGACCCCGCTGCCTGATTCTAGATGAATCGACAGCGATGTTGGATCCCCGCGGTCGCTGCGAGGTGCTGGAAACTGTCAGTCGTTTGAATAAAGAAGAAGGTATCACCGTCATACTAATCACGCACTTTATGGAAGAGGCAGTAGCCGCTGACCGCATTTTTATTTTGGAGAAGGGGCACATCGCCATGCAAGGCCAGCCACAGGATGTTTTTTTACGTGTCGATGACTTGCGAACATTAGGTTTAGATGTGCCGCCGGTGGCGGAACTAGCAGGAGAGTTACGGCAATGTGGAGTAGAGCTGCCGCCTTCAGTGCTGACGGTAGATGAATTGGTAAAACAATTATGCTGCTAACAGTTGAAAACTTAAGCTATACCTATATGCCCGGAGCTCCTTTTGAAGTAAAGGCACTACAAAATATTAACCTTAACATTGCTCAAGGCGAGTATCTAGCGATTATTGGCCAGACCGGTTCTGGCAAATCAACACTTGTACAGCATTTAAATGGGCTCCTCAAGCCAACCAGCGGCCGCATTTTGCTGGAGGGCAAGGACATTCGCAATGCTAAATCCGGTCTTAAAACTTTAAGAAGACGTGTCGGTCTGCTTTTCCAGTTTCCCGAACAACAACTGTTTGAGGAAACAGTATTCGCCGATGTCGCCTTTGGCCCTAAAAACATGGGTTTAGACGAAGCTGAAATTAAGCAGCGCGTAGAAAAAGCATTAATTTTAGTCGGTCTCCCTCTCGATGTTGCTGAACGTTCGCCCTTTGGCCTTTCCGGCGGACAAATGCGGCGCGTCGCCATGGCTGGGGTTTTAGCCATGCAGCCAGATGTGTTAATACTAGATGAGCCGGCAGCTGGCTTGGACCCACGCGGTAAAGCAGAAATATTCGACCAGATAGATCGTCTGCACCAGGAAGAAAATCTGACTGTGATCTTAGTCTCACATAGTATGGAAGATGTAGCCGTGCGTGCTAAACATTTACTGGTGCTAGCCGATGGTCAAGTCAAACTACACGGCACACCGGCGGAAGTATTTACCGATGCGGCTGAGCTGGAGCAGTTAGGTTTAGCCCTGCCACAGATGGCACTACTAATGCATCGTTTGCGCCAAGCCGGTAAAGAGGTGCCCACTGATATATTTACAGTCTCGGCTGCGCGGGATGCTATCCTGCAGATGCTGGAGGTGCAGTAGCCAGATGAAAAGTATCACCATAGGACAATTTATTCCCGGAGAGTCACTGCTCCACAAATTAGATGCACGCGCAAAATTTGTAGCCCTGATTTTCTTAATCATTGCTATCTTTTCCGTCCACTCATTTTGGGGTTATTTAATACTGGCTGGGGTGATCTTCTCTTTACTGCTGATCTCGCGGATACCTTTGTCATATTTCTTCCGAGGCTTGAAGCCTGTCTACTATATTATGATTTTTACGCTGGTGATTCATTTTTTCTTCACCAAAGGTGGTACAGTCTTACTGCGCCTAGGCTCAGTAACGATTGAAACTGGTGGTATCTATTTTGGCTTTTTTATGGTGACACGCATTATCTTTCTTGTAGTTGCTACTTCTCTATTAACGTTAACTACGTCACCTATTGCCCTAACAGACGGGTTAGAATATCTCATGAAACCCCTCAGCAAGGTTGGTGTACCTGCCCACGAAATCGCCATGATGATGACCATTGCTCTGCGCTTTATTCCGACGCTGATGGAAGAAAGCGAAAAGATTATGAAAGCGCAAATGGCACGCGGTGCCGATTTCGAAAGCGGCAATATTTACCAACGAGCAAAAAGTTTAGTACCGCTTTTAGTACCCCTATTTGTTTCATCCTTCCGTCGTGCTGACGATCTCGCCATTGCCATGGAAGCACGCTGCTACCGTGGTGGGGAAGGACGTACTCGTTTACGTGAACTACAAGCAACGACGAAAGACTATCTAGTCATTGCTGCCAGTATCACTCTTGTCATCCTCATTACTTGGGGTCAGGTTTAACCTTAGAAACCTAATTTAACGGCTTAGCCTGCCCGCTTGTTTAAAGGGGGAATCTTCCAGTGAAAAACATTAAATTAACACTTTCCTATGATGGCACCAATTATCATGGTTTTCAGCTTCAGCAAAACGCCGACACCGTCCAGGCCCAACTCGAGGCAGCGCTGCAGACTGTCTTTGGTGAAGCAATTCGTATTACAGCAGCAGGACGCACTGATACTGGTGTACATGCTTTGGGACAAGTGGTTAATTTTCAAGTAAATACTCGTATTCCGCTGGCGCGTTTCCCCTACGCTATCAATGCTAATTTGCCTGCTGATATTGTGGTGACTGAGGCGGCAGTTGTTCCCGACCATTTTAACGCCCGTTTTAGCTCACAAAGCAAGGTGTATCGCTATACGATTGATTGTGCACCCTTTCCGAGAGTTTTAACGCGCCACTATACGTATCATCTGCGCTATCCACTTGATGTGCAATTAATACAGCGCGCTGCGACTACTTTAGTCGGGAAACATGATTTTTACTCTTTTATGGCTAGTGGAAGTTCGGTAAAAACTACCGAACGCCATATAATGCGTTTAGACGTAGAGGAGCAAGAGCAGTATCTGATCATTACTGCTGAAGCAGATGGCTTTTTGTACAACATGGTACGGATTATTGTCGGCACACTAATTGAAGTGGGCCGCGGCAAAAGATCCCCAGACTTGTCTGCAGTCATCACCGCACGTAACCGGGCTGCTGCTGGGTGGACAGCACCAGCGTATGGTTTAGTGATGCGTGAGGTAAAATATTAGCAGATTCCACATTATTTTCGCCCCGTCTATCTTATTCACTTGACAGGCAGGGAACCATACTATAAAATGATTTTGTGTCAATTCGCCGTTTTCTGCCCCGTTAGCGGTGATTTGCAGAAGTGTTTTGATCGAGGAGGAAAAGTATGCGCACCACATTTATGCCTAAAGAAGGGCAGATCGAACGGAAATGGTATATTCTTGATGCCGCCGATAAGCCTCTGGGCAGACTAGCGACAGAAGTTGCCCGTATTTTGCGCGGCAAACATAAACCTATTTATACACCCCATGTGGATACCGGTGACCATGTAATCGTGATTAACGCAGGACAAGTGGTCCTGACCGGTAATAAAGCAACACAGAAATTCGCTTATCGCCATTCAGGTTATCCCGGCGGTTTAAAAAAGGTTTCCTATGGCACCCTAATTGCAAACAAACCGGAACGGGCTGTCATGTTGGCAGTAAAGGGTATGTTACCCCATAACCGTCTTGGTCGTGCCATGCTCAAAAAAGTTCGTGTTTATGCTGGTAGTGAGCATGCGCATGAGGCACAACAGCCAGAAGTTTGGACATTTTAGGGTAGAAGGGAGGAAACTTTAAATGGCACAAGTTCAATTCTACGGTACTGGTCGCAGGAAAAACGCCATTGCGCGGGTACGTCTTGTTCCTGGTAGCGGTGAAATAACCATTAATAGCAGAGACATCGATCAATATTTCGGTTTGGAAACATTAAAACTAATCGTCCGCCAACCATTAAAGTTAACGGATACTTTAGAGAAATTTAATGTGATTGCCAAAGTCGAAGGTGGCGGGACTACAGGTCAAGCAGGTGCAATTCGTCTTGGTATTGCACGTGCCCTGCTTAAAGCAGAAGGCAATTTACGTCCTGCACTAAAAAGTGCTGGCTTCCTCACCCGTGATCCACGGATGATAGAACGTAAAAAATACGGTCTCAAGAAAGCCAGACGTGCGCCACAATTCTCAAAACGTTAATTTTAAGCTTAAAATTAGCATATAAGTTTAATCACCAGTTTTTGTGCAAACAGAAACTGGTGATTTTCTATACTTTGATAGATCCATCATCTCTCTGCAAGGAGGCCCGTTTGCTGTGACCACCAAACAACAGTTCATGGCCGGTGCTGGCAAAGCGATACCCGTAGTTCTAGGTTATTTACCCCTGGGTTTTGCCTATGGCGCTCTAGCCAGCCTGGCCGGCATTTCTTTGCCTCATATCATCTTGATGTCCCTGTTAGTGTTTGCTGGCAGTGGCCAGTTTATCGCCGTGAACATGTTTGCTCTCGGCGCCGGTTCCCTCTCGATTATTGTCACTGTTTTTCTGGTTAACTTACGACACCTTTTGATGAGTGCTTCTCTTTCCCCTTATCTGCAGAAGTTTCCGCGTCAATCATTACCATTGTTAGCTTTTGGGCTAACCGATGAGAACTATGCCTTGGCCTGCGGTGAATTAAGTAAGCAGGAAAGAAATCATAACTTTCTGCTTGGACTTTTTGCTACCTCCCATGCCGGCTGGGTCTGCGGTGGTGCCTTAGGGGGAATCTTTGGCCAACTGTTTAGCAGTGCTCGTGCTGCTTACACGATGGAGTATGCTTTATATGCCATGTTTATTTTTCTTTTAGTTATCCAAGTGACAGATAAAAAATTATTGTTAGCAGCCTCTATCTCTGGTGTTCTTTCATTATTATTTTATCAATTGATTCCCGGCAGTTGGTACATTATCCTGGCCACAGTAGCGACGGCCACCTTAGGAGTGATGATTGAAAAATGGCAAGGGTCTTTATCTTAATTTTAGGCATGGCAATTGTAACTTATCTGCCGCGTTTTTTACCGATGTATATCCTTACCAGGCTGGAAATTCCGCAAGTGGTGAGCACTTGGTTACGCTACATACCTGTAGCTGTATTAGCAGCGCTGATTGTTCCCGGCATACTTGCAGTAAATGGTCACATCACCGTCTCACCAAATAATTATTACCTGTTAGCCAGTTTTCTCGCTTTTGGGGTTGCCTATCGCTTTAGAAATATGATGCTGACTGTAACAGTAGGCATGGCTGCTGTGCTCATCCTACAAAATTTATGGTAGGTCTGCTACTTCTATTCTTCATTCCGCAACTTACTTACTAATCTTTAGCAGCTCTTGCCAAGGATGCACACAAAAAGGTTTAATTAAATAAAAAGATGCAGTCCCTATGTTGGGGCTGCATCTTTCTAGACCGGCAAGGAAATTATATTCTAACTTGGTTGGCCAAATAGTGCCTCAAATTCAAAGGTCAACCCGGGGAAGCTGGGGTGAGTGAAGGTACCCTTGCCGGCCCTGACCATCGATACATAATGTTCATCACGTAATTCGTAGGCTTCAATAAAGCAATTTTCAGGATCTAATATCCAATAGTGAAGGACTCCTGCCGCTTGATAGTGGTTTAACTTGAGGACGCGATCTTTTCTGCTGGTGGAAGGGGACAAAACCTCCACTACTAGTTCCGGTACAGTCTTAATCGGGGTAGCTTGTGCAGGACTGCTGCCAGGCAAGTACAACAGGTCTGGCTGTACCACATTGTATTCAGCCAGAGTTAGATCAAGGGGAGCGTTAAAAACCTCACCCTTGGGGTCTACTACCGCAAAGTAATCTTCAAGTATTCGCTGCAGCCTGCGCGAAACTCGTTGGTGCTGAAAAGAGGGAGAGGGATCGCGCAGAAGCACCCCGTCAATCACCTCATAACGAAAACCGGGATCTTCAGGAAGGCTGGCGTAGTCTTCGTAAGTGAGCTTCTTTTTGCCCTCGTAACGTGAAGAATCCTCAGCTACAGCTGCTTTCCCTGCTAAAGCTCTTAAGACACTCTGTTTGTGATACCGGTACTGTCTGTTACCAATCTCCACAAAAGGTATTTTCTTTTCCCTTGTATACCGCCAGATTGTATCCACGGAAAGACATAAGATCGCTGCTAACTCTTGAGCAGTAATAAGTTCATTTTCTTGCACTTAAAACACCTCCTATCTTCATAATATATAGCTATAATAACAATTGTCAACTATAATCAACTCAATATGGTCTTGGGCAACATCAATATCTTAACTCTAGGCAATTATAGTAACTGCGTAAGAGTATTCTGAAGTTCTCTTGTTTGCTATGCTATGAAATTTATCTGGAGGAAATGGCGGCTATAGAATAATCGTTGTATAACATATATAATGCTCTTAGACGTATACTAGCTTTTTATGAAGCCTATCTTACGAAATAAAATAGACAACTGATAGGAGGCTAATCATGAGCAAAACTTACTGGGGTGACATTACTGCAATCGGCAGTTTACCCGATATTGGCACCGCTGCAGGTTTAGAGTTAGTCTTACACAGCTTGAAACATATCCCTCACTGGCCGCAATTCCCTAAACGATCGCAAGAGTATCTCACTCATCAGTTTTTGCAGGTACTAGTAGATTGTGGCCTGATGGAAGTACCTGAACAGGGTAATCCCGTGCTCAACGAACAAACCCCCACCTTTCTTGAAGGACTAACTGCTTTCTACCAAACCTACTTAGAAGCTGAAAGCGGCGATCTAGAGGCACTTGCATCCTTTGCCATTCCGGATTGGGCGGGTGAAGGTTTTGCTGCTTTGATTAAGGAGTTAGAGAATAACCCGGCGCTCCAACCGCAATATCTCAAAGGACAGTTAATTGGCCCGCTTACGGCCGGACTGCAGATCATGAATGCTGACAATATCCCCATTATTTATGATGATCAGCTGCGTGATGTGGTAATTAAAGCGTTAACCATGAATATTCGCTGGCAGGTCAGCCAGCTTTCCCGCACCGGGCTGCCGGTGATAATCTTTTTAGATGAAGGGCTGCTTCATGCGTATGGCCACCGTGATTTCCTCGGTCTTAGCGCCCAACTAATTAGTGATACTTTTACGGAATTAATCACCGCCATTAAAGATAGTGGCGCTGAAGCAGGCATCCACTTTTGTTCCCGTGCCGACTGGGAGTTGTTATTCCCTGCCCAGCCAGATATCCTGGCCTTTGATGCTTATTCCTACTTTTCGGGGATGCTGGCCGCAGCAGAACAAGTGAACACCTTTTTAGCACAAGGGGGTACTATTGCCTGGGGATTAATTCCTTCTTACGAAGCCTGTTTTACAGAAACAGCTGCCAGTCTCTCTCAACGCTGGCGGGATTACATTACCCGTCTGGAACAAAAAGGAGTCGACGGTGCTCGTTTACGCAAACAGTATCTCATCACCCCCAGCTGTGGTACTGGTTTTTATACCCCGGCTATTGCCCAGCGAGTTTATCAACTGCTGCAGGAAACAGGAGACTTAATACGTCAGACGTGCTTTGATTTTTAAGCGTGATACGCCTTTACAGGAAAATATAGGGTTCTCTGCAGAGCAGAAGAAAGCGGCTTTTATGCCGACAGCGATGCAAAAAAAAACGGCTCCTGTAAGCACAGGAGCCGCTACTTTTGCTAATTGTTTTCTTCTCTTTCCAGAAAGGTTCTCACGACCATAGAGGCATGAAAGAAGGTTTGCGCACCGTAAAAGGATGCCAATGAACAGGCCAGCATGCCTACTTTACCAAGGTATGAATTAGCTAAAAACCTGCTGATAGGGAAAAGGGCTACCCATGCGTCCCTGCTCTGTTTTCATCGTCTCGCTGAAGATCTTTTTCATCTGGTCATCCCCTTTTCTACACCGAATGACAGGGGTGAGAAGATCGATCTAGTTTTTATTTCCATGCTAATTGTATCAAAAGCTTCATACCTTTCATAGTGGCAAAGCAATCCCAACAGAACCAGCTAGACACAGCATTGAGAAATATGTGCAGCGTCTTTCTGGTATAATAGAGCCAGAGCAAGTGCTCGCGAAGAGGAGGGTCAGGCTGGTGTGTGAATTTTGTACCCAACATGGTGAAGGTAAAAAGTGGTATGAAGTAATGCAGAACTACTCAGGAGAGCTATTGGCCAATGAAGGACGGATGCAGTATATTCGTCACTTTATACCTAACGTACAAAAAAATGCTCAGGCGAATATTGCTAAATTAGCTTGGGCCAAGCAGCATTTTCCGGCTGTTTATCGTTTTATCCGCAGTATTGGTACCAAGCGCCTGAAACAGATTCATTTTGGACAAGTTGTGCCGCTAGAAGATGCAGAAAAAGTCATTGATCTGGTACAATCAATTACCAGAACAGCTTGTGTCTGTCGCAGTGTAGTTTCAGGTAAAAAGAATGCTCGCTATTGCTTGCTCCTTGGTGTTGATCCCTATCAGTCCGGCATTGATTATGCCGACTTACAGCACAGTTTGGAGACAATTACGCCTACGGAAGCTAAACAGCTCCTGCGTGAATTCGACCAGCAAGGTTTAGTCCATTCCATCTGGACCATGAAAACACCATTTATTGGTGCGCTCTGCAACTGCAATCAAGAATGTCTTGCTTATCAGGTACAAGTTGAAAGCAAGTTGTTAGAGATGATGTTTAAGGCAGAATACATAGCAGAAATTGAGGCAGCTCTCTGTACGGGCTGTCGCCGTTGTCAGCAGCTCTGCCAGTTTGAGGCTATTGCTTACGAGCACGGTCAATGCTCCATCAATACACAAAAATGCTATGGCTGTGGGGTATGTCGTCAAGCGTGTCCTGCAGAGGCAATTGTATTGCGGCCAAAGAAGATCATCGCCAGCGGCTGCCCTGAAATCGTAGAGACGGAAAGGGCACATAGATAAAGGCAAGCTTAAATTAAGGAATGTGATGTTATGGATAATCTGCCTGAATATCTGGATGATAACCTAAAAGTTGTTTTTGTCGGTTATAACCCCGGGGAAAAAGCAGCGGCTCTGGGGCACCATTATGCCGGGAGAGGTAATCAATTCTGGCGTCTGTTATTTGACGCTGGCTTAACTAACCGCCTTTATCTGCCCACAGAAGATGGGAAACTACTGCAGTTAGGTTACGGTTTGACTAATATCGTGTCTAGGCCTAGTCGCAGTAGTTCAGAGCTGCACAAAAAAGAACTGCAGGCAGGAGCGGAAGTGCTGCGGGAAAAACTGCGCCGCTTTCAACCTTACCTAGTCTGTCTACTGGGTAAGGAAGTCTACCGGCATTATGCGGGGCTGAAAAGCAGTGCCTCTTATACTTTTGGCGCCAAAGCTACAGCGACTATCCCTGGCATCAAGGAGTTTGCTGCACCGAACCCCAGCGCGCGCAGTACAATTCCCTATGGGGTCAAGCTCGCTTATTTCGTGCAAATATCTCAGCTGCTTCGCTCACGATAACAACTATCATGGTCTGAAGTGTGGGCCGTACAAATAGAATTAATAAGAGCCGGAATCGCTGTCCAAGCGATTCCGCCTCTTTGGAGCGCTATAGGTATACTGGACACGCATAACCTTCCCTTTACGCTGGTGTCCTTATGATTACTAATTTATTCAACTAATCTCATTAGGCTGCGCAGTAGTCGCTGTTTAGGATAAGCGGGATATAGAAATCGTACATCTGCCAAAAGGATGAGATTGTAAGAAAGGCCAAACCAACTAAAATAGTCCGTTTATAGTCAAGTTTCATTTGCTTCACCTCCGAAATTGAACCCTAATTTAAATGTATCACACAATAACAACTTAGGAAACTGGGACTTTACAAGAGGGGGGTGCACGGCAATTTGACTCCGCAGGGCCTGAACCTTATTTCCTTTTTGACTTATGCAGCTTGGCAAATTGTCTGCCCCATTGCTTTTCCTGCAAACGCAATGTTCCCTCTCTTTTAGCTTCGAGGTGAGTTTTTTCCTTTTGCAGTTTCAACCAACTTTCCCACCTTGGTACCATCAATGTTTCCGCCTCTAGGGCTGCGCGGATAGCACATCCCGGTTCCGTTTGATGCTGGCAGTCAGAAAAACGGCAGTGCTGAATCAATTCTTCCACATCACCAAACATGATTTCCATGCCTTGTTCAGCTTCCCAGAGGGAAAGCGCACGCATGCCTGGCGTATCCATAATCAGACCACCGCTGGGCAGCAGCACCAGCTCTCGGTGGGTAGTGGTGTGTCTGCCCCGGCTATCGTTCTCTCTGATGGTCTGTGTAGAAAACTGTTCTTTGTTTAACAACAGGTTAACGAGCGTAGATTTCCCGACACCGGAGGAACCTAATAAGGTTACTGTTTTGCCAGGCGCAAAATAGCGCTGGAGATCTTTGAGGCCTGCTTTTGTTAAGCAGCTAATCGCATATACTGCCACACCCAAAGCGGTATCCTGCGCTTTAGCGACTTTAACTGCCACATCAGTACAACAATCTGCTTTCGTCAAAACTACAACAGGCGCAGCACCACTTTCCCAGGCGGCGATTAAATACCGTTCCAATCTTTTCATGTTAAAATCTCTATTCAAGGATTGCATCAGAAAAACTGTATCAGCATTAGCGGCCACGATTTGTTCTTTAACGGCATTGCCAGCGGCAGCGCGCGAGAACTTCGTTTTTCTCGGCAGTACAAAACGTACTCCCACTGTGTCCTCACTCAACTGCTCTAAAGCAACCCAATCACCAACGGCAATCGATACAGCCTGATTTTCCTTCGTTAGCGGTCTAGCTACTTCAAGTTCCCCAATTTCGCTGATTAGGCGGAGTTTCTGGCCATAATCAGCCACCACTCTGCCAGGAAACATCTCGTCTTTAGCCTGGCTATGCCAATGTTCTGCAAAATATGCATCCCAACCATAATCTTCAATTAGCAAGATATTTACCTTCCTTTTTTAGCAATCTGTTTTTGGCTATAAAAATACCGCAGATATCGACCATCTGCGGATTGGTTTAAAGTAAAAGGGCAACAAAAAAACACGCCACCTCTGCGTGCTTTCACATTGCTGAACACGATCCGGTTTGCTCGAATAAGTTGCACAGATAACACAAACAAGCAGTCTGTGACTGTGCCCGTATATAGTTAGCTAAAAAGCACCTCAGCAGAGAATACAGTCATCAACAACACATCCTTTCTCAAGCTTCCAGCATCACCTTTATTATACAACAAATCCCTGGAAAGTAAACTGATTTTCTAATTTAACTTTCACTCTCTGCCTTAGCAGTAGGCTTATGGCTTTAGATCGTCGCAAAAGCAGAGTATTAAATTCGTTAGGAGGATAAGTTGCCATAAATAAATTATTATAGCCAATTTGCAGCAGACAAGGGTTGCTGCCTCCATAGGTAATTGTCTTTACTTAATGGGGGTTTCTTTGATTTTTATCAGTGAAACACCTGGGATATTTTATCATTGACAGGATAATCCCTAACCTATACAATGTCAGTAGAGCAGAAATTTGATGAATTTTGTCAGATTTGCTCGAACTGTAGGGGTTAAACCTATTCCTAAATATGAATCGAGCGGGAAGGGAGGGACAATCAGTAGGGCTGTTGTAGTGATGATTGTAGCTGCTTTGCTAATTTGTTAGACTCAAAAGCTCTTCCCCTTTTATGGTAATAGATGAGTAAAGTATCAGGATAGTAAACCATTAGGAATAAGGCCTGCAGTCATGAACAAGTACATGCAACATTCGTGTGATTTATGTTAGTACTTTTTATTTACTATCTCAAGTTACAATAATCACAAATGCTAGTGACTGGTAACGGCAGTCCTTTTTTTGGGCGAATGATGTGAAAAAAATCACATCATTCTGCCTTCCCCGGGCAAATAGTTATTTCTATGAAAGGAGAGAGCTGATGAAAAAAAAGCAAGTGCTTTCTCTGACACTTTTAACTTTAGTGCTCATATTGGCAATGATTTTACTGGCTGGCTGTGGTGGTGGAGAGGAAACAGAAGCACCGCCGATCAATGAGGGAGATACCCCGCCGGTTGATCATGTCGTCACAATGCCTGATGATTATGAAAGCACTGATTACTGTCTCGAATGCCATATCATTGAACCTTATGTAGAATCATGGGAATCGTCATCAATGCTTGCTAACTCACACCAACAAGCCGGGATTAATTGTGTAAATTGTCACGAGAGAACAGAAGAAATTACTGCACAAGAAATCGAAAAGTATAACAACGGTGACTACATGGATCCTCTAGTTAGCACACAGATGCCTATGGAGGATTGTCTGCAGTGCCATGAGAGCTATGAAGCACTGGCAGAAAGAACAGCTGATTATACGTATGAGGGGGAACAGGTTAATCCTCATGATTCTCACTTAGGTGAGCAGGAGTGCTCCTCTTGCCATACTATGCACCAAGAATCCAGTGGGATCAATTACTGCCTCAGCTGCCACCATGAAGGTGGTCTGGTTAGCTGCTACGAATGCCATGACCATATTTAAGAGTAAAGTAAGCAGGTATACAGTTATAATAATTACAGTAACTGAGGAGGTTAACAATGTCTAAAGAGACTAAAGAAACTAAAGGTACGAAACGTTCCCGGAGGCAATTTATAAAGGATGCCGCGCTCGTAGCAGGTGCTACTGCTGTGGGTGGATTTTTCCTCACTGGCTGCTCAGACGGAGCTGCTGAAGGCGGCGAAGAAATTACCTGGGATAAGGAAACAGATGTTCTCGTTGTTGGTACAGGTTGTGGGCTAGCAGGTGCCATTGAAGCTAAGAATGCTGGCGCTGATGTCCTGGTTCTGGAACGCAACGACTGGGCAGGTGGTTTATATATCACGACCGGTGGACATGCCATCCTAGGCGGAACACACATTCAAAAAGAAGAAGGCATCGAGGATAGCATTGAAGCTTGGTATGAAGATGAGATAAAATCTGCCGGACATCGTGGTGTGCCGGAACTTATTCGCACTTATACTGAGAGGGGTCCAGAGTTTGTTGAGTGGATGGAGTCAATGGGCTTCAAATGGCAAAAGCCGCTAGGTCATTCCGGGGCGGAAGTTCATCGTGTACCACGTTCACATTATGCAGGTAGTAATCCTAGCGTTTATCAAAGCCAGACGGGTGCAGCCAGAAGTTTTGGTTTAGCTTGGACAACTGTATGGATGAAGAAAATCGAAGAGTTGGGTATACCCATCCTCTATAAGCATAGAATGAGAAAAATTTATCGCGAAAATGGTGGTCCGGTCATTGGTGTTTCCTGTGATACGCCGGACGGTACAGTTAATATTAAAGCCCGTAGAGGTGTTGTACTAACTACTGGTACTTGGACTGATAACTATCGCATGGTACAAGCTTGGGATCCACGCGCTGTTGGACCAGATTGCTATGGCGACGGCGGAACCCCCTGCGACGGTACATTATTTGTTGATAGCTCTGGAGATGGCCATTTAGCAGCCGCAGAAGTTGGCGCAGGGTTTAGTGATATGTCGTTCGTGTCATACTACTATCTCTTCTATGGCTCCAGATCATACTGGGGCTGGGAGCCGCCAGATTTTAAAACAGCCGATTACTATATGGCTGGTAAAGGCCTCACGCGCAACAAGGCTTTCTTTGAACGTGTTGTCCTGGTTAATAATGATGGCAAGCGCTACATTAATGAAATGGAAGGCACCCGTTCTTCTGATCCCGAACTAGGTGAAGCTGGCGGCCTCAATGAGAATCCTGAATGGCCGTATACTGCCAAGTATCTTGCGCTGCCGCAGCCGAGAAACGTCTGGGCAGTTACAGATGCTGAAGGCGCAGCTGCCATGAAGTGGCCGATAGAGGATCTAGAGAATCCTAATCCTAAAAAAGGTGCCATGTTCGATCCGGCATGTATTGCCATCGCTGATAGCATTGAAGAGCTAGCCAGCAAAATGGGCGTTGATGTAGCTGGTTTAGAAGAAACGCTCACTCGTTATAACGGTTTTGCTGATGCAGGTGAGGATGAAGACTTTGGCAAACCCATGCCGCTGTCCAAGATTGCTACTCCACCCTTCTACGCAGCTAAGGCTTCCTTAATCCGTCATACCCAGCGTAATGGTATTCGCGTTAACACCAAAGCTCAAGTGATTGAGCAAGCGGATCAGGTTGCTGGTTACGATGGTACTGCTAGCGGTAAGAGCATTTCCATTGATGATGAAAAAGTTATCCCCCGTCTCTATGCTTCTGGTGAGTTAGCCAATATTATGGGTTGGAGACGTGCGCATGGTTCCATGGGTAACTACGCAATATTTGCCCGTATCGCTGGTGAACAGGCTGCCAAAGAAGAACCATTGGAATAAATCGTAGAAAGAACGATTAAATCATAATTAAACGGAACACAGAGTGGCGGGGACGGGTCTGCCCGTTCCCTGCCTTTATAATTATTCTTCTTGCACAATAAGTAAGTAAGCAATATAATTATCACGTGGAGGGACTTATGACGGAGAATGCTAAAGTAGTGGCTGAAAAAGACCCAGTACACCCACACCACATAGCAGTTGAGATGGCTAAAGTTCCACCTGCTAATGTTTATGCAGGCGTTTTTATGACCTTGAAGGTTAAAGTCTCTTGTACTGCAGCTTGCAGCCTCAAGGGGCAGTTAGTGCTAATATTAGATCATACTGATCAAGTGGTAAAAGAATTGCGATTGATTACACCATATCGGGGAGCTTACGAGACAGATCAATTTGTCCTGCAGGCACCGCACAATCCGGGCGAATATACCTGGACAGCTGTTTTCCCCCAGCAGGAGCGGGATAATGTTAGCCATAAGCGCGCTGCGGCAGACTTTAATTTTACTGTCAAGGCGCACCATGCTACAAGTATCGCTGTCTGGGACGTCACTTCGCCAGTAGCAATCAAGACAGCAAGTAGAGTAAAAGTAGGTGTTAAATGCTCTGTCGGCTGCCAGCTGACAGGCAGGCAGATAGAAATTTATAACCAGAGTGGTCACAAGGCAGCAGAAGCCACTTTAGGCGATGTGCCCTGGAAAGGTACAGATAGCATGTACTGGACAGAAATCACCATACCGGCTCCGGACACCACAGGTTATTCTACCTGGCAAGCCAGATTTTCTGAATCAGAGCTGGAAACACATTTGGCTAAGCAGGCTAGTTTTGGTTTTACAGTAGTTAACTCACCTGAATGTAGTATGACGGTTCAGGTAGTTGAGCGGGAAAGCAAAGTTCCCGTCAGTAATGCGAGTATTATTATGCATCCATATCGGATTAAAACTGATGAAAAGGGCAGAGCCACTTTAGCCGTAGCTAAAGGTGAATATAAACTTTTTGTCACCAGAGAAGACAAGTATGAGCTATGGCAGCAAACAGTGCAAGTAACCGCTGAGCAAACTATTACAGCCGAGCTTGCGGTTACTCCGCCCATCGTACATGAGGGATAACTTTTACAAATATATAATTGGCAAAATGAAGGGGGAAAAATAATGTTTGGTGGTAAACTTGGCACACAGGAATTAATTTTAATTTTGGGTGTGGCCCTGCTTGTGTTTGGGCCACAGAAGCTGCCTGAAATTGGTAAGGCTGTCGGTAAAGGACTGCGAGAGTTTAGAAAAGCTACAACCGAATTAAAGAACAGTATCGATAGTGATGCTGAACAGCCAGCACCTGCTCCCAAGCAAGAAGTGCCGGCAGAAACAGTAGCTCAAACTCCGAACGACGTAGTTAATAAAGAATAGCAGGGAGGATTATCATGAAGATAGGTTGGCTTGAACTAGGCTTCATTCTTTTAATCGTGTTAGTTGTTATGGGTCCAGGGAAGTTTACGGGAATATTTAAAGGGATTAAAAAAGGTGTGTCCAACTTCAGAGAATCTGCCTCCAGTGATGATGAGCAGTAAATAGAAAAACAACAAGCTAAGGCAGCAAATGGGGGAACGCTATGGGTACAAAAAAAGATGTCGCAGAGATGACGATCTGGGATCACTTGGGTGACCTGCGTAAAAGATTAATTATTATGGTCATAACTGTGTTAGTGGCAACTGTAATCAGTTTTGCCTTTATTAACGACATTCTGCAGTTTTTAATCAAGCCAGCACCAGGTCTGCAGCTAATCTTTACCTCCCCTCCTGAAGCTTTAACGGCACAGATTAGATTAGCAATTCAGGTGGCGTTGATTGGCACGTTACCACTAAATTTAGTTCAACTTTTAATTTTTATCATGCCGGCCCTCGAGAAGACCGAAAAAAAGGCTCTGCTGCCTTTTTTTCTCGCGATGAATCTGCTTTTCTTTTTAGGCGTTACGTTTTGTTATTACCTAGTGATACCTTTTGCTATTAAGTTTTTTATGGGCTTTGGTACAGAATCTTTAACTCCTTTATTTTCCATTGGTAATTACGTTTCTTTCATCACTTCACTTTTATTATCTTTTGGTGCTATCTTTGAAATTCCTTTAGTCTTTTGGTTCCTGGGATTAATGGGCCTTATTTCTTCAGATTTTTTACGTAAAAACCGCAAGTTTGCTGTGCTCGTGATTGTGATTGTCGCGGCAATTATGACACCGCCAGATGTCGTTTCACAAATTCTTATGTCGATTCCTTTATTATTTCTTTATGAGGCAGGAACGCTGCTCGTTAGATTAACAGAACGTCAGAAAGCAAAGAGAGCAGCTTAAAGAGCAAAATAAATATTTATCATCATAACAGCCAGTACGTCTTGTACTGGCTGTTTTAGCGTCTGTCCTACACAGAAATTAGCAAAAAAAATATGATAGCTGATTTATCGCTAAAAATCTTACCCTGTAAGTTAATTATCATAACTTATGGGGTTTTCCCTGATTTATACTGGTAAACATTCGGGTAATCTTTGCCATTGACAGGATAATCCTTACATTATACAATATTTGCAGGGCGTAAATTGATGTATCTTGTCAAATTAGCTCGAATTGTAGGAGTTAACCCTAATCCTAGGTATGAATTTAGTGGGGAGGGAGGGAAAAACTGCCGGGCTGTTGTAGTGATGATTGTAGCTGCTTTGCTAATTTTATAGCCTCAAAAGCTCTTCCCCTTTTACGGTAATAGATGAGTAAAGTTCTGGGATAGTAAATCACTAGGAATTAGGCCTGCACTGCTGAAAAGTGCATCAAACGCCCGTGCGATTTGTGCGAGGGCACTTCTATTTACTACCCATAGTTACAAAATTCACAAGTGCTAACCGCAGAAAGCAACAGCCTTATTTTTGGCAGGAATTAAATCGACAAGCTGAGGGGGGAAAATTTATGTTTGGCGGTAGAATTGGTACACAGGAATTAATATTAATTTTGGGTGTGGCTCTTCTCGTATTTGGCCCACAGAAGCTTCCGGAAATTGGTAAAGCTGTGGGTAAAGGGTTAAGAGAGTTTAAAAAAGCTACCAATGAATTTAGAAGCAGTATTGATGTTGATACTGAACAGCCAGCCGCTGAGCCTAAACAGGATGTGCCGGCACAACCTGTAGTAAATGCTACGGATGAAGTCGCAGTTAGTAATGAATAGCAAGGAGGATTACCATGAGGATCGGTTGGCTTGAGTTAATTGTTATTCTTTTCATATTGTTAATGGTAATGGGACCGGGAAAATTTGCCGGCATCTTTAAAGGTATAAAAAATGGTGTCGCAAACTTCAAGGAATCCGTTTCCGATGAAGAAGAGCAATAGCAGTGCAATAACAATGCCATTTATACTTGCTATAGTACCGCTTATTTGAGTTATCACTATAATTTTTATAGGAAATAGGAGGAAGTCTAGTGAAAGAAGAAAATAGAAAAGGAACTCTAGTAGAGGATGCTGTCAAGGGCATTAACCGGCGAAACTTTCTAAAAGGTGCGGCGGTTAGCGCGTTGAGCGTAACGTCACTGGGGATGCTTGCTGGATGCAGCCCCCTAAATAAAGAGGATGAGTCCGCGAATGATGCGAAGAAAGTTGTTTATGAACTGCCCGACCGTGAAGGTAAGCTGACACTGGAGGAGCTTAATGCACTTCGTCAGCAGTACGTTGACTCAAAAGAAGAATATGTCTGCGAAGATGGTACTGTTATTCCTGCCGTTTACGTAAAGCTCCGCGCCCTGATTAATACGTATGGCAACGGCGCGGGCTCAGAAGTTCACGATGCTAGTTTTAACGAGGTTATGTACCTCTTTAGCGAGAAAGAAGCCCAGGCCTATCTCGAGATGCCCTTCGGCGTGCGTTTTACAGCAACCGATTTTTCGGTTAAATCGGGTCGTGACGAGACTGATTGTCTCAAGCTCTGTGAAGATCTTGCTGCTCGTGGCCTACTGAAGCGCCTCCGCCGTGGCGGCGTTGCTTACTTCCATCATCTGGCACCGGCCCATGGTATTTGGGAATACGTTCTATTACTGCCAGAAAACCAAAATAAAGAATATGTTACGAAGCATAAGTCGATGTGGGGCGCTGATATCGTCAGCGATCTATACGATATTGATACCCCCTTCTACTATCCGATCCCGGTGGATAAGGAGATAGTGGTAGAAGATGAGGTGCTAAGTTATGATGACTACGAAAAAATTGTCGCTCGGAACGAGGTCATCGCTGTCTCCACCTGCCAGTGCCGTCTAGGTCAAGATATAGATGGCAGTAGAGCCCCTGATTGCGATCATCCGATGGAGACCTGCATTACCACCGGTGAGCAGGCCGAGTTTTATATTGAAAACGGTATCGGCCGTCAGATTGATCAAGAAGAGGCTCTCAAGATTTTGCGTCATAGCGTTGAAGTAGGTATGGTGCTCCAGAGCTGCCATACGAGCTCCACTGAAGTTATCTGTTCCTGTCATGGTGACTGCTGCGATGTCCTTAAGTCTTATGTTGCACTTGGTGAGAATTATGACAAGCTTGGTATTTCGGAGGTTGTCAGCCACTATGAACTTCAGTACAACAGGGATGAGTGTGTAAAATGCCGTCTCTGTGAGCCTGTCTGCCCGATGTTCGCTATCACCATGGACGATGAGGGTTACTCAGTGACCGGTTCTCCTTGTATCAGCTGCGGTCAATGTGCTACAGTATGTCCGGCTGGCGCTCGTAAGCTGGTCCAGCGGGAAGGTGCAGACCAAACCAAACTTCCAGGCTCATTGCTTGATGATTACAACCTTAAGGCTAGCTACCGCTTTAAAAATAACATGATTAGCTAAACTAGGATTAATTACGATAAATGACCTGCACAGGCGGGAAGATTTAGAGCTTTCCGCCTACCTGGGTCAAGCGAGATAAGAAGGGGTGGGAAAATGCATGAAATGGCGCTTACGGGCGACGTGGTGGACATTGTAGTCAATAAGGCCGAAGCGGTTGGAGCTACCGAGGTGCGCGCGGTGTACCTGACCATTGGTTATGTGCGTGACATTGTAGAAGATATTTTCGAGCGTTGTTTTGCTTATCTGGCGCGTAACACGGTGGCCGAAAATGCGGAGCTGGTTATCACCCGTGTACCCTTCACCGTGCGCTGCAACAATTGCGAGCACGTCTATCACCTTGACGTTCATGACGAGCTTACGTGGATATGTCCCGTTTGCAACGCGAAAGACTATAAGCTTCATACGGGCATGGAGTTTTTCGTCAATAATATTGAGGTTGTTGGACCTGCTGCTCCTGAAGGCCAGGAAGATCAGGCCTGCGCGCAAAAATAACTAATAGGTGATATCTCTTTGGCGAGAGTCCCGGCGTTAGGAAAGTACTTTTGTTGCTGACGTCGAGAGAGATAAACGTGAAAGTGATTGGCCCGGCTAAAACCGAACAGTGATAAAACAACAGGAGGGGTGTTTCAGATGAATGAGCTACGTACGGTAGAGATTAAACAAGAAATCCTCGCCGATAACTCGCGTGAGGCGGATGCATTTCGCGCAGCGCGACGCGCCGAGGGAACCTTTATGATAGATATAATGGGATCGCCGGGAGCGGGCAAGACGACGCTTCTGCTCGCACTTATCGAGCAGCTCAGAGGCGAGAGCGGTGCTGAAATCGGCGTGATTGAGGCTGACTTGGCATCTGATGTGGACGCCCTCAAAATCAAAGAGGCTGGGGTAGCAGCCGTGGAGCTTAACACGAAAAACGTGTGCCACGTAGAGATGGGAATGGTAGAGAAGGCCTTCGCGGCCTTTGCTGGTAAGAGGTTCGACTATGTATTCCTGGAGAACATCGGCAACCTTGTGTGTCCAGCGGAGTTCGACACGGGGTGTCACTCCAGGATCATGCTGCTGTCTGTTCCGGAAGGGTATGACAAGGTCTACAAGTATCCGCCTATGTTCGCGGTGGTGGATGCCCTCGTAGTAACCAAGTCCGACTACCTGCCCCTGAACCCTGACTTTGACCGCCAGGCCTTAAGAGAAGGAGCGCGTGCGCTCAACCCGAAACTTGAAATCTTCGAAGTGTCGGCCAGAACTGGTGAAGGAATGGCTGAACTTGCTGCGTGGTTCCAGGCCCGTCGCGAAGCCGCACTTAATTTAGCATAAATACCGAGAACGAATAGAAAGGAAGTTGCTTATGTGCACAAACAGAATCAACACAAATCAGCTCGAACAGATGATTGACCAGATCGATGACCACATCGCCCTCGAGTACCGCTGGGTTCACAAGCTTGCTCACGCGGCGGACGACGAAGGCTTTGCCGCGGCCTCGGAGAAGCTGCATGCCGCCCAGCTCCTACTTGCTGACGTGCGTGCTGCGCTCGACGAAGCGAAAGAAGCCCTCGAGTCATCCGCAAGCTCTGCAAGCGACACGACCGCCCGCCTTGTTTAGGGACGAATCCTACACTCGAGTCGCTTCGATTATAAGTTATTAGGCAGCGTTTCGCTGTCTTTGAATATAAACTTTTTGTCACCAGAGAAGACATGTATGAGCTATGGCAGCAAACAGTGCAAGTAACCGCTGAGCAAAATATTACAGCTGAGCTTGCGGTTACTCCGCCCATTGTGCAAGAGGGATAACTTTTACAAATATTTAATTGGCAAAATGAAGGGGGAAAAAATAATGTTTGGTGGTAGACTTGGTACACAGGAATTAATTTTAATTTTGGGTGTGGCCCTGCTTGTGTTTGGACCACAGAAGCTGCCTGAAATTGGTAAGGCTGTAGGTAAAGGGCTGCGAGAGTTTAAAAAAGCTACAACCGAATTTAAGAACAGTATTGACATTGATGCTGAACAGCCAGCACCTGCTCCCAAGCAAGAAGTGCCGACAGAAACAGCAGCTCAAACTGCGGACGAAACCGTAGTTAATCATGAATAGCAGGGAGGATTATCATGAGGATAGGTTGGCTTGAATTAGGCTTCATTCTATTAATCGTGCTAGTAGTCTTGGGTCCAGGGAAGTTTACTGGAATATTTAAAGGGATTAAAAAAGGTGTGTCAAACTTCAGAGAATCTATCTCAAGAGACGACGAGCAGTAGACAGAAAAACAACAAGTTAAGGCAGCAAATGGGGGAACGCTATGGGTATAAAAAAAGATATCTCAGAGATGACTATTTGGGATCACTTAGGTGACCTGCGTAAAAGATTAATTATTATGGTCATAACTGTGTTAGTGGCAACTGTAATCAGTTTTGCTTTTATTAACGACATTCTGGAGTTTTTAATCAAGCCAGCACCAGGCCTGCAATTAATCTTTACCTCCCCTCCTGAAGCTCTAACGGCACAGATTAGGCTAGCAATTCAAGTTGCTTTGATTGCCACGTTACCACTAAATTTAATTCAACTTTTAATTTTTATCATGCCAGCCCTCGAGAATACGGAAAAAAAGGCTCTTCTGCCTTTTTTCCTCGCTATGAATCTGCTTTTCTTTTTAGGCGTTGCGTTTTGTTATTATCTGGTGATACCTTTTGCCATTAAGTTTTTCATGGGCTTTGGTACAGAATCGCTAACTCCTTTATTCTCCATTAGTAATTATGTTTCTTTCATCACTTCCCTTTTACTAGCGTTCGGCGCTATTTTCCAAATTCCCTTAGTCTTTTGGTTTCTGGGATTAATCGGCCTCATATCTTCAGACTTCTTACGCCGAAACCGCAAGTTTGCCGTGCTCGTTATCATGTTGGTATCAGCACTTATGACCCCGCCAGATATCATTTCACAAGTTCTCATGGCGATTCCTTTAGCATTTCTATACGAAGCAGGAGTGCTGCTAGTTAGATTAACAGAACGTCAGAAAGCAAAGAAAGCAGCTTAAAGAGGAAACTAAATATCTATAATAGCAACAGCCAGTACGCCTTGTACTGGCTGTTGCAGCACCTATTATCCTCATTGTTCAAGCTCTGCAAATGAAAAAACTTCTTCAATTGTACTGTGTAAAGCGCGGGAAATCTTATAGGCGAGAATTAAGGACAGATTATATTTGTTATTTTCGATATGCCCAATTGTTTCTCGTCGCACATTGACTAGCTGCGCAAGTTGTTCTTGAGTTAAATCATATCTGGCACGAAGTTCTTTTATGCGCGACTTAATCTTAACTTCCACCTTAAGACTCACCCCGCTTCTCAGACACGTTAAAAGAGATCACAAAGGTAATAATCTGCACAACGAAAGTGACAGCAATAAACATCACAGCTGCTTCTAAAGTCTTGACCACTGCCACGCCGGCAATGGCCGCTGCTAGGCTGGCCAGCGAGACAACGAAGGCATTAAAGCCTGCTTTGTGCAAATTTTTTCTTAACAATTCATCATCTTTGATCTTGGCCATCCCCCAAAAGCCAAAAAAACCAAAGAAGCCAAAGAAGCCAACATTATCTGTAAATATACCCAGCAAGCCAAGCAGACCCAGCCAACCAAACATTTTCAGTATCTTCACAAGCAAACTCCTTTCGCTATAAATACATAACTAAATGTTATATATTTATATCCTTATGTGATAAATATATAACAAGATGGGCAAAAAGTCAAATCCTAAAAGCAGTTTAAAGAAACTTTTATCGCTGTAGTTTGGATTTTCGATGACTGATTGACAATTGAGCGAGCGAGCAGGAGTTAAACGATTGTTTTGATCCTTCAATTCATCTCAGCCAGGTTGATCAGATATTTGCCCGGGTAGGCATTTAGGTTTATGAGCTCACTAATGGTATAATAATCCTAATAACTGCGGCGAAAGCGTAGAAACAGAATGGAGGATTACCATGACAAAGGTGCAAGCTGTCAAGAGACTTCCCTTAAGAAAGGAAATTGCCGAAAAAGACACTTGGCGGATTGAAGATATTTTCCCCAGTGATGAAGCCTGGGAAAAGGAATTTCAGGAAGTAAAAGCAATGGTTCCAGGGATTAAAGATTATCAGAGCAGACTGGATGAAAGTGCGGAAACCCTCTATGCGGCACTGCAAGATCAGGATCAATTAACATTGCGGCTAGGCAAGCTTTATGCCTATGCACATCTGCGTTACGACCAAGATACCACCAATTCCATTTATCAGGCGCTTAACGAGCGTATGAGAAATCTATATGCCCAGGCTGCCAGCCAGCTCGCCTTTATTGTGCCGGAACTACTTAGTATAGCAGAAGAAAAACTACAGGCATTTTTAGAGCAAAAAGCAGAACTGCGTCTCTATGAGCATGCTTTGGCAGAAATAAATCGCCAAAGGCCGCACGTGCTGCCAGCAGCACAGGAAGCACTATTGGCCGAGGCCTCCGAAGTGCTGGGAGCTTCACAAAATACTTTTGGTATGTTAAATAACGCTGATCTGGAATTCCCTGTGATCAAAGATGACAAGGGAGAAGAAGTAGAGGTTACGCATGGCAGATTCATCCGCTTTTTAGAAAGTGCCGACCAGCGGGTACGCCATGATGCCTTTAACGCTGTTTATGATACCTATGGCAAGTTCCGTAATACCTTTGCCAGTACTTTGAGCGGCAATATTAAGAAGAACAATTTTTATGCCCGCATCAGAAATTATGCCTCAGCCAGAGAAGCAGCTCTGGCCAAAAACAATATTCCTGAAAGTGTCTATGATAACTTGGTGAGCACTGTAAACGAGCATTTACCGCTGCTGCATCGTTATCTCAAGCTGCGTAAGCAAGTTCTAGGGCTTAACAAACTACATATGTATGACCTATATACTCCACTGGTCAAAGATGTCAAGATGGAGATCGGTTATGCGCAGGCACAAGACCTGATCATGGCAGGCTTAGCCCCCCTGGGTGAAGATTACCTCAAGGTGCTGCAGGAAGGTTTTGCCAACCGCTGGGTAGATGTACAGGAAAGTAAAGGGAAGCGCAGCGGGGCCTACTCCAGCGGCGCCTATGGCACAAATCCCTACATTCTGTTGAACTGGCAAAACAATCTCACTGACTTATTTACCTTGGCACACGAATTTGGTCATTCAGTGCACAGTTACTATACGAGAAAGTATCAACCCTACCCATACGGCGATTATGCTATTTTTGTGGCTGAAGTAGCCTCGACCTGTAATGAAGCCTTACTAAATGACTATTTACTCCACACCATCACTGATCAACAAAAACGGCTCTATCTCTTAAATCATTTTTTAGAAGGCTTCAGAGCTACAGTATTTCGTCAGACCATGTTTGCGGAGTTTGAGCATCTTATCCATCAACAAGCGCAGAACAATGAAGCCTTAACAGCAGAATCACTCACCAAAGATTACTATCAGCTAAACCAGAAGTATTACGGTACAGAGGACATGATCATTGATGAGCAAATTGGCCTGGAATGGGCCAGAATTCCCCACTTCTATTACAATTATTATGTCTATCAGTACGCTACAGGCTACAGTGCGGCAACAGCCCTTAGTAAAGGAATTCTAACCACAGGCACACCGGCAGTAGCTAGGTATCTAGAGTTTTTACAAGCCGGCAGCTCTGATTATCCGCTTGCAGTTTTGCAAAAAGCCGGTGTGGAGATGACCAGTAAAAAGCCCATTGAAGCAGCCTGTAAAGTATTTGCCGAGAAACTGACAGAATTTGCACAACTGGCAGGGATACAAACGAGCTAAACCCTGTCCATTTCCCCAAACAGAAACTTGAGACACCTGATGTAATGCAACCCAAAGGGATTGATGATGCCACTAACTGCAGTTTTTGCGGCATCATCAATCCCTTGTCTACTATTCTGTATAACTTCCTTTTGCTGCTGAGATGTGAGTATAGCACGTCTTAGGGTGCTTTGAGGATCACGAGCAGCTGTTTCTGACCAAATTCAATGGATTCCTCTTTCGATTTGCATGCTAGATCTATATCGTTAGGCCCGATATTGCCACCGCGATCCTCTACGGCATACCAACCTTCTCCTTCGACATATATTTCTGTGCCGAAAGGAATGTTTTCACCGGCAGCCGCAGTCTTGCCGGGAACCAGTTTCTCGCCACTGGCCGTAACAGAAGGGTCTCCTGCATAATCATGACCCGGAATGGCGCCAGCGCTTAATGGGGCATATTTGGTAATGTTCATCAGTTGCGTTTCATATTTTTCTGACGCCAGCGTTAATTCACGTGCTTCTGTTACTTCCTGCTGTGCGTTTTTCACCTGTGTTGCTAAACCTGTGGCCCTTTGCAGAGTAAAGAGCAGTAAGCAGGAAGTCAAAAGCAAAAGCTGCTTTAAGCTCATCTGGTGCCTCCTTAAACTCAATAATATTACAGCATTATAGCTTCTGCATTATCCAAGGCAATTAGACATTATTATCAAGCTTGACAGCTAATAACAGGGCTCATTTCCTTACCCTAACCAATTTTATCCTCCCACTACTGGCACATCATGGTATAATCATGGTGAGAATGAACTTGTTATCCATGGGTACACCCGCAGAATGACTAACCTTGTCACGTCTCCCATATATTAATGTTGGTTAAGGGAAAGGGTGGTGGATTGTTAATGAATAAAAGAGACAAAGCTTTATTCGTTTGTTTAATTGTGGTTGTCCTGCTAAATTGGTGGCAAATAAACTCATCGCAAAAGCTGATGAACGGCATAAGCCAGATGCAGAGTGAAATTAATTCGCTAAGGTTTCAAATAAGTAATGAAATTGGTAGTGTTTCTGGTGTTGTTCAGCAAATACAGGACGAATCCCGCTGGTGGGCTCTGGATGAAACTGAGATATTAAACGCGGGCAGAGAAGAGGCAGAAGTTAAAATTAGCTGGTATTTAAGAGAATATCAAGAAGATAGCTTAGTCACCTTTAATTATCGACCGGTAGGAGAAAATGACTTTACCACCGTAGCTGCTGTTAAAGGCAGTGAAGGTTACTTTTATTCAATCCTCAACTTAGCAGTAATACCAGAACCTATGTGGGATATTTCAATTAGTCACAGTAGTAACTCCAACCAATCAGATACATTTGAAGAGGTTTATGACAAAGAGCGTGTTGAATTAAGTCAAAAAATGCGATATGAATACTATGTGGCTACCACAAAGGATGGAGTAATCCGTACCGGAGAAGTTATGCAATTAGACTTAAATGAGATGAGGGATTATCTCTTTAATTCTCTTCATACTCATGTCAGTACACAACAAAACAGACCTACTTATATTTCTTTAGTAGAGACTAAATATCTTGAGAATGTGCCTTATCGTTTGGTAGAAGCTCATGTCGAAACCCGCATGGGAAACAGAGTTATTGAAAAATGGCCTCTAGAAAAACAAGGTGACACGAATGAGGCTGCAGTCTTCGAAAGCCGAATTGAAACAACTCAGGATTACGATGACCTCTATATTGTTGTGAGATACAGTGAAGGGTTTACTGTTGAAAGGAAAATACAGTAGATTTTGCTCGTGAACCATTGCTTATGCTGAAAAACAATATTACACGCTGGAATTCAAAGATAGCTCCTTATACTGTGGTTAACATCACAGCATAAGGAGCTTCGCTGTTTTGAGCCAATAGTATCACCGCTGAAAAGAAAATACAGTAAGCTTCATTAAAAGTAGTATGATTACAGATCAAAACTCAAAAACTAAGTTAAGGAGGCGGTCAGATGCAAAAATATGATACTTTTGCTCAATTTAAGGAGATTACGCAAAAGAATAGAGCAGAGAAAGAAAAAGAACTCGGCTATACCATGCTAGATACAAACAAAGGAAGGGATGTCTGTATTAGGCAAATAGAAAGAAAGATAGAACAAGTTATTGATGAATAGCTAGAGTATCTGTGGTGTTGGTATCTGGAAATGAAGAAAATTGTTGAGACGCTAAAGGAAGCAGATTGCAAATAGCCAGGACGCAGGTTTCTAAGACCTGCTGTCCTGGCTATTTATGTCCTGCACCATGACGAATAGAAAGCCATTGCCAGTGAACCGGCCACTACTCCACCTTCTCTCTCATTAAATTAGACACATGATCAAGAGAAATGGTCGCATTTTTTCTGCAAAAAAGCTTAATGTCAGTATAAGCTATCTGCATATATTTGTCAGCGGCACAATTGACCTTATGCCGTTTGCCCTATTCTCCTGTTACCACAGTATTTATGGCAAAGTGTAGAGAAGCTAGCTCTGGCTTAAGCGTGTCATCTTTTATTATGCCGATGTATTTATAATAATGAAGAGCTTAAAGACGGAGGGATGAATAATGAAACTTGCAGAAAACTATCGGGAACAATTCCTGGCGTGGGCAAAAGATAACTTGTTGTTGGAAAGAGAAAGTAGTACAGAGGAACTTTATGCCGCCTTGCTTAAGGACAAACCTGTGCTTGCGAAAAGAATCAACAAAGCCGCCCCAAAGACTGGTGCCAAAGCTTATATCGGCAGGTATCTGCTGCGAGCATTTGTAAACCAAGGCTGGCTAAAGTACAGGGACAAAAAGTGGTTTGTGCAGCCTTTAGAAGACCATTGTGCCAACTGTTTAACCGAACTTCACCCGGATATTTATTTAGTGGATACAGTGGGCAGCTATTATTGCTGCGAAGACTGTTTGTTGGAAAGGGAAGATGGTGCCACTGACGGTTACTGGATGGACTATCTGCCACTCTTTGCTGATTTTGCAGATCTACTGCCGGAAAGCAGCGATCATAAACAACAAAAGAAAGAAGCTGACCCCCTGACTCATCTAGAAGTCATTAACATCAGAAAAAGACTGGCAAATGTAATTAACTGTCCTGATTATGACACAATCTGGCTAAACGGTGGTGATGATGGTCCTCTTGCCGCAGAAATGTACAGGATGCTAACCATGCTGGCAGCAAGACTGACAAAGGTTACGGAAGTCGAAACAGCAATCGCCAAGCTGCGAGCACCACAGCAGGTCAACTATACCATTCAACTACCTGAAGGCCTGCCCAATGAAAAACGCCTACAGGTTAAGGTAGAGCGTTTCAGCAAACGCCATAAGCAGATTCGCCGTCAAGATTTGCCCCTCGCCTGGCGGACGGATGACTTGAGCCTGCTATCTAGATGGGAAAAGCAGCTGAAGGAGATTAGTTACACCATCGTCAAATCACGCAAGTGCCCACTTTGCAGCATCGATGCCGACAATTTTGCGCTGGCTGTAGATGGTTATCGTTATTGTGAAGCTTGCTATGAGTATTATGAATTACAAAGTTATCAAGTCGAGGAGGAGTATGACTGGTGAAACGAGAGTTTATCGTCTATTACGATCTAGCGGATGCAGTCTGCTTTTATGGTGAAGCTGTAAATGGAAAGGCCCAGATATTACCGAAATGGCAGACTTTACTACGAAACCGGTGAGCTCTGGTATGAGGGTACATTTAAAGGGCATCCCTTCAAAAGAGTGTTCCATGAAGGCATTGAATATCACAAGGAAGGCAAGGTAAAATGCCAGCATCCTGATTTAGACGCACAAGATTAGAAGAAGTTGTTTTAACAGACAAACAGAAACTAAAGTTTGAAGATGACAATACTATTGAAAAGGAATAAAGAAGAAGCAGGCCACTACTGATGACTTTAACTGCATTAGCAATGGCTTGCTTTGTAAAGGAGATCTAACCTAACATAGAGAATATTTACTACGTGGAATGTTCTGGTTGTTTCTCCTGATAACAGGAACTAAAGCAGCTTCATCATTGCTATACTCAGTAAGATAGTAATATCTAGGCAAAGGAGTGAGACGGTGGCACAAACATTCAGTGTGGAAGTTGAAGCCGAGGCCAGTGAGCTCTATGCTTATCTTTGTCATAAAATGAGCCATGTGCAAAAGGTCAGTGAAGATGTTTTTTCTGATACAGAACAGTATGTAGCGGTGCTGATCTATGAACAATACTTCTGGCGTGTTGGTAACCAGATAGCCCTAACGGTAATCATTAACAGGTTAGAATCAGGGCGTTGCTGCTTAAAAACAATCAGCTGCGGTTCCAGCAAGGGCATGGTATTTAAATTAGATCTGGGGGCAGCCAGTGCTTTTGCCCGTGAACCCATTAACTATGCTGAAGAAAGATACAACGTAATCTGGCAACGCTAAAAACATAGCACAGCCAGATGCCGGTAAAGATAAGAAGAAGAAAAGCAGCAGCCACCTTAGAATAAAGGGAATGCTGCTGCTAGTGGAGTTGATGAGATGAATTTTACAATAGGTGTCTGTCAGCTTAATGTTGCTGACAATAAGGAATTAAATCTAAAGAATGCGGAACGTGCAATTAGGGAGGCCGCTGGCAAGGGGAGCCAACTGGTAGTTTTACCCGAGATGTTTAATTGTCCTTATGAAAACAAAGCTTTCCCTTTATATGCAGAAGAGTATCCGGGGGAGACAACTTCAATGCTTGGTAAGCTGGCCAAGGAATTAAAAATTTACCTGGTGGGAGGGTCTATACCCGAGCGGGATCACGACGCCATCTACAATACTTCTTTTATCTATGATAAAAATGGTGCTTTAATAGGTAAACATCGAAAAATGCACTTATTTGACGTAGACGTAGAAGACGGTATTAGCTTTAGGGAGTCGTCCAGTTTGGGATCTGGTGAGCAAGTCACCGTTGTAGCTACTGAATTTTGCCGGATAGGTGTGGCCATTTGTTATGATATGCGCTTTCCGGAGCTGATGCGCCTGATGGCACTGGCAGGAGCAGAGGTAATCATTGTGCCGGCTGCCTTTAATCTGACTACAGGGCCTGTCCATTGGGAGATAACCGCAAAAGCCAGGGCACTGGATAATCAAGTCTACTTCGTGGCGGCATCCCCAGCTCGCAATCTGCAGGCAGTCTATCATGCCTATGGTCATTCTTGCATCATAGATCCCTGGGGTCAGGTTGTTAATGAACTAGATGAAAAAGAGGGCATCTTATATGGTGAAATTGACCTGCAATTTGTGCAGAAAGTTAGAAGAGAGCTGCCGCTACTGCAGCACATCAGAAAGGATATCTACGAAATCAGGAAAAAATAAGTGCCTGCTCCCATTTTAAATATTGTTTTCTCCTTGTTCTGTGGTGATTATATTAAGTAGATTTTCTTTAGTATTCATCTCCGGCTCTTCCAGCACTTTTTCCAGTAAGCTGTTCAGTATCTGCCCCATCTGAACCCCGGGTTGAATACCAATCGTTATTAAGTCATCTCCATTGACAGCCAGATCTTTTACAGTGAGCGGCTGTTTTTCTTTGATAATCTTGCAGACCTGCTCGCTTAAAGCATTCAGGGCAGAGAAGTGATGTGGCGGCTGGGAAGCTTTTATCTCAGCAATTTGCAGCTCAAAGAAGCTTTGTAAATTCCCCAGGCCGACTCTATTGATAAGCCTTTTTATATTGGCCTTATTGGGGAAATCAAACCGGTTCAGCTGTTCTCGCACCAGTATACATACTGAGTCGACCGTCTGCTTAGCAAATTTTAATCTTCTCAGTATATCCCGGACGATATCTGCCCTTTCTAAATGATACCGAGACAAGTCCCCGCTCTTATTCTCTTTCTTTGATATCGGTTTGCCTATGCCATGCAGCAGGGCGGCCAGCCTGACTGTTAAACCCTTTGGCGCCGCGTCCAAGACGGCTAAAACATGGTCAAAGTCAGCACAGGCAGTCAGCTCTGGCAGAATCATACTTAATAGCAATGTAGAGTGCAGCAGCTCAATACCTCTAGCGGGTTGTTTAGAAAGCATAATTCTGCATAATTCATTCCTGATTCTTTCTGCACTAATATGCCTTAAAAGCTGATGGTTTCTGGTGATGGCCGTTAAGGTACTCGTACCGACTGTAAAACCTAACTGACAGGCTAAACGGATAGCGCGCATCATGCGCAATGCATCTTCCTGGAAGCGTTGTTCAGGATCACCCACGGCATTAATCACAGCGCATCTTAAGTCACTTACGCCGTTAAAATAGTCAACTAACCCTGTCTGCTGTTGATAGGCCATGGCGTTAATCGTAAAATCCCTGCGGCTCAAATCCTCCTTCAGTGACGTAGTGTTGTCAGATCTACGAACACCGGTACCATTGCCAGCATGGCGATATGTAGTAATATCATACTGCTTGCCATTTATAACAGCTGTCACTGTGCCGTGTTTTATACCTGTAGCAATAGTTTTGGCAAATAATTGCTTAACCTGATCAGGCTGTGCATTGGTGGTAATATCCCAGTCATGCGGTACCTTATTTAACAGACTATCTCGCACACAGCCGCCCACAATATAGCCTGCAAAACCATGTTCATGCAGCTTATTTAAGATGTATGCAACATCACCGGGAAGACTGATGTTCATTTGTACTTTAACTCCTCATACAATATATTGTGATGCTCATCACTATTGACAGCGGTCGGTCCCTAAAAGCAATTCATCAAAAATTACTAAAACTTTAGCGATTGTTCACCAGTTCAAGTAAGTGCCACGAGGTGGACGGCTGTTAGGTAGCCTTCTAATGGTTTTCCCTTTAATGACTATTGCATTCCAAAAGGCATGCTGTTTAGTTTTACGATGGTTAGAGAAGTTAATGATGATGGAAGGTAGGCGGTTTCAATGAAAAAGTTTTTTCTCATATTGTTTTCTCTCCTACTTGTGCTGCTGTTAACCGGCTGTTCACCGAATCAGAATAGATCAGAACCCAAAGGAGAAGCCATGTTTCAGCCTTCGGTAGCTGGTTTAAAAGCCATCACTTTAGACACCATTGAAGTAACTGACCCAAGTCTGATAAGCCTCTTATCTGCTGAGTTGGCAAAAGCAGTTCCTTCAGAGCAAGCACCCGATAATGCACACCCTGAAACGCTGACACTCACAGTAAACGGCAGGGAAGAATCATATCAAATATACATACCAGGCCTTGATACCGCCGCACCAGCTGTACTAAAAAGTGCTGAAGGCTGGTATCAAATTCCGGCAGAATTTATTAATCTTTTGTATAGCTTAACTGAATACCCTAACTATAGTGCTGCAGTAGATGCTAAAGATAAAGAGCTGCTGGCTGAATATGGACTGACACCGGCATTTCTGATTAATCAACTGCAGGTAAAACTGCCAACTGATCTTCTGCATCGGGCCGGTGAATACCCTATAATACTGTATTGGGCACATAATAATGAATTAAGCCAAGCCATTAATCTTAATCTTGAAAAAGCCTTGGGGCAACAGGTGGATGTTAGATTATACAAGATTGTGGAGCTACTCCCCGACTATCTGAGTCCCCGCTGTCATACCGGGCGTGCTGTTATCGTCCACCATGCTGATAAAATTATTGGTGCCTGGCTGGATGCAGGCCGGCATTACGGTTTTGCCTGTTCACTTGACGGCAAAACACTCGAAGAAGTTACAAACAAAAGTTGGGACCAATGGATTGTCTCCCACATCGACTATGATGACCCTTTGGAAAAAGAGCTTGCGCTAAAGTCACCGGAAGATATTATCCAGACTTACTATGCAGCCATCAACAATAAAGATGATAAACGAGCTTATGCCTGCTTATCACGTGAAAATCTTTCTTCCTATCTTTTCAGCAACCTGGATAACTACTATCTAATGAACCCAGAGTACGAAGCATATGATGGTTTTGCCAATATAACCTCTGCCTCGGTCATTAAGATAGAACCATACTCGCTCAACAGTGAACAATCTGAGGAGCTGCTTTTCTATCAAGTAACGGTAGATTTAGAGGTAAAAGAGCCAATGACTTTTGAGAGCGGCAGCCAAACCCGCTTTATCCACTTGAAGCAAGAATCACCGCAAACAGGTTGGCGCATTTCATCGATAGGAACCGGGCCCTGATGTATACAAAGATTATGTTTACGCATCAACACGGAAGGCAAATAAGTCTCGTTTCCAGAAACCTGCCTGGTGAGCAAGTAATGCGATTCATCACCGTGCTGACGAACAAAGACACCTTTACGTACTGTATAAAGGTGTCTTTGTTTAAATCTCGAACCCAGAACCCTATTTGAATAAATTAGGGGTCGATGAACATTAAAAAAAAATAGTTCAAGCAGGCATTTCTAATGGTGAAGACCACTCTATAAAACTCATAAAAAAATGGGCAAAAAGAATCCGGAGCCTGCGTTCCAGATTCATTACTAATAACTGCATGGCAATAACCGTCTCACTAGTACCTCTGAGACGTGCCATAATCTG
>DASRMS010000040.1:0-5623 GCA_035647835.1 Oscillospiraceae bacterium
ATCCGGCGCCACTGCCACCAGCTGATTCCTTCTGCATCTGGTTAATTTCGTCGAATGGTTGTAAGTTCTTCTGTGCCGCTTTGCCAGCCTTGTTGAGTGCTTTAGTCTGATCATCCAGGGCTTTTGAGGAATCTCCTGCACTGGCCGCTAGTCCCTGTTCTGCCTTACGAAAATCACCCATTCCAGTGGAGGCTGTTTTTTGTAGAGACTGGGAATATCTATTCCAGAGCGCCATGCCGCCAGCGACCAGACCGGATAGGGCCAAAATTGCCCAACCAATTGGACCTAATGCTGACCATACTGAAAACAAAGCCAATCGAACCTTTGCTAAAGCTCCGGATAGTACAATGCCCTGCGAGGATGCTAATGCCATTTGCACCCTATATATACCCATAGCAGTGCTTACAAAACCTAATAGCGGTATCTTTGCTACCAGTTGCCCATTTAGGGCTAGTGATATTGCCTGGAACAGCGCAGTAGCTCCTGCTGCTGTCCTAGTGGCCACTGCATATGTTAGTAGTGCTGTAGCAGCAAAGCGAATCATGCCCCAATTCTCTGCGAATGTTCTAGTGACAAACTGGAATCCACTTACTACGTAACCTGCTACATTCGCAGCAGTTTGCCCCATGCTTTGCAACATCATTTTATTAGCCTCTGCCCAGCCGATGGCATTCTTAAGCCCATTGGTAAGGCCATCCACAATAACGCTGATAGCCGGCAAGGCTAGAGGTGCTGCAATGGCGTTTTTCAGTGTGTCCCAGTAACGTGGTAAGGAGCTGATCTGCTTACCAACCACACCCATACTAGCTTCATAGGTGCCAGCAATCTTATCGCCTTCGGCCAGGATATAATTCAGCATAGCCTGTTTCTTCTCGGCCTGGGTTAGCTGATTTGATGCTTTCCCTACGGTTTTTGCATATTCGCCGTACATTTCCTCAATACCAGCCATCATGCCGAATTGTGCCAATAACATCGGACGTTGCTTGGCTATAGCTTCTGTCATTTGTTCCGCTGCCTGGGAGGAGTTCGTGCCACTAATAACTGCAGCGTCCTGTGCTACCCTGGCAAGTTTGGCAGCATCAGCCGTGTCTAACTGCGCCTGCATAAACCGGGTAAGGATTTGCGAGGCTTCTTGTTCGGCAATACCAAGCTCCATAACGGCGTTTCGTTGCTGGCGTAAGGTCGATATAGCATAGCCGGAGGATTTAGCTACTGATTTCAGGGCTACGTCTAATACTTCCGTCCGGGCAGCAGTGTTTACAAAGTCAGTCAAGGCACCACCCAGCGACTTAAAGCCTGATACAAGCCCCATCCCTAACGCAAAAGAAAAAGCACCTTTAAAGATGCTTCCTAGCGTTACAGCTTTCTTCTGGGTCATACCTTCTAGCTTACCCAGGCCCTTCTCGTATTGCTTTGAATCCAGTCCCATACGGGCAAATACTTCACCAACTAGCATAATGTCTCACCACCCTTCAGCCCTTTAGCCTTTGCGTCCTCTATGTGCTTGCTCCAATCCTTTTGCTTGTCCTGTCCTAGCAGCTGCTGAAATGCCTTTTTTGCGTCTTTGCTTATAAAGTCGTCAGGGCTAACTTCTTTGTGCTTTTTCTTGCTAAACATACCGGCTATAGCCCCACATCCATTTGTTATCACCGCCGCCAAGGACGCCCAGCGGTTACGCTGCTCGTTGTACTGCTCTAGAGCGACTTGCCGCTGCAGCTCATCGAGGATTAAGGACAACTCTCTAACCGTTAGCTGTCTCATCTCATCTATCGTCCAGCCAAATTCACGAGCAAAAAGTACTACTATTTCTGCGTCAAGCCAGCCTGAATCAAGCCCATCAGCGGATTGATTAGCCTTTTTAGTCCGGTAAAATTTACGTCAATGAATACCTCAATCAGTTCCTCAATCTCGCTCATATAAGCGTTTTTAACATCGTCTTTTGTTATGTCTGAAAAAAGTACTGGTAGCTTATCATAGAGCAGGTCAAATCCGGCTTTTTCTAGTACCTTGTTCAGATCTACCTTCTGGATATTGCCCTTACTCTCCGGGAACAGGTCAGCAACAATCTTTTCAAGTTCGCCAATTCGTTTTTCTTCTACCCGGATCTTTTTGCCGGCAAATTCTACTGTTTTATTTCTCATAACAATCCCCCTACAATCTTATATACAACGGCCCAGTGCCGGTAAAGTCAACTGCTTCCTGTACTAGTCCATCTACTGGCGTTTCAATTCCATCACCGTTGATAATAGCAAATCCCTCAAGGCAGTTCTGTGACGGGCCTGCGTCAGTAAATAGCTTTACGATGATGGCCTTACCCAAGGAGTCATAAAACTGCGAATCGCCCCAGTAAGCTTCTGCACTGCCAGACCAGCCTTTGAGTGTCCGCACAGACTCCTTCCATCCCTGGCTTGCAAATGTCGTAGCGTCAGCATCTTCTCCGTCACCATCTATTGACCAATTGAAGAAGCCCCCGGCCTGGGCAAGGGTTAGGGCTGTACCTGATACTGTAACAACATCCTCTGCACCAAGCGCATCATCAAACTCCACAAAGCCGCCAGCACGTTCCAACCTAAAGCCGGTCGTTACCTCAACAGCGTTTACCTTGACCGTAACTTCTGCATCTAGTGGCCAGTATCTGTGAGCAGGATCGACAACCTGATAACGCTTTCGTGCTGCATCTCCCGTGGTCGTAGCGTCGAAAAAAGGAACCGGAGGGATGCTATTGTCACTTACATAGACCCCTCCGACCATTCCAGTTATAGCCATTTATTATCACTCCTTATGCCGGCAACGTCAGAGGACCGGTTCCAGTAATGTCAGTACTGAACGACGCTTTATCGTCAACCGGCATTTCAATTGACGGCTTCACAAAAGCTGACCCAGTAAAGGTTATAGTTTCGCTTACCTTAAAGCTAAAGTTCAGTGCTTCTCCATTTAGCCAGGCTTGTAAAATTGCCTTCTGTCCATTCGTATCGTCAGGCTTGAAGTTACCTTCTGCGCTGCCAGACCATTCCTTTAAACCGGCTAGATACTCTTTCCAGCCTTCACTATCAAAGCTGGTAACATCAATATCATCTGCGCCTAAGTCCAAAGACCAGTTAGCAATCTCGGCTACCTTGTTAGCGCCAATGTTTAAGCTACCGCCTTTGCCTGCTAATGCCACGCTAATCACGCTCCTTTATAATCTCAAAGTTTACAAAAAACTCAACCCGGTTGCTTGCATCACGCTTTAATATTTCTGGGGTGCCCCGGGCTCTTATTAATAAATAACGAGTGCTGCCAAGGACTGTTTCAGTCAGCCCATGCAACACTCGCATTATATGTCCGATCTTTGCTCTGCCAGCGGCATAGCTCTTATCACGCACTCTTACCTGTAGGCCGGGATATTCACCATTCCAGTGCAAATCTGGAGGGCTGCCGGCATACTCAAACAATGCTACACAATTGTCAGGCTGGTCAGGCATCAGGCCAAGGAAAATATCAGTGTCTTGATTTTTTAGATATGTGCTTATTTCAGTTAGCACAACGGCATCACTCCGCTTCTCTCAAGGCTTTTTTTATCTGCTTGTCAGCATCCTTTAGCACTTTGCTTTTGTTTTGGTTAAACGAGTTTTCTAGGTATTTAGGCCCTCCCCCTACAGGGTGATAATAGCCCAGTTCTTCATGTTGACGTCTTGCGTATGGCGTGTTGTAAGATACATACACTGCCTTTTCTTTGCCTAAAGGCTCCGGATAAGCGTTTTTCATTTCTGCCCCATCCTTCGCAGATTCATACACTTCTGAACTGTTAGGCAGTCCACCAACTGTAGTAGTTGCGCTTCTGCGAAGAGTACCGCTTTCGATAGGCACGTTGTTCATCGCACTGGTAATAATTTTTTCGCCGCCGGTCCGCAATGCTTTAAGCCCAGCCTTCTCCGCTATCTTAACTGCTTCTTTAATACGCCATTTTTTAGCCATTACACAGCTACCTCTCTGTGACTTTCGTTGCCGTCCAAGCCGGGGATAGTAGATACCGCAATAACCGGCCACCTACGGCCATCAAACTCTAGTTCGTCTCCTGGCTTTACGGCTTCAGTACAAAATACCCGAGCCTCTGATACTACCTCCCGGCCTTCATTATCCCGGACTAGCCGCCGCTTGCCTTCCCAGCGGACTTTAACAGCTTTACTGCCGGTTATGGGCTCTCCGTATTCGTTTTGACCAGTTACATAGTGCCAGGTAGCAGTCTGATTGAGATAGCCACTGATCATGTTATAAAAACACCACCTAGCAGCCACAGTTTAAGCAGCTCCTTCGCTTCCTGACTGATTAGACCACGCCCAGCACCTGCAGTATAAGTTTCGCTCATATTGCCAAGCGTAAATGACTGTACACCTTCCTGCTGCAGTTTCCTCCGTTGGCTGTTGCCACGCTCAAGGAGAGCTAAAGCAATTTCACAGCAAGCATCCTTGACCGCTACAGGCACCTCCGTGTCCGGGTAGCGGGGAAAGGCCAGCTCCTGGGTATCCGTTGCCTTGCGCCCCTTGAGAAGCTGCCGGTCTATTTCTTTTGTTGCTTGCTTGAGGGCTTTTTCTTTGGTTTCGTCGTCTGCTTGCCCCCAGCTTTCGGCGTGGAGGCGGCCTGCGAAGTACTCGTCTGCTCCGTCGATGTCGATGTAGCTGTTTTCTCCAACTGTGATTGTGGTTTCAAATTCTTCTGGCATTTAGCCTCCGCCTCCTTCCTCTCCCTTTCAGCCTGCGCTTTCTCTTCCTGCTCCCTGCGCATGCGGTTAAAGGCTGTCACATCTGTTGCCATAAAATCACCTCAAAATAGAAAGAGGCCCGAAGGCCTCTCGTTTTATTCCTCTTGTTGCGAATCAGCAGCCACTTCGATTAAGAAGTGATTTTCCACCTTGACGGTGTAGCCCATTATTCCTACGCTGTAATTACTGTCGTCTTTATCTGCGTTTACTTTTATTGTGTCTTCTGCCTCCCAGGCGCCGCCAAGGGTGATTATGAACGTTCCGACACCGTTTTCAAAGAATAAGTCAAAGGTTGCGTCTGCGCCTGCGCTGCCAGCATCCTCGTCATCAATGGCAATTGTGCCGGCTGTGGAACTAATGTCCACCGTCACCTTGCGAGTGCCGTTAAACCATTCAAGGACCTTATCATTTGCCTTGTTCATCAGCTTGACAGCGACAGTCGCAACATAGGGATTTTCTGTACTGTTTGCTTCGCTCACCGTTGGTTTTAGTGCCGGTTGATTAGAACTTTCCCCGGCCATGACCGGGAGGATGACGAGGTCAACGTCACCCCCGGCTGCATCCTCTAACCCCTTCAAGTGATCGTAAAACTCGTTCGGGGTGTAAGTGAAACGCTTTAGATAATCTAAAAATCTCATCTCATCACCCCTTATTGAGCTGCAGAATAAGCAGTTACAAGTTTGTGCTTAAACTGTACGATACGCACGTTCTTTGCCTCGTAGACGCGTATCCAGTTCCGGTGATCGGCTAGATTAGCGTTTGACGGTGTCGCATTTGTTCCGTCGTTGCCATCGCCTAACTGAGCGTTCCGGAATGCCACTCCCCTCGGATGGAGGATGAAATGTCTGCGGTTTACAAGGATGTCATCTCCGGACAGTGCAT
>DASRMS010000041.1:0-46733 GCA_035647835.1 Oscillospiraceae bacterium
GATTTCCACCTCCACCTTCAGCAACTACGGAACCGACTAGAGTTAAGAGCATCGTTAAGATTAGGAAGATTGCTAGGAGTTTTCTTTTTACAGTTTTCATTTTATTAAACCTCCTTTTTTTACCCCGGCCCCTGTTCCCCCCAAGCAACATGCCAGAGCCAGATTAAACAAATCTCCTCCTTTCACCTGTCAAATATTAAGACTTAATGAGTTATCGTACAGAAATTGTTGTAATCTGTGCGGATGAGTATTGTAAATCGTCAATTTTTGGCAATAAAAAAGCACACGGGTATAAAACCCGTGTGCAGCCGGTATCACTCTATCTCCCACGCCTCATAAGTGACCTGATCACGAAGCGGTGTTCATTGAATCCGCACACTACAGCAACAGTTATTGCTAGAGCACCTTCATTATAAGATGCCAAAGTTTTACTGTCAAGAATAAGTTGAAAAATTCACATAATTAAATATGGTATAGCATATCATTGTTATTTGTCATTTTTATTAGACTTCATTTATGCCGTAAATAGAGTGGTTGCTAAGTGCACTGGTGCTCTTGCATTCCCTCCTTTAATCCGTATATAATAGGAAGAAAGCCTGTGGACAGGCAATCTTTGGTACTGACGGTAAATTATCTTGCTTGCAGATAGCAGGTGCTAATGAAGCCAGTCTAAAAGCTTGTCAGCGGAAAACGAAAGTTTTTTGGAGATTTGAAGTATAGGAGGCAGATTGTGGTGGCTGAGTATAATCCAAGTGTTATCGAACCCAAGTGGCAGAGGTTTTGGGAAGAAAATGACTTAAATCAGACAGAAGAAGATAGACAGAAGAAATATTATGTTCTAGAGATGTTTCCTTATCCCTCGGGGCGTTTACATATGGGGCATATGCGGGTTTACTCTATTGGTGATGTTTTAGCTCGTTTTTTACGTATGCGCGGCTTTAGTGTACTTCACCCTATGGGGTGGGATGCCTTTGGTTTGCCGGCAGAAAATGCAGCCATCAAAAACCAAGTTCACCCTGCTGCATGGACCTATGCCAATATTGAGGCGATGAAAAAACAGCAAAAAGCGCTGGGCATTAGTTATGATTGGCAGCGAGAAGTTGCCACTTGTGACCCTGACTATTATAAATGGACACAATGGTTATTTTTACTTTTATATAAACGTGGGTTGGCCTATAAAAAGCAGGCGGGTGTAAACTGGTGTCCAAACTGCAGCACAGTTTTAGCTAATGAGCAGGTGGAAGATGGTGGCTGCTGGCGCTGTGGTACAGAAGTGACCCACAAAGATTTGGAACAGTGGTTTTTCCGAATCACAGACTATACAGAGCGGCTGCTAGAAGATTTAAAGCTATTGTCTGGTTGGCCGGAGCGTGTGCGCATGATGCAGGAGAATTGGATTGGCAAAAGCGAAGGCGCTGAGGTTCGTTTTAAAGTCAAAGGTAGAGAGGATGAAATCTCTGTTTTTACCACTCGTCCTGATACTTTGTATGGCGTAACCTATCTGGTGCTGGCTGCGGAACACTCTCTTGTTGAGGCATTAACTGCTGGTAGTGAACGGCAAGCAGAAGTGCAGGCTTTTGTTGAAAATACAAAAAAACTTAATGATATCGCTCGTGCTTCGACAGAGATGGTTAAAGAAGGTGTTTTTACCGGTGCCTACTGCCTCAATCCGGTGAATGGTGAAGAAGTGCCAATTTTAGTAGGTAACTATGTTTTAATGGGTTATGGCACAGGTGCGGTCATGGGCGTGCCTGCCCATGACCAACGGGACTTTGAGTTTGCTAAAAAATATCAGCTGCCGCTGCGTGTAGTAATTACCCCTGAGGATCAGGAATTGAGTGCTGCTGATTTAAAGGAAGCTTATGTAGATGCGGGTGTCTTAATTAATTCCGCCCAGTTTAATGGTAAAACCAGTGAAGCAGCCCAAAAGAAAATTGCCGCTTACTTGGCCGCTAACAACTGGGGAGAGGCCAAAGTAACTTATCGTCTTCGTGACTGGCTGATTTCACGGCAGCGCTATTGGGGTGCACCTATTCCTGTTCTTTACTGTGAGCACTGTGGCACTGTACCTGTTCCTGAAGAGCAGCTGCCAGTATTGTTACCGGAAGATGTGGTCTTTAAAGCGGGCGGTCAATCACCTTTAGCTGAACATGAAGGATTTTTGCACGCCACTTGTCCCCAGTGTGGTGGTCAAGCTAGGCGAGAAACAGACACCATGGACACTTTTATTGATTCTTCGTGGTATTATTTTCGCTACACCGATGCTCAGAATGAGAACCTTCCCTTTGCCAAGGGGCAGGGAGACGCCTGGGTACCGGTAGATCAGTATATTGGCGGCATTGAACATGCTATTTTGCATCTATTGTATTCGCGTTTCATTACTAAAGTCTTCCATGATGCCGGCTACACTGCAGCTGTTGAACCTTTTACCCGTTTGTTAGCGCAAGGCATGGTGAATAAAGATGGTGCAAAAATGTCGAAATCTAAAGGCAATGTGGTCAGCCCTGATGAAATTATTGAAAAATATGGTGCTGATACAGGGCGGTTATTCATTCTCTTTGCTGCCCCACCGGAAAAAGATGTGGATTGGAGTGACCGTGGCGTAGAGGGCAGCTACCGTTTTCTAAAACGCGTCTGGCGTTTAGTTGATCGCTATGCTGACGTCCTACAGCAGCCAGTTGAACAGCAGGTCGCTGCGGATGATGCTGATCAAGCACTACGCCGTGCGATGCATACCGCACTGAAGAAAGTGACTGAGGATATTGAGGAGCGTTTCAACTTTAACACAGCAATTTCCTCAATTATGGAAGCTGTCAACTCTGCTTATAGCTATATGCATGAAAAGGAAGATCATATTCACCATGGGATGATGAGGGAAGTATTGGAAATCTTAGTTGTAATGCTGGCCCCATTTGCCCCCCATTTAGGTGAAGAATTGTGGGAGCGCTTGGGTCACCAAACTAGCGTTCATTTACAGTCCTGGCCCACAGTGGACTCTACAGCTCTCCAAGTGGCTGAGGTGGAAATTGTGGTGCAGGTTAATGGTAAGGTGCGTGACCATTTAGTCGTGCCCACGGGGTTAACCCGGGAGGCGCTGCAGGAACTAGCTTTGGCCAGTGCCAAGGTTGCCCAGCTGGCAGCAGACAAGCAAGTTGTGAAGGTCATAGCGGTACCAGATAAACTGGTGAATATCGTCGTTCGCTGACATGGCCCAGGTAATAATGTCAAAAAAAAGATCAACCTAGGCAGGAAAATTGTGGTTATCAAGAGAAAAACACTTTAACAAAGCTTGCTCTACATAATTAGGGCAAGCTTTTTTATCAGCTAGGAAACTATTGCAACCATGCATTGCCTTCATGCTAGCTGCTGGAGTTTTTAGGAAGGTCCGACTTATTGCTGCGAGGTGGCCAAGTTCGCAGACGGCGGCAGCACCTAAAGAAAAAGAAAGACGCGGCAGGGAAAAATAGGCAGCGCCTTTCTTGGAAATGTCAGGAGGCTTTTGTGATGTTTCAAATGACCAGACGAGAGCAGCTTGGTGCTATCATCTTGGTCGTACTTTTATTGCTAGGTTTATTGCTACGCTATTTATTATTGCCAAAACCTGTAGCGTTGGAGGTTCTCCCGCCCCCTGAAACACCGCTGGATGAAGAACAGCCGCAAGCAGAAATTGTGGTGCATATCGCTGGCGCAGTACGTACTCCCGGGGTTTATACCCTGCCGGCAGGGGCGCGGGTTTACATGGCGCTGGAGGCAGCAGGAGGGGTGCTGCCAGAAGCGGATGAGCACGCCCTTAATCTTGCCGAGCCACTTTTTGACGGACGACGTATTACTGTGCCGTTCCAGGGTGAGCAGGGTGCCGCTGCCGCTGCCTCTGATAATGATAAAGTAAATATTAATACTGCTCAAGCGGCCGAATTTGAGCAGCTGCCAGGCATTGGTCCCGCTAAAGCCGCTGCTATTATTGCTTATCGCGAGGAAAACGGTCCTTTTCAATCTGTAGACGATTTAACCCGTGTTTCAGGGATCGGTATTAATACTTTGAATGTAATCAAGGACTACCTCACACTTTATTAAGTCTTCAGCTTCAGGACGGCGAGCAGCTTCTGTAAAAGCTCCCTTGGTGCAGGTATTTTGATGCCGTAGAATTGCATAATGGCCAACGTAGACGCAAGCAGCCACAAGACAAGAAAAACAAGCAATTCCCGCCACATTTTATTCAGGATTAAACGTGGTGTTTCAAATAAGGCTATGGCTAGTAAACCTAAAACCAGTAAGATAAACAGTGCTTGCCACCTCCAACTACTCACCGCGGGGCAGAGCAGGATTGGCCTGCATACCTGCGCGGCGGACATCTGAAGTAACCACTATCTCCACTTTTAGCTTGCTAAATTCTTCTGGCCAGTTGTCCTGCAGGCGGCTAAAGAGCTTCGGTTCATGACGGTTTAAAATACTGCCGAAACCAACAAGATCTGTCTGCAGTTGTTGCATCCGATGCAGTGCTTTTTCCATTTCCTGTTTAATGACGGCGGCATTGGCGCTGTTAACTTTTTTCATCATTTCCGGTGTATTGATCTTCGTTGTGCTGGTTTGGGAGCGGATATCCCCTTCGGTAACCACTTCAACCGAGAAGGAAAGCTGGCCATTTTTTATCTGGGGCTTAATCTTTGTCTCCGCACGGGAAACGTGCAAAGTGATGATCTCCTTTGGTTTTTGAGGATCGGAAATGGCAAGATAGGTACGGCTAGTTTTACCTAAAAACCAGAGAAAGCCGCGGGTTTCCTGGGCGTTCATTAGCCCAGCCAATTTTTGATTACGAAAGGCAGCTAGCCCCGCCAAAGTCAATACTTCTTTTGCTTTTTCTCCGCCGCCGCCTTCACTGCTGTCGCTGCCGCCACTGCTCTCTTCCTGTCCGCCAGGTTTTTGTTCACCCTGTAAGCCGGGAATTATTTCTTCTAGAGGTGAGCCCTTTTGTAAAAGCGCAGTATAGGCGGCCTGCCCTGGTGTTACTACTTTCTGCAGAAACTTATATGCGGGCAGCGGTTCAGTTTCCGAGATGAACCGCGCCTGCTCAATCATGCCAATTATTTCTTCGGTGATGCCTATTTCTAAACGTTCAGTAGTAGTCAGCATCTGTTGGGCAAAGCCATTAGTATATAGCAAATAAGCATTAAGGCGTACTTGTGGGTTGCGGATAATAAAATCAAAAACATGTGCCAGCCCATGTTTGGCCATTTCTTCACCAATCAGAATTACGCTGGCGTGAGAGAGAAACAACTGTCGGGACAAGTTTAAACTGGCCTGGTGAAGCGCCAGGTCCATGCTTGCACCGACACCTGAAAAAAGCTGCGTGGGTTCGCCGCCACCGCCGCCGCCGCCTTCACCTCCTGCCACATCTGAGGGGAGGGAGATGGCAAAAGTGACTAGATAAGGAGACCTGCGCCCCGGCTGGTAGTCAATGGCAATGGCGCGCACAAGTGCTAATTCTTCTACTTCAATCTGATCCCAGCAGCCTGCCGTAAAAAGGCTGAGGCAAAAGAGGAGCAGACATAAAATGGTAAGTTGTTTTTTCATTGCATCCTCCCCAGCTGTCGCTTGTGTAACTTTTCTTTGAGCCAGGTTAGTACTAAAAGAAAAAGGGGAATGCCAAAATACATGAGCAGCACCCTTGGTGAGGTGGTGCTCACAGACGCTTCTAGTTCAGTGATATTTTCAAATAGGGAAAAAGACCAGACGACGGCAATAGTGCCTAGGGCTAAAACCACGGGGCGTATTTCTTTTAAGCCGGTTATTTGTGCCAAACCTAAACAGGCACAATACAAGTAGAAAGTAGTTTTAGCAAAAACCCCGGCCACCCAAACCACCATAATTAGAACTTCAAAGCGTGATAAGATTTGTGCCACACTGATGGAACGCACAAACATCAGGATGGGAAAGCGAGTAACGAGTAAAAAATAGGGGCCAAAGGTGGCCAAAAGAGAGATCAGGCCAATGGCTAAAAGGCCGTTGGCAAAAACTGCTGCGGCGGCTCCAGCAGCCAAAGCCCGCTGCGGCCGCGTCAGGAAGGGGATAATGACAGCAAAAGTGATGGTATCCACTGCCCATACTTCCGGGATAAGTGATGTCTTGAGCAGAGAAAGGAATTCAACCCTAAACAGGGGCTGTAAATATCCCAGCTCCCAGTTGCCCAGTGAAAGCAGCAAAATAAAATACAACGAGCCAATAACTAAGAGGATGATAAATTCATTCATGCGGGCCAGCACTTCCAGCCCAGCAAACACAGTCCAGGCGGCAAGAAAGATCAGGCTGAGGGAAAAAACTGACAGAGGCGTATTGGGCATAAAGGAAGTAGTCATAAAGTCACCGAATTCCCTAATCACAATGGCCACTACCCGCAGAAAACTCCAGACATACAGCAGTCCAACTACTTTACCCAGCCATTTGCCCAAGAGTGTCTCGGTGTACTGAAAAATAGTCTCTTCCGGATGTTTATTGCCCAGCCAACAAACTATAGAAAGAGTAACTAACCCCCATATTGTGCCCAGCAAAACAGCTAACCAGGCATTTTGTCCCTGTTGTTCGACGGCAACTGCCGGGACCAGCAGAATAGAGGTGGCTAATAAAGAGATGACCAATAGTTCACCGCCTTGGCGAGGGGAGATTTTACCCTTTTCCAGGCTGCCGATCTTTGCTTTCTTCATGCGTTAGTTCACGCTCCTCTAATGGGGTGTGACGCGCCCAAGTGTTAGTTGCTTGTCGCCGACGTTGTTGTGGATCTAGTAAGCGGGGACGGAAGATGTTCGCCCACCAAGGTGGACGCACGATAGTTTTGACCATATCTCTGAATGTTCCATGCACTAAAGGTGTCAGATAGGGGACACCAAAGGATTGTAAACCTGCTAAATGGATGAGAATGATAATCAAACCGAAAATAACACCATATAGCCCCATCATGGCCCCTAGAATAATTAAAGGAAAGCGCAGCAGGCGTAGGGCAACAGAAGCATTAAAGGCAGGGATGGCGAAGGTAGAAATAGCTGTGGCGGCCACAATTATCACCATGCCAGGAGAAACTAAACCGGCACGAATGGCCGCATCACCAATTACTAAACCACCGACAATACTAACAGCCTGACCAACTGTTTTGGGCAGACGAATGCCAGCTTCCCGCAGCACCTCAAAGGTGCCTTCCATCAGCAAGGCTTCAGCTACGGCGGGAAAAGGAATGCCTTCCCGAGCAGCTGTGATATTGAGTAGTAGGGAAGTGGGCAGCATTTCCTGGTGGAAGCTGATTACAGCTACATAGGTGGCAGGTAGGATTAAAGCAATATTTAAGACAAAAAGGCGCAGCAGGCGAAGGAATAATGCCACATAAGGTCTTTCATAAAAATCTTCAGAAGCCTGAATGAATTGGAAGAAACTAGTGGGAACAATCAGCATGAAGGGAGTATTATCTGTCATCACGAGGACGCGTCCCTCTAGAATGGCTGCCGCCGCCTTATCTACACGTTCAGTGTGCTCCAGCTGCGGAAAGATAGAGAAAGGCGCATCTTCAATATATTCTTCGATGTAGCCGGATTCTAAAATGGCATCGGTGTCAATAGCAGCTATCCGCTGCCGCACTTCTGCTAATGTCTCCTGGTTAACAATATCATTGATGTAGACCAGATTTATATCGGTAGCTGTCCGCCGGCCCGCTTTCATCGTCTCAAAACGCAAATTTTCATGTTTAATCCGTCGGCGCAGCAGCGAAGTATTAATGCGCATGGTTTCTGTGAAGCCTTCACGCGGGCCGCGTACGGCAGCTTCAGTGACAGGCTCGGCGACGGTGCGTTTTTCCCACATCCGCGTGCCAAACACAATGATCCGCTGTTCGCCGTCAATGAAAAGAGCTGTATCACCAGAAAGTACCATTTTTAGGGCTTGTGTCAGGTTAGATGCCTGGGAGAGTTCACTAACAGCAGTGATATGTTTATTGAGGAGTTCAAAGGCGTTACTGGCGGTGAGCTTTTCCGAATATTCATTGGCCAGCGTATTGGAAAGGATCGGCAGCATAATATTATCGTTAATCATTTTTTTATCGACGAGCCCGTCGATCAGGAGTAAAGCAAGTTTAACCTGATCCTTGCTGGTATTAAACTCACGAATTACCACGTCATTGCTCTCGCCCAGCCTTTTTTTAATCAGCGCCAGCCGTTCACTTAAGACAGGCGTATCGTCATTTTCTGGTTTGCGGGCAGCTTGTTTATTATTGGTCATTGGTGGTTTTGGTTTCTCTTTACGGGCAACTAATTTTTTTAAAAAAGTAAATGCGTTAGCCATGATACCTCCGTAACTAAGCAGAATACTTACTAAACATCCCTGTTCAAGAAACGAAATTAATGCCTAGCAAGCCAGTGAGAGTGAAGAGCAAAGGGAAGGAAAATGCGCTCCATGGCACGAATATACCTGTTAGGAGGTACCACCACTATGAAGCGAATATTCCCCTTATTGATCATATTTGTTGTGCTGATGCTAGCATGGTTGGCCGCAGGCAGCTATCTTGATTGGTTGTGGTTTTCACATTTAGGCTTTGCCAGTGTCTATCAGACAGTACTCACCTCTTCCTGGGCAGTCGGCTTGGGCAGCTTCCTGTTTTTCGCAATTTTTCTCTTCTGCAATTTACTTTACGTGCAAAAGTCCATCCTCGGGATGCCAAATTTAGTCTTACGTCACTTGTTAATGAATACACGTTTCGGGGATTTATTGACGCCCCAGCGTCTGCGTTCAGTCTTCTTGGGTTTAGCGCTGCCACTCGCCTGGCTGACAACAGTTCCTTTTCGTAACGCCTGGCTGACAGTACGTTTATTTACCGCTGGTGCCAATACTGGGGTTACTGAGCCGATTTTTAATGCTGATGTCGGCTTTTATTTGTTTAGATTACCCCTTTGGGAGCTGATTTATCAATATTTACTACTTATCTTTATCGTCACTCTTTTAGTTTGTGGTGTGCTATATCTGTTCATACGCCCGCCGCAGCAGTTAGGTCTGCGCACTTTGTTTGCCACACGTGGTCAGTTTCATCTTTCCCGACTTTTAGCCGGCACGCTTTTAGTACGGGCTGGGGGCTACCGCCTGCAGATGTATCGCTTGGTCTATGCCCCAGATGGTGTGGTTTTCGGTGCCGGTTATACCGATGTACATGCCCTGCTGCCAGCATACTGGGTTATGCTGCTGTTAGCTGTGGTGGGAGCAGTGATCCTAATACTAAATACGAAACTAAAGCAGAGCCGTCTGCTTACAGGCAGTATTGTCAGTATAATTTTAGCCTCTCTGGTGCTGAATAATCTTGTACCACTGGCAGTACAAAAGTTTTTAGTAGAACCGAATGAATTTGTCAGAGAAGAGCCTTATTTGCAGTATAATATTGATTTTACGCAACAGGCTTATGGGCTAAAAAAAATTGAAGAGCGGGAGTTTCCGTTAAACGAAGCATTGCAGTATGAAGAGTTGTTGGCAAACGAAACAACTCTTGACAATATCCGCTTGTGGGATTGGCGTCCCTTGGGGCAGACATTTAATCAATTACAAAGCTTGCGGCAATATTATACTTTCCATGATGTTGACACAGATCGTTATCTGATTAATGGTGAGCAACGCCAGGTAATGCTGGCAGCACGGGAAATGGTTACTTCACAATTGGCAGCACCTACCTGGATTAATATGCATTTAGCCTATACTCATGGTTATGGTGCTGTGGCCAGTCCTGTTAATGAAGCGACAGGACAACGCCTTCCCAAACTGTTCCTCCACGATTTACCTATTAAGGGTGAAAGCGACTTGCAGGTAGATGTACCACAAATCTATTATGGGGAATTAACGGATAATTATATCTTTACCAACACTAAGACGAAAGAATTTGATTACCCCATGGGTGAAAGTAATGCTGTGACTAGTTATGATGGTGAGGGAGGTATTCCCCTCGGGGGTCCCTTGCGTCGCCTTCTTTTTGGTTTGCGTTTTGCGGACTACAGGATACTTGTTTCTAATGAATTAACGGCTGCCAGTCGTCTGCACTTTAAGCGGAATCTAGCTGAACGGCTGCACGAACTGATGCCTTTTTTGCAGTATGATGAGGATCCCTATCTAGTGGTGGCTGATGGTCGCCTTTTCTGGATGATTGATGCCTATACTGTGAGCAATCGCTATCCCTACGCACAGCCATATAGTAATATTAACTATATTCGAAACCCGGTAAAAGTAACGGTTGATGCCTATCATGGCACAGTACATTTCTATGTTTTTGATGCTGACGAACCACTGCTGGCTGCTTACAGCAAAATCTTTCCCACAGCTTTTACGCCAGCGGCAGAAATGCCGCCTGCCTTGGCAGAACATGTACGCTATCCTGAAACCTTGTTTAAGCTGCAGTCAGAAGTCTATGCTACTTACCATATGGATAACAGCAATGTTTTTTATAATAAGGAAGATCGTTGGCAGGTTCCTCAAGAGAAGTATGGTAATGAACCTATTGAAGTGGAACCGTATTATACTATCCTCCGGCTGCCCGCTGAAGCTGAAGCTGAATTTATTTTGATGCGGCCATATACTATGTATGAGCGGGATAATATGGTAGCGTGGTTAGCTGCCCGCTCGGATGGTGAAGGTTATGGTCAGCTGGTAGTTTATCAGTTTCCTAAGGGCGAGCTTGTCTATGGACCAGCGCAAATTGAAGCACGCATTGATCAGGATACTACCATTTCGCAGCAGTTGGCGTTATGGAACCAACAGGGATCCCGAGTGGGGCGAGGTAACTTGCTAATCTTGCCGGTAAACGGTACCATTCTCTACGTTGAACCTATTTATTTGCAAGCGGAGCAAAGCGAACTGCCAGAACTAGCGCGCGTGATTGTGGCGTATGGTGATCGGGTAGTGATGGAAAATACCCTAGAGGAAGCTTTAGCCGCTGTTTTTGGCTTACAATTAGGTGATAGCGAGCCTGATTTGCCTGAAAAGCCGCCTGAGCCGCCTGAAACAGGGGGACTACCCCTGCCCGCAGCTAGTTTGGAGACACTGATCAGGCAGGCAGCAGAACTGTACCAAGAGGCGGAGATGGCCCTTAAAGCAGGTAGTTGGGCAGAGTATGGTCGTCTACAAGAGGAATTGGGTCGTGTGTTAGAAAGCTTACAAGAATTTAGTCTGCAAGATTAAAAGCTGATTAGCTGTACATGCAAGCGCTTAGCAAAAATAAAGTTGGAGGGAAAGATGAAACAAATTGTGATTTATACCGATGGCGCCTGTTCGGGCAACCCCGGCCCTGGTGGCTATGGCGCCGTGCTGTTGTACGGGGAACATCAAAAAGAAGTTTCCGGCGGCGAAGCAAAGACAACCAACCAACGCATGGAGCTGCAGGCGGCTGCCGCAGCTTTAGAACAACTCAAAGAACCTTGTCAAGTTAAGCTGCATAGCGACAGCGCCTATTTGATTAATGCTTTTAACCAGCACTGGTTTGTAAAATGGCAGCAAAATGGTTGGTTAAATAGCAAAAAAGAGCCGGTCCAGAATCGTGATTTGTGGGAGAGACTGCTGGCATTGGCTGAGCAACACAAAATAGAATGGGTGAAAGTAAAAGGACACGCCGACGATGAATTAAATAACCGTTGTGATCAATTGGCGCGTGAAGCTATTCCTCGTGCCTAAAGGACAGTTGCCAGCTCAAGATTTGCCCCCTGCTTATACCGCCTTTTTAAGGGTTGGCGCCGGCAAATTGTCCTACACCTGAAGATTTCACCAGCGGAACTTTTATTGTGTAAACCCGTCTATGTAGATAAAGCAGAGGGGGTATGAAAATGACAAAGAAGCAATTTTTAGGGTTTTTAGTGGTGATACTTTTAATTTTAGCCGGTTGTAGTGCTGGCAGAGGCACATCAGATAACGCGGTGGGTGAGGGCGGCATGGCGGGCGCTCCAGAAGAAAATTTTGGGAAAGAAGCACAAGAGCGAGCTGACGCTGACGGCAGTTTGGGCGAAGCAGAGCAAAAACTGATCCGCACAGCCAGTTTACTGCTCGATGTAGAAGTACTAGATGATGCTATTGAGACTGTCTCTGTTATAGTTAAAGGAGTCGACGGTTTTATCGCCAAATCAAATGTCTATGGTGCTGCGGAAAACCGCAGTGCTGAACTGACCTTGCGCTTACCGGCTCAACAGTTAGATGCTGTGCTGGACGAGATAAAAACAATGGGCACAGTACGACGCAGCAGTACCGGCAGTAACGATGTAACCTTGCAGTACGTAGATTTAGAAGCGCGCATCCGCAATTTGTCGCGGCAGGAAGAGCGCTTATTAGACGTTTTAGCGCAGGCCTCTACAGTAGAAGATATTTTACGTGTTGAACAGGAGTTGGCACGGATTCGCGGTGAGCTGGAGGCACACACTGCCGAATTTCGTTATCTGAAGGATCGTGTTGATTATGCTACGGCAGATGTTTTCCTTTATGAAACAAGTACCGCTAGCAGCACGATTACTACTACTGGCCTCACAGGTGTTTGGCAGCGTGGCAGCACCGGTTTTATTAAATCTATCAATGCCATGCTCACAGGCCTCGGCAACTTGTTAGTCTTTCTGTTTACTTCTTTACCATATCTGTCTATTTTTGCTCTAATCGGTGTACCCATTTTTCTTCTAGTACGTAAGTTCATGGCCAATCGCAGCCGCTCCTAAACTTCTAGAGCTAAAGGAGGAGTTGATGGTGACCTTTTTGCCATCGCTGGTGCTGACCTTTGCCGCAGGCATCGCTTTGGCCAAGCAATGTCCCTTATCTTTGTGGAGCTGGATATGTTTAGGCACAGCAGCGCTTGCTGCAGCTATTGTTTTAACATTAAAAAAGAAGCACGCTGCTGCGGTGCTTCTTTTACTTTTTCTCGGCTTAGGGATACTCGTTTATCAGCATGCTCATCGTGCCCTAGGGCAGCCTTTAGCACCCTTGTGGGGTGCAGAGGCTGAATATCAGGGCTACATACAAGAAGTACTAAGCTGCAGCGAGGAGCAGGCCCAATTTAACTTTTATCTGGAGGAGGCTGTCCTGCCAGAGCAAAAACAGCTGCAGGTGGGAGCATTAATCCGAGTTAGCGTTTATCGTCCGGCAGCCTCTTTCCAGCCGTTTTATGGTCTGCCCTTAAAACTGCGGGGTACAATTAAAGCAGCGTCAGGACAACGCAATCCTGGCGGCTTCGACTACGCTAATTTTCTGGAAACAGAAAATGTTAGTGGCCTTATGTCTGCAGCTCCTTGGGAGCTTACTGTTTTGGCTGGTGAGAAGGGTAACCCGGTACTAGTTTTCTTTGCTCGGCTGAGGGCTAAAGCAATAATTCTACTGCAGCATTATTTACCAGAGGAGGAAGCACAACTGGCGGCTGCGCTCATTTTAGGGCAAAAAAAGGAGCTTAGTGAGACGCTTTTAACCGCCTATCAACGTTTGGGTTTAGCCCATCTGTTAGCAGTTTCCGGGCTGCATGTGGGCTTTGTTACGGCTTTTGCCTTGTTTGTGTTTACACGTCTTTTCAGCTCACGGTGGCCATTGCTATCGTCCTTGTTGGCAGCTTTATTTATTTTAGCCTATGTTTTTCTCACTGGCGGACAACCACCAGTCTGGCGGGCGGCACTAACTGTGTTGATAACCTATCTGGCAAGGTATAGTGGACGGGAGAGTGAAGGTCTGCAGACGCTGTCACTGGTGGCGCTGCTGCTGCTTTTTTTCCGTCCTTTGTGGCTTTTTAGTCTAGCTTTCCAGTTGTCCTTTGCTGCTACCGGTTCCATTCTGCTTTTAGCCCCGCGCCTGCAGGGTGCTTTTAGGTGGTGCCCAAAATTTATGGCGTCATCTTTAGCTGTCAGTATCGCTGCGCTAGCTGGAGTCTTGCCGTTACAGGCAGCACATTTTGGTTACTTTTCCTTTTATACTATACCACTCAACTTACTTTGCGTTCCTTTAGTTGGCCTCGTAGTAATGCTGGGGGTGGCCGGTATCGTAAGCGGTTTAGTTAGTTCTGCATTGGCCAGCATCTTTTTCACGATGACTTGGCCTCTGCTGGCGTTGTTGGCCCGCTTGCCTCGTTTTAGTATGCGTTTGCCGGCAGCTTTCCTCTACCTGCCAGCAGTACACCCCCTTTGGTGGTGTATTTATGCAGCTGTACTGCTCTTGATTATCGCCAATAAAAGCTGGTCGTTAACAGCTAGAAGAATATTGTTTGTGCTGTTGTTAGGCAACTTGGCCTGTTTGTCTAGTTTTACTGGCAGCAGGTACCGCCAGTTGGAGGTAACCTTGCTTGATGTCGGTCAGGGACTGGCCGTACATATTTGCACCCCGGCAGGGCAGCACCTGCTAGTAGACGCTGGTGGTGGTCAATTTGCGACAGGGGAGCAGATCGTGCTGCCCTATTTAAGGGCAAAGCGAGTACCCAAGTTAGCAGCACTGGTACTGACCCATCCCCACGACGATCATTATGGGGGTATGCAGGCGGTCTTAGCCGCCTTACCCACAAACGTTTATCTGAGTAATGGTGAGCAGGAGGATTCGGCATCATTTTCTGACTTGCTCCTGACGCTGCAGGAAATGGCTATTCCTCAGTATCGTGTTAGTGCGGGTTATCGGCTGCTTATTGATGGCGTCGAGTTGAAAATTCTTTCACCGCCGGCAAAACGTTTTCTCAATACTAGTGACGATGCAAACAATAACTCGTTGGTGATCAGCCTTAGTTATGGTGACTTTAACTTACTGCTGACGGGTGATGCCGAAGCAGCCGCCCTCACAGAGCTTTTACAGACAGCCAAAGGCAAACTGCAGGCTGCTGTGCTGCAGGTGCCACACCATGGCAGCCGCAATGCGCTCTCGCCTGCTTTGCTGCGTGAGGCAGCAGCGCCGGTGGCGGTTATTGCTGTTGGCAATAACCCTTTCGGCCACCCTCATGCTGAAACTTTGGCGCTGCTCGCTGAACAAAAAATAGATGTCTACCGTACTGATTTACATGGTGCCGTAACTATCACTAGCGATGGCAAAAAATGGCAGATAACTCCCTATCTCTATCCCTGACGGCGCCTCACAACTGTTTCATAGATTAGTCTGTCTTGGATATAATAACGAGAAGAAGCGAGCAATGTCTGGGGGGATTTTTTTGCGCGTCTTAATGTTTTCCTGGGAGTACCCACCACGGGTAGTCGGTGGTCTGGCTCGTCACGTCGCTGAATTAAGCGTGGCGCTGCAGGCAGAAGGTACACAGGTTGATGTGATTACTATTGATGAGGATGGCACAGCGCCAGAAGTAGAAATAATTCAAGGGGTGCATGTTTGGCGAGTACGTCCCTATCCTCTTGTGCCGCGAGATTTTATCTCTAGTGTTTTGCAGTACAATTTAGCCATGTTGGAGAAAACTCTTGCTTTATTGATGCAGGGTGAAGATTATGACCTGATCCATGCTCATGACTGGTTAGCAGCTTATGCCGCACGAGCTGTTAAACATGCCTTAAAAAAGCCGCTTGTCGCTACTATTCATGCCACGGAGTATGGACGCAATCGTGGCTTACATACGGAAGAGCAGCGCTATATAAGTGATGTGGAATGGTGGCTCACCTATGAGGCTTGGCAGGTGATCTGCTGCAGCCAATATATGCATGCGGAATTACAAAGAGTGTTTCATTTGCCCGATGATAAAATTGTTCCCATCCCTAATGGTGTAAATCCTCGTCAGTTTCAGACAGATGCTCTGGAAGCAGCGGCACGGGCACGCTATGCGGCTGCCGATGAAAAAATCGTCTTTTTTATTGGCCGTTTAGTGCAGGAAAAAGGGGTGCAGATCTTATTAGAAGCGGTACCCCATATTTTAGCGGTTGTACCAAAAACAAAGTTTGTTATTGCGGGCAAAGGGCCCGCTTGGGATGATTTGCATCTGCAGGCTAGAAAAATGGGGATTGAACAACATTTATATTTTACCGGTTATATTGATGATGTGACACGCAATAAACTGTATAAAGCGGCGGCAACTGCTGTCTTCCCTAGTCTTTATGAGCCCTTTGGCATTGTGGCTCTAGAAGCAATGGCGGCCTCTGTACCCGTTGTGGTCTCGGATACAGGGGGGCTGGCAGATATCGTCGAACATGGCGTTACTGGTTTGAAATGTTATCCTGGCCACGCTCTTTCGCTGGCAGAACAAATCATTACTCTCCTGCAGAAGCCCAGCTTTGCCCAACAATTAGCGGCTAAAGCAATGCAAAAGGTAGAAAGCAAGTATGCCTGGCAGGAAATTGCCAGACAAACCCGCAACATCTACCAAAAGGTCTTAGCTGATTATCAACAAAGTGATTGGCCGACACAACAGCTTTTGACGCAGCCAAAAACTGTTTTACCCCAATGCGCACAATAACCTTAACAACTTAAGCTCAAGGGGGGATGAAAATGAAAACAATCATCATGGCCGGTGGTCAAGGCTCACGTTTACGGCCGCTGACTTGTGACCGACCTAAACCGATGGTGCCGCTGATTAACCGGCCGATGATGGAACATATAGTGGCCTTACTAAAGCGGTATGGCTTACGCAAAATTGGCGTGACATTACAATATTTACCGCAGCAAATTAAAAACTATTTTACAGACGGCCGGGAATTCGGAGTAGCGATGCGCTACTTTACGGAAAATTCCCCGTTAGGCACTGCGGGCAGTGTGAAGAATGCTGCTTCTTTTTTGGATGAGACTTTTATGGTGATTAGTGGTGATGCGCTCACAGACTTTGATCTGCAGCAAGCAATTAACTTTCATCGACAAAAGGGCAGCCTGGCTACACTGGTGCTTACTGCCGTGGAACAACCGCTAGAGTATGGTGTGGTCATTACCACAGAGGAGGGACAGATCACACAGTTTCTGGAGAAACCGAGCTGGGGTGAGGTTTTTAGTGATACCGTCAACACGGGTATTTATATTTTAGAGCCTGAAATACTTGCTTTTATTCCTGATACTGTGAAATTCGACTTTTCGCAAGATCTATTTCCGCTGCTGATGGCCAAGGGGTATCCTTTGTATGGCTATGTAGCAAAGGGCTATTGGTGTGATATCGGCAATTTACAGCAGTATCATCAAGCCCATTTAGATATCTTGCAGGGTAAGGTGAATATTGAGCTGCAGGCTAGAGAAATTTCTCCAGGTATTTATGTCGGTGAGGATGTCATTATTGAGCCGGGTGCCTACCTCACTGCCCCCGTCTTGATAGGCAATGGTGCCTGTATTAAGCAAGGCGCAGTTGTGGCGGAGTCCTCCGTTATTGGTCCACAAACACAAGTAGATTCATTTGCCTCTGTCAAGCGCGGTATTACTTGGCGCAATACATACCTTGCTCCGCAGACAGAAATTCGTGGTGCCATTCTCGGCAATCGGGTGCAGGTACTGCAAGGCACCTCATTATTCGAGGGTGCTGTCGTAGGTGACGACACTGTTTTAGAAGAACATTGCACCATTAAACCCAATATTAAAATCTGGCCCCATAAACGGATCGCCAGCGGCAGTACGGTGTCCGAAAGCATTATCTGGGGCACAAAGCCCACGAGGAACCTTTTTGGCAGCGCTGGCATCAGCGGTGAAGTAAATTTAGAGATTACACCGGAGCTGGTGGCGAAACTTGCCGCGGCCTATGGTTCCCTCTTGGGTGAAGGCCGCCAAGTCGTAATCAGTAGTGATGACTGGAAAGCATCCCGGATGTTAAAGGCTGCCGCACTGGCCGGACTGCTTTCAGCCGGTGTGCAAGTTTATGATTTGGGTGTTTCTGTAACCCCCATTACTCGCCAGGCGATTAAGCAGTTAGAGGTGCAAGGCGGTATCCATGTGCAGTTGTCATACGATGTGAATACCAACACACGTCTGCAATTTTTTGATGCAGCAGGCTTGGCACTAACCAAAGCTTGGGAACGAAAAATTGAGCAGACTTACTACCGAGAGGACTTTAAACGGATCAAAGGTTTAGCTGTGGGTGAAAGTAATCAGCTTGCACAGTATGCAGATTCCTACCGGGAAAATTTGCTGCAGAATTTAGATATTACTGTTTTTGCCCGTAAGCGCCGCAAAGTACTCTTAGCCTATGTGACCCCTTGGTTGTACACTTATCTTTTGCCCATCCTGCAGCAGTTAAATTGTGAAGTTATTTCTATCTCTGCTCCTGAGGACGGGCCGTTGACGCTGCAAGCTCTCCAGGAGCAATTTAGTAGTGTGGCTGCTACCGTGCAGCGCTTAAATGCCGATTTAGGTGTGGTGATGGATGCTAATGCAGAAAAATTGGTGCTCTTTACACCACAAGGGCAAATTATTGCCGAGGAGCTGTTTAGAGCGTTAATCACCACGATCATTTTTCGTAGTGCCAGCGGCAGTACGATGGCTGTCCCTGTAACTGCCCCGGCAGTAATCGAAAAATTAGCTGCTATGTACCAGGGCAAGGTCTTACGGACCAAAACAACACCGCGTTCTCTGATGGAAGCTTTGGCTGCCGGTGATAACTGCAGCCAAAGATATGACCCCTTCACGCTCTCTTTTGATGCTATCTCCTCCTTAGTAAAAATACTGGAATATTTAGCGGCTGAGGCTACAGACTTGACGACACTTGTAGACAGTATTCCGCCATTTTATGTGCATCAGCGTGAAGTTGACTGTTCCTGGGGGGCAAAAGGTGCTGTCATGCGCCGTCTGATTGAGGAGACACGCCATGCAGATGTAGAGCTGTTAGATGGAGTTAAAGTGCAGCATCAGCAGGGGTGGGCTTTGGTCCTGCCTGACTCAGAAAAACCTGTTTATCGTATCTACAGTGAAGGTTATAATGCCGAAATAGCAGAAGAGTTAACTGATCTTTACGCGCAAAGAATTAAAAAGTACCAAACTGAATTAGGTAAACAGAGAAACGAGTCCTGACAAAAGTCAGGGCTCGTTTCTGTATAGGTTAAGGAGCTTAATTAAATAATAATAAATAGTGTGAGATTTTTTATTGTAGATAAAACGTTGGGCAAAAAGGGGTGGCAAGGTGGATAAAGTTGTTAGCGGCGGTATAGCAGGGGGGATTGCTGGCCTACTAGTTGGTCTGCTTTCTAAAATCTTGAGTAAAGTAAAGCTGTGCCAACTATGTTTAATTAAAATTGGCGGGGGACTGTCTAACCAAGCGATGTTAGCTGAGAATAGTGCTTTGTTGTGGCAAGTTATTGGTTGGCTCAGCCATCTGCTTATTAGTATGGTTTTAGGCATTATTTTCTTGTATCTGCTCCATTACACGGGTAAAGAGTACATCCTGCTTAAAGGAGTGATGTTTGGCGCAGTCGTTTGGTTAGTTGATATCACCATTATTTCTCCCCTTTTAGGTTTTATTCCCGCTCGCAGCAGGCCGCTTGACCTGTTAATCCTGCTGGCTTACCACATCATTTTCGGCTATCTGGCAGCCGTATTGAGCAGGCGCTTTGCCAAAACAACAGCCCAAGCGTAGAGCTTGGGCTGTTGTTTTGGCTCACTAAAAATACCTTGTCCTTACTGTTACGAGTTTAGGGAGGCCATAACTTTTTCTGTTTGCTGCAGAGGTGCATAAATGCGGAAATCTAGCTGAGAAAAGATATTATCTTTGGTTTGTAGTTTTCGCAGCCAATCCTCATCGATCTTGTTTTGATAAATTTGCTGCCACAGACGGTTAAAACGCACTAAATGATCATGGGCACTTTCCTGTGCATACTGCACCATGGTACCGGTGGTCATAATAAACGGCCAATCACTGGCTTGTGCTAACAGCAGTTCACGAGCCAGTTGATTTAAAGCTTCTTCCTGCAGCCCACTGGCGTGGGGGAAATCAACAGCTGCTTGGCTCATGCGTTCTGCTGCCATATGTAGATGACGATAAAGCCAATCATTGTTTTCGTTTAACCAGACTTCATGATAACCATTACTACCCCAGCTGGAGGATGAAGGCTCTGCTTCCTGCAGCGGTAGACCCAGACTTAAATATTCTGAGGGAGTAATGGGACGAAATACCTCTTGGTCGTAATCTATTTTTCTAAATAAATCTTCTAGCCAGGCAGGCCCTTCATACCACCAGTGACCAAACAGTTCAGCATCATATGGTGCTACCACAATGGGGGGACGATCAATCTCACCGGCGACATATTCTATTTGGCGTTCGCGGTTAAACATGAAATTGCCTGCGTGTTGTGCTAATTTTTTTTGTGCTTGTGCCAAATTATATGGCTCTTTAGCATCGGTCTTGCCCGTAATACGATAATACTTAAAACCTGTATGGGTGCGAATGCCATCGGGATGAATGTAAGGTCCAATATAATCTAGTGGTAAGTCGAAACCGATATCACGATAAAAATCACGGTAAGCAAAATCGCCAGGGTAACCTTCTGTTTTACTCCAAACCTGCTTGCTTGATTCTACATCGCGACCAAAAGCAGCAACCCCGTGAGGCGTAAGCAAGGGACTATAGGTGCCATAAGCAGGTCTAGGTTTGGCAAAGACAATGCCGTGAGTATCGACAAGGAAGTAGTTGATGCCCAGCTCTGCTAGAAGAGCATCAATCTTGTAATCGTAGGCACATTCCGGCAGCCAGATGCCTTTAGGGGCCTGACCAAACAGCTGTGTATGTTGTTCAACGGCAGTAAATAGTTGTGCATACACTGCTTCCGGGTTCGTAAGTAAAAGGGGTAAATAGCCATGAGTTGCCGCACAAGTTATAATTTCCAGTTTGCCGCCAGCAGCTAGCTGTCGGAAAGCACCCGCTAAATCTGCCCGGTAGGTTGTAAAAAAGGTATCATACGCAGACTGCAGGCGCTGCAGGTAATGGCCGGCCAAAGGGGAGAAAACAGGATCGTTGGCGGTACGTTTAACTTCTTTATCGGCTAACTCTAGTAAGGACAGCAAGTAGTGACGATATTTCCCTTGCAGATATTCATCCTGCCACATGGCAGCCAAGGTTGGTGAAATGGAAATGGTCAGCCGATAATCAATCTTATCCTGTTCAAGCCGGGTCAAGCTTTCCAGCAAAGGTAAGTATGTTTCTGTAAGCGCCTCAAAAAGCCATTTTTCTTCAAAAGAGTAGGTATATTCGGGATGCCGGACATAAGGCAGATGAGCATGTAAAACAAGCGAGAAATAACCTTTCGTCACCATGGTCCTCCTTCTGTAATAGGCTTGTCGCAAATTAGTTCATAAGATGAATAACCCGACATGCTGCGATAGTAACGGTGCTGCCAAAAAGCAAACATTCGCCAGCGCGGATCGAGGACTGAAGAAATGGAATCACGTGGTGTGTTTACAGCGTTTGAGGTCAGTATGTTTACAAAGCTGCCGTCAGCAAGCAGACGACCTAACTGCGCATAATAGCGTTGATCGGCATCGTTTACCGCTAAGTACCAGTTGCTGGCAAGGTTGTTGATAGGAAAATCCTGCACCTTCGCTGTACTGACGTTTGTTAGTTTAATCATGCTGGAGCCCCTTGTCCACAGTTCAGGGTATTGCTGCTCATACTTTTGTTCTAGTTCAGGTGTAACCTCCCAATAAGCTAAAAGCTTGTGCGGATCTCGTGGCAAAAGTACCAGGCGGTCCACACCGTAGCTGTTGGGAAGTGTCCAACCCGCATTTAATTCATGACGATCCGGTGCGTGCATAACTGCCTCCTTACAAGCAAAAAATTTTAGTAGGATAGATGAAGAACATGTAATAGTATTGCCCTTGTCTATTGTTCTTATGTTTGCGAAATTCCCAAGCTGCCAGACTTTGCATATAAATGGCGCCATGTGGCAAGCTATGCGTACATCGCACAAGGGGCTAATAATGCTGGCTGGGGGGAGATAATGGTGAGAATTGCCTTGATCTGCCGTAATTTAACTATCTTTGACACAGACGCAACACTTTTACAACTTGCTCAAGAAATTACTCAGCAAGGTCGGGAATGTTGTATTTTTACTGCAGACAAAGAACTTAAAGTGCAAAAACCAGTCTTATTTGCTTCTTTTTATGTCGTCAGCGGCGGGCAGCTCCAGCAGATTGCAGTGACAGAACAAAGACAGGGTGCCCTGCGCATTTTTACTATTTCTGCTGCCAGCTCTACGCTTTTTGCTGCTGCTGTGGCCGGCATGGCCCGGCACCTGCTGCTGAGCGAAGAAAAAATAGATTTGCTGCATCTTTTCAGTGCCGCAGATGTTTGCGCGGCTTTACTATGTCAGCAATATTTTCAAATTCCTTTTGTCTATTCTGTCCGAGAACTTCAAGAAATAAAACAAAGAAAGCAAGATTTTCAGGATTTAAGCCTGACGGCCCCAGCACAAGTTTTCACTGTTGGTGACTTTATTTTAAATGAGCAATTAGCAGCGCAGGAGGCAGCTTACATGATTGATGAAACTGGTAATCCTCGCTTATGGCGTGAATTTTTTTGTGCTTATGCCGGCAAATATATTGAAGGTAAACCGTTTATCAATGTGAGCTATTGGTCACAGTTAAAATCAACGCCGCGTCAAACTCGTAAAAGTGAACTTTTACAGAAGCTGTTAAGTGAAAAGGATTTCGTAGTTGCCTGTGAAAAGCCGCCTGTACAGCCACCTGTACAGCCACCTGCTCTAATGGGGGAGGTGCTGTTTGTCAGCTCTAATCTTAACAAGACAGAACGTTTAAGCCTGCTGCAAGCCGCAGACTACTATTTAGTAGAAAACCTACAGCCTGAAAATCTCTTAACGGCGATGGCCGCTGGATGTATTCCTATTGCTCCTGTCCAGAGCTTCACGCAAAGTTTAATACATGACGAGGAGCAGCAGTCTGCGCAGGCTACTGGATATTTATATCAGCAAGAAGGTTGGCCAAGTGTTTTACAGCGAGCCTGCACTGATTATCGTGCGCGGCCTGGTCAGCAGCAGCAGTTACGTCAACGCGGCATGATGTTAATTCGTGACTATTTTAGTATTAAGACGGCGGCCGCACTTTATGAACGGATCTACCATGGTTCTGCACCGGTTAGATTGCCCTTTATTATGGAAAACAACAGGCAGCCAACTGCTACTGGCGTAAATGAGGTACAACTATGAAGAAAACAGCAGGCCGCAAAATAAACTTTATTTTAGCTTTACATAACCATCAACCAGAAGGCAACTTTCCTGACGTCTTCGAAAAAAACTATCAATTAGCGTATGAACCCTTTATCCAGGAGCTGGAACAATTCCCTGAACTGAAGGTGGTGCAGCACTATTCGGGCATTCTTTTACGCTGGCTGCAGGAGAATCATCCCAACTTTATGTCCCGCTTGCGTCAACTTGCTGCCAACGGTCAAGTAGAACTGATGGGCGGTGCTTTTTATGAGCCAATTTTGGTCATGATTCCAGATGAGGATAAAGTAAACCAGATTAAAAAGCAAAGCCGTTTTCTCCGTGAAAACTTCCAAGTTACTGTAAGTGGTGTTTGGTTGGCGGAGCGGGTCTGGGAACCTCATTTGGTGCGGCCTCTGGCTGAGGCGGGGATGCATTATACTGTTTTGGATGATGAGCTGTTTGAAAAAGTTGGTCTTAAGGAAGAAGAACTGCTGCGTGCTTATGTCGTAGAAGAGGCGGGTAGACGCCTGGCGGTCTTTCCCATTAACGAAAAGATGCGTTATCTAATTCCTTTTGCTGAACCTGAAGAAGCTATTGCTTATTTAGCAGAAATGGCCACACCTGAAGGCGAGCGTGTTGTCGTCCTGGCTGATGATGGTGAAAAATTCGGTTCTTGGCCGGGAACTGGCAAACGGGTTTATGAACAAAGATGGCTGCAGCGATTTTTTAAGCTGTTAAAGGAAAATAGTGACTGGCTGCAGGTTACTACCTTTACCGAGTATCTGCAAAACTACCACCCAGCTGGGCTGGTTTATCTGTCGGCAGGTTCCTACCGCGAGATGATGGAATGGTCAGGTGGATTTTGGCGTAATTTCCTGGTACGGTATCCGGAGAGTAATCAGATTCATAAAAAAATGCTGCATGTGCGCGAAAAACTGCAGAGCTTACCCGCTAGCCCCCAAAAAAGAGAAGCAGAAGAGTATCTCTGGGCTGGTCAGTGTAACTGTGCTTACTGGCATGGCGTGTTTGGCGGACTTTATCTAAACTTTCTACGTTCTGCCCTGTATAGTCGTCTCCTCGCTGCTGAAGAGATTACAGATCGTGCCCTACATGGAAGCGAGCCATGGGTAGAGTTAGAAAGAAAAGATTTTAACTACGATGGTGCCGATGAAGTGGTAGTTACGGGATCGGACTTGGCCTTTATTGTCGCTCCGGAACAAGGAGGCGCTCTCTTAGAGCTTGACTTTAAGCCTAAACGCTTTAATTTGTTTGATGTGCTCACGCGCAGCAAAGAAAACTATCATTGCAGCCTTTATGAGCAAGCGCAAGAAATATGCAAGACTGATGAGGTTAAAACTATTCACCACATTTCCCGGGTTAAGGAGGCAGGACTGGAGCAGCTATTAACCTATGACCCTTATCGCCGTGCTTCTTGGCGTGACCACTTTTTCCCACAGCAAAGTGATCTTTTACAAGCAATTGCTGAAGTGGAAATAGGTGATTTTGCCAATGCCCCCTACGAGATTATTTCTGCCACAGAGAGCAATGCTGCGCATCTGGAACTGGAACGCCATGGTACTGTAGTATTGGCAGGTGAAGTATGCCCCCTTCTTGTCTATAAAGCACTTCACTATCAGCCGCAGGAAGGTGAGCTTCGTTACAGTTATCGATTGCAAAACAGGGGTAAAAAAGAGCTTGAGCTTGACTTTGCCGTGGAATTTAATATTAATTTCTTGGCAGGCCAAGCTTCAGACCGCTACTATAGTGCACCGGGGCAGATCTTGACCAATCGCCAGCTGAATTCTCGCGGTAGAACAGCAAACCTCACTCGTTTTGGCCTGGTTGATGAATGGCAAGGCATCTCTACCATGTTTCGTTTTGATCGACCAGCTACGGTATGGCGGATGCCGATTGAAACAGTCTCGCAGTCAGAAGAAGGCATGGAGCGTGTTTATCAGGGCTCCATGATCCTGCCAACTTGGAAGGTTAAGTTATTACCGCACACACCTTGGTCACTTACCTTTACACAATCGGTCTCAGAACTGGTGCGGGAGGTGCATAAATGAAACCTTTATATCTTGCTTTTATTTGGAATCAACATCAACCCTTTTATCAGGATACAGTTAAAAAAGAATATATTATGCCTTGGGTTAGATTGCATGCCACCAAGGATTATTATCAAATGGCTGCCATTTTACGGCACTATCCAACCATCCGGCAAACCTTTAACTTAACGCCTTCTTTGGTGGCCCAGCTGGAGGATTACCTTAAGGGTGCAGATGATTACTACTTACGGGTGATGAAACCGGCAGCTGCTTTATCTGTGGCAGAAAAAAGGTTTCTCCTGCAGCATTATTTTGACATTCACTGGGAGCGGGTCATTGCCAAGTGGCCGCGCTATCAAGAATTATTAGCTAAACAGGGCCACTGTAAGGAGCCGGCGGCAGTCGAGGAGGCTTTAGCTAGTTATACGGAACAAGATTATCTTGATTTACAAGTTTGGTTTAACCTCGTGTGGATTGATCCAGAAGTACGGGAAGAGGATGCAGAATTACGAGCCCTGCAAACTAAAGGCAGGTATTTTACGGAAGCAGATAAACGGCTAGTCTTGCAGAAGCAATGGGAGTTAATGCGGCAAGTGGTACCTGTACATCGGCAATTGGCAGAGAAAGGCCAGATTGAATTAATGACCACACCATATTATCATCCCATCATGCCTTTACTCATTGATACACGCAGTGCCCTGCGCGCTTCTCCAGGTTTACGGTTACCAAAGACTTTTAGCTATCCGGAAGATGCCGCCGAACAAATCATGCGCGCCATTAATCAATACCGATTAATTTTTGCTGGCTGGCCGCAAGGAGTTTGGCCGCCAGAACAAGCTGTCAGTCCTGAGACACTAGCCTTGTTTGCAGCATCCGGTTTTAGCTGGACAGTAAGTGATGAAGATATTTTAGCCCGTTCCCTGCAGATTGAATTTTACCGCGACTGCTCTGGTCATGTACTGAATGCGGATCAATTGTATCGTCCCTATTTAGTAAAAGTGGGCAGCCGGGAGATTGCCATGGTCTTTCGTGATCATCATCTTTCTGATCGCCTTGGTTTTGTCTACCATCAAATGAATATTGACCAGGCAGTTGATGATTTAGTGCACCGTTTACATAAGATAAGAGAAGCAGTTAGCGATTGTGAGGGGCCGCATCTAGTCACCATCGCCCTAGACGGTGAGAATGCCTGGGAATGGTATGATAATGATAAAAATGAGTTTTTACATAAACTTTATAGCCGTTTGTCACAAGACTCCTTGCTGCAGACGGTTACGATCTCTGAATTTTTGCGTGATTATCCCCCGCAACGTGTTCTGCCCCAACTCTATACCGGCTCTTGGGTCGATCATAATCTGACTCGTTGGATTGGTAGTGAGAGTAAGAACCAGTTGTGGCAGCTGTTGCTGGACACTCGTCGGATGCTGGAAGAAGTACGGGGTACCATTACGGCGGAACAACTGATGAAAGCTAAAGAAAATTTGCTAATTGCCGAGGGCAGTGACTATCCTTGGTGGGTTGACAGCATGCCCTATTATCTGTCAGCACCCTTTGAAGCACTTTTCCGGAAACACCTGATTAATGTCTATCGTGAGTGTGGGCAAGAGGTGCCACCAGCTTTGCTGCGCACTGTGCTGTGTCCCAAAGATGGTGAAGCGGTCTGGTCTGAAGATGATCCTCTGGCAGGCCCCACAACCATGGTCCCGACGATAAAAAACTAAGATCTGCAGGCAGGCAGGTCTCAAAGAAGGAAACATTCTGGCCGGCGTGGAAGTAAACAGTAGAACATTTAGACTGGGTGATACAGATGCAAAGACGCCGGTACGAAATAGATGCCCTGCGGCTGGAACGAGAAATTAAGGCGGGCGAAAGAAGGCCCGTCTATCTCTTTTATGGTGAGGAAGACTTTTTACAATCAGCAGCTGTCAGTACTGTGGCAGACTATTTACTTCCAGGAGGGCTACAGGACAGCAGCTGCACTCGCGCTGCCGGTTCAGACTACTCACTGGAGGAAGTTTTGGACATGGTGGACACAGTAGCTCTTTTTAGCCAGGGTCGGCTGCTGATTGTGCAGGCTGCACCGTATTTCATCAAAGGCAGCCGTTTAGAGGATGCCGCAGTGCAGCGTTTACTGGCCTATCACCAGCAAAAAAGTTCAGACTCCACGATCATTTTCTGTACAGCAGAAAAGGTATCAGCAGCGAAAGTGGTGAAAGAATTAACCTCTGCTGGTGCTGTTTACCACTTCGAACCTCTGAAGTGGACGCCGTTAATGACTTGGCTAAGGGAGCGGGTAGCGGTTAAAGGCAAGAAAGCGACCACACCAGTGCTGCAGTTCTTGATCAACCGTGTAGGTCAGGATTTACGCAGACTTGCTTCAGAATTAGATAAACTGGTCAGCTATCTAGGCGAGCAGCAAACAATAGATGAGCAGAGTATCCTTGCTGTTACTTCACCTGGGGCGCAAGCAAATATCTTCGCCTTAATCGATGCCGCTGTCTATGGGAGAACAGCATTCGCGCTGTCCTTATTAAAAAATCTTTTAGTCCTGCGGGAACCACCACTGCGTATTTTAAGTATGTTGACACGACAATTCCGCCTCCTAGGGGAAGCAAAAGAGCTGTTGGCAGCAGGAGAAGATAATATAGCTAAGGCCCTCTCTTTGCACTCATTTGCTGCAGAGAACTTAATGAAACAGGTTCGCTGTACGGATGAGGCTCGCCTCAACCGTGCGGTGGAACTATTACTGCGTTGTGAGTTGGATATTAAACGTGGCCGTATTCAACCAGTGCTAGCTCTGGAAACATTAATAGTGGCTTTAGGGGTAGATGCACCTGGCCGTTAATTCCCACCTCTCATAAAATTTACATAAAAAAAAGACGCACCCACTAAATAGTGGCGTGCGTCTTTTTTCGTACTAAAATGTAAGGAACACATTGAGAGCTCCGAAAAACAAAAAACCCGGAAAGGCCGGGCTTCTGTTACTGTTACTTATTCAGCTGCTGCTTGTTGAGCTGCAGCTGCTTTGTTTAAATGCTTAGTCATACGTGATTTTTTACGAGCGGCTGCGTTTTTATGAACAACGCCTTTGCTCACGGCTTTATCAAGTGTTTTTACAGCTGCCTGTAATTTATCACCAGCCTGATCTAGGTTACCTTCGGCTAGTGTGTCTCTAAACCCACGAACAGAAGTTTTAACCGTACTTTTCACATAACGGTTGCGAGCTGTCCGTTTGGCGGTAACTCTCATACGCTTTCCTGCTTGCTTACTATTGGGCAATGCGTTCACCTCCTTCGAAACTTGCTACGAGGACACAACAATTCTACCATGTGTTTCTTTAAAATGCAACTGCATGTCAAGATGTATAGCAAAAAAACGTTTGGTTAAGCTAGTAGCAGTTAAATAAACAAAATGGAGGTGAATTATGTGCTTGGTTTAATTGTACGCTTTATTGTGTCAGCTATTGTTTTGATGTTGGTAAGCTTCTTGTTGCCTGGTTTTGCTAATATGGGTTTCGCTGTAGCCTTGGTAGCAGCGATTGTCATTGCCTTGCTTGGTTTTATCGTAGAAAGTGTACTTGGTAAATCAATTTCTCCCCAAAACCGTGGTATTGTAGGTTTCCTTACTTCAGCCATTGTTATTTATCTGGCACAATACCTTGTCTCTGGCATGGAAGTGACCATTCTTGGCGCGGCATTGGCAGCCCTGGTTATTGGCATCATTGACGCCTTTGTACCGACGGAATTACGCTAGGAGGAGTCCCGTGACCCTGAAACAACAAAATCGCAGTATCCGTACTGATTTGGCCATTGAAGCGCACCAAATGTTGGTGGGTGAGGTCGAACAAGAGATCCCCGGTGTACTAGTGGAAACTGAAGAAAAGGATCAAATTCGGGTTTCTCGAGTCCATATTACTTCTCCAGAAGCGGAGGAGCGGATGGGTAAACAGCAGGGTAAGTATATTACTTTGGAAGCACCGGGACTACGGCAAAAGAATACAGAACTGCAGGAAATGGTCTCACGTCAATTTACCAAAGAACTGTTAAGCCTGGTTGAACTTGAAGACAAGGCCACAATCCTCATTGTCGGTCTTGGTAACTGGAATGTTACCCCTGATGCACTGGGTCCCAGAGTTATTAAAGACTTGCTGGTTACACGACATATTTTGGCTTTACAACCGGAAACACTTGGTGATGGGTTCCGTGCAGTGAGCGCTATTTCTCCAGGTGTTTTAGGCATCACTGGGGTAGAGACTGGTGAGATTATTCAAGGATTGGTGGAAAAAGTAAAACCTGATCTGGTAATTGCAGTAGATGCTTTAGCTGCGCGCAGTCTGAGTCGTTTACATACGACCATTCAGATAGCTGACACCGGGATTACCCCTGGATCGGGCGTGGGCAATAAACGGTTAAAAATTTCTCACGAAACTATTGGGATTCCAGTCATTGCTGTGGGAGTACCCACAGTAGTAGATGCAGTCACCATTGCTGATGATTTAACCAGCCATTTGCTCGAGGCTCTAATGCAGGAAGCAGGCTCTGATTCTCCAGTGTATAAAGTGATACAAAGTATTGCCGAAGGTGATCGACGAGCCGTAATGTCAGAAGTACTAGATCCTTATGGTGGGCGCTTAATGGTTACCCCCAAAGAAATTGACACACTGGTAGAGGATATAGCCAGATTACTGGCCGGCGGCATTAATGCAGCCATGCATCCTGCAATTCAAAGTGAAGAAGTAAGTAAGTATCTACACTAAACAAAAACAGTAGCCCTAGGGAGTGTTTGCAGAACTACCCAACAGTAGCTGCAATACTCCCATTTTTGTTTAAAGCATGATTGCTAGACATAAATTAGCGTTTAGAGCATAGCTTTATATATAGGTTAGCTAAGCGATGTTTTGTCGAGGAGGGATGGCCGTGGCCAGAAGAATACATTTTTTTGTTCGCCCCAATAGACGCTTCAGGTCAAGTAAGATGGGCAGGGGTAAGGTTTGGGTAGCTGCATTGGCCGCGGTAGTGCTGTTGATGGGGGGAAGTTATCTTTATCGTCAGCAGCTTGAAGCTGTTGCTACTTTTGCCGCAACCCCGCAGCAAGAATCTTCTCCGCTTTTAAGTTTTGGCAAATCACTATCTTTGCGCATAGTCTCAACTGTTATCCCTGGATTTAATGATCATGACCACGCGCTAAGTGAGGGTGAGGTCAGCACTGCCGAAGACCATTATTTACAGAAACTAGCACTAAATGACTTGCGTAATCCCAAAAATATGATTTACGCCCAGATTCCTTATTTAGGGGTGGTGCCGGAAACACTCATTAATAAGCCTGCTACCGATCAACCTGAGACACCAAAAATTACCTTTCCTGTACGAGCTGAATTAACCGGTGCCGGAACAGTCTTGCTTTATCATACACATGCGACAGAATCGTTTGTTCCTTCTTCTGGTAAGGCTTTTGTTTCGACTGATTTGTCTCAAACGATTACGCAGCTCGGCGCCGAACTAGCTAGTTTGCTGCAGAATGAATACCAAATTTCTGTCTACCATGACCAAAAGATCCACGATGTGCCGCGTACTGGTGCATATGAAAGGGCACTGCCCACGATAACAGAATTATTAAAAACCTACCCCAACACGGCGTTGGTCGTAGATTTACATCGTGATGGGGTAGCTAAAAAAATTACTACTACTACGCTAAATGGTCAAGCGGCGGCGCGTATCTTGTTGGTGGTGGGGTCACGCCATGACGATTGGCAGGAAAATAAGGCAAAAGCTGAATTTATGCATCACACGCTGGAGAAATTAGCGCCAGGAATTTCGCGTGGTATTCGTGAACGCCCCTTAGTTTATAATCAGAATGTGCATGCTGGTTGTCTGTTGATTGAGTTAGGCGGTTACCAGAACTCTTTAGAAGAAGTGCGGCGGACACTGCCCGTCTTGGCAGAAGCTTTAGCACTCCTGTACAGTTCTGGCCAAGGGCAGTAAGCTGCTGCCGCTATTATCTGCTGGTCGGCAGGTATAAAAGAATAGGTCCCTGGGAGAAAATATAGTCAATGATAATCGTTGGAGGGGACGGGCATGAAAAAGCAAACGGTGCTGTCCGTATTGCTTATTTTTTTATTTGCTTTTGCGTTATTCTATGCAGGTTTAAGTTTATCAGAGCAGGCTTTGCAGCAAGTTAGCGGGACGGTGAGGGAGCCGGCAGCGCTTTCTCTAAGTCGTGATGAAGCCGGAACTTGGGTGCTGACTTTTGCCGGGCGTACGCTGCGCCTGACTAGGCAGTTGTGGCAGGTGTTTTGGCGAAAGAACGGATAATGTCTGTACTGTTGCTTGTCCAAGGGCTAAAATGCTATAATATGCAGGTAGATGCAGGAGGATGACAATGCAACAGAAAAACATACGCAATTTTAGTATTATCGCTCATATTGATCATGGCAAATCAACGCTGGCAGACCGTTTGCTGGAAGCTACCGGGGCACTTTCGCAGCGGGAAATGTCTGAACAGGTTTTGGATCAGCTGGATTTAGAACGTGAACGGGGCATTACCATAAAGCTGCAGGCAGTGCGTTTGATGTATCAAGCGCAGGATGGGCAGGAATATATGCTTAATCTGATTGATACTCCGGGGCATGTTGATTTTACTTATGAAGTATCCCGCAGTTTGGCCGCTTGTGAAGGCGCATTATTGGTCATCGATGCTGCTCAGGGCATCGAAGCGCAAACCCTTGCCAATGTCTATTTGGCTTTAGAGCATAATTTAGAGATAATCCCGGTTATCAATAAAATTGACTTGCCTAGTGCCGATGTGGAAAAAGCAAAACGAGAGCTGGAGGAAGTTATCGGGCTGTCCGGAGATGAGGCCGTGCTGACGTCCGCCAAAACTGGACTTGGCATTACAGAAGTTTTGGAAGCCGTAGTGCAAAGAGTGCCCGCTCCTCAAGGAGAGCGTGCGGCTCCCTTACGGGCTTTAATTTTTGATTCACATTACGATTCTTATCGTGGGGCGATTGCTTATGTACGCATCACAGAAGGCACGCTTACTGAGCGGATGAAGATTAAAATGATGTCTAACGGCAAAGTTTTTGAGGTTTCAGAGATTGGCAGCTTTACACCGCACATGACGCGTACAGGCAATCTGGCTGCCGGTGAAGTAGGTTATGTGGTGGCAGGTGTTAAAAATGTTAAGGACACTCGTGTCGGTGATACGATTACTGTCGCGGATAACCCTGCTGTTTCACCGCTGCCAGGTTATCAGAAGGCTAACCCCATGGTTTACTGCGGCTTTTATCCGGCAGATAGTAATGACTATGTAGATTTACGCGATGCTCTGGAGAAGCTTAATTTAAATGATGCGGCCTTAACCTTCGAGCCGGAAACATCGGAAGCGCTAGGCTTTGGTTTTCGTTGTGGGTTTTTAGGGCTATTGCATATGGAGATTATTCAAGAGCGCCTGGAACGCGAGTACAAAATATCTTTAATTACCACGGCACCTAACGTTGTTTATCATGCTACCCTAAATAACGGCGAGCTGCTCCAAATTGATAATCCGACACGCATGCCCCAAGCAGCGGAGCTTGCCTCTGTCGCTGAACCGTTTGTTTCTGCCCGGGTAATCATGCCTAACGATTATGTTGGTGCTGTAATGGAACTATGTCAGGAAAAACGGGGCATCTTTATCAACATGGAGTATCTTGACACTACCCGTGTAACCCTAATTTATGAAATGCCCTTAAGTGAAATTGTCTTTGATTTTTTTGATTTATTAAAATCACGTACTCGCGGCTATGCCTCCTTTGATTATGAATTAGTGGGCTACCGTGAGTCTAAACTAGTGAAAGTAGATATTCTGCTTAATGGAGCAGCCGTAGATGCGCTCTCCTTTATTGCCCATCTGGAGCGGGCTACCAAACGGGGGCGGGAACTGGCAAGTAAATTACGGGAACTAATTCCCCGACAAATGTTTGAAGTGCCTATTCAGGCAGCTATAGGACAAAAGGTTATTGCGCGGGAGACGATTAAAGCCATGCGAAAGAATGTGCTTGATAAATGTTATGGCGGCGATATCACACGTAAAAGGAAATTACTAGAAAAGCAAAAAGCAGGTAAAAAACGCATGAAGCAGGTTGGAAATGTGGAAATCCCACAAGAAGCGTTTATGGCCGTGTTGAGTATCGATTAATGATGGGTACAGCTGTTTACCTTCACATCCCCTTTTGTCGTGCCAAATGCCATTACTGTGACTTCCTCTCCTATGCTTGCTCAACCAGCGGCAGCTTTACTCCCCAACTCTATCTGCAGGGCTTGGTTCGTGAGTTGGCTATCCGCGGCGCGGAGCTGATCTCTGCTGGCCGGGAGGTCACAACTCTTTATCTTGGCGGCGGCACGCCTACTGTCTTAGAGCCACCGGACATGGCAGAACTGTTAAGCTGCTGCCACAGGTATTTACCTTTAGCCTCCCCTGAATGGACAGTAGAGGCTAATCCCGGCACCATAACGCCCGCAGCAGTGAGACAGTTAGCAAAGCTTGGCGTTAACCGGATCAGCCTTGGGGTGCAGGATCTTTGTGATCAGCGTTTGGCTAGTCTGGGACGCTTGCATAATGCCCAACAAGCGCGGCAGGCTTTTTTGCTGTGTCGGGATTATTTTCCCTCTGTTTCACTGGATTTGATGGCCGCTTTACCTGGACAAACCTCGGCACAGCTGTTGGAGACATTAGCTGCCGTCTGTGATTGGGGTCCGCAGCATCTGTCTGTTTATGGTTTAAAAGTGGAAGAGGGAACACTTTTGGCCGCCCAGGTAGCAGCAGGTCAAGTCCAGCTGCCTGATGAAGATGAAGTACTGACGATGTTTCTTGCCGGCCGGCAATATTTGCAGTCACGCGGCTATGAACATTATGAAATAGCGAACTATGCCCGGCCCGGCCATCAATGCCGTCATAATTTAACTTATTGGTCTAACCAGCCCTACTTAGGCTTGGGTTTAGGTGCTCATTCGTATTGGCAAGGTGTACGATGGGAAAATACGCGAGATCCAGAGACTTATTTGACTCAGCTTGCCGCAGGTCAGCTTCCCCAGGCTGTACAAACTACTGTGACGAAAGATGAGGCTATGGAAGATACCATGATGCTTGGTTTACGATTGCTGAACGGGGTAAGTTTTGCAGATTTTCAGGAAAAGTTTGGTCAGGATCTACGTCAGGTTTTTAATCAGGAGATCAAGTATTTGCAGTCATTAGGGGCTGTGGAATGTGATGAACACTATATCCGCTTGAGTGAAAAGGGTCTGCCAGTGGCTAATGTGGTGTTCGCAGAGTTTTTGCGTTAGTCTTTTTTGCCGAGTATATACCTTGACAAATACCAGTGATAATGGTATTTTTTTATTAGATTAGCACTCACCTTAAGAGAGTGCTAATCTAAGGAGGCATCAAAATGACTGGTTTAAATGAGAGAAAACAAAAGATTCTCCATGCCATTGTCACAGACTACATCCAAACGGCAGAACCGGTCGGCTCTCGTGCACTTTCACGCCATTATCAAATTAAACTATCGGCAGCCACCATTCGCAATGAGATGGCCGACCTGGAAGAGTTAGGTTTTGTGACACAGCCCCACACTTCAGCGGGGCGTATTCCCACGCAACAAGGTTATCGTTTTTTTGTGGACACCTTGATGGATCAGGTAGCTTTGACTAACCCAGAAGAAAAATATCTTGCAGAATTCTACCGGCAAGTACAAAAAATGCAGGAAATTGATCTGATTATCCAGCACACGGCCAAAGTTTTATCTGTGATGACTAGCTACACTTCACTAATTCTTGGACCGCTGTTTAGACGCAGTGCCTTTAAGCAGATGCGCATTATTCCCATTGATCAAGAGCGGGCCCTGGTGGTTTTAATTACCGACACGGGTTATATTAAAAACAAAGTGATTACTTTGCCTCGTGCCTTAAATCAGGAAGAATTAAACCAGGTGATAGCCTATCTGAATCAACAGTTAGCGGGCAAAACAATTGCTAGTTTATCGGCAGAGCACCTGCGTCAATTACGGCATGATCTTTATGCTAGGGTAGATATTTTAAATCATATGATGAATATGCTGGAAGAAAGTGCGGCAGAGGGAGAAAGCCGTGTCTTCTTAGGGGGTACCTCCAATATCCTTAACCAACCGGAATTTAAGGATATGAAAAAAATAAAACACCTCTTAACTCTGTTTGAACAGGGAGAACGTCTCACCTTCATGTTGGAAACAGAGATGGAGGGTGTATTAATTCGTATTGGTACAGAAAACAATTTGCAAGAAATGGATGACTGTAGTTTAGTTACGGCAAGCTACTACCTGCATAATCGCCCAGTGGGTACAATTGGCGTACTGGGCCCGACACGGATGGAGTATTCACGGGTAATTACCATCATTGAAGAAATCGCCAGCCGACTGAATCGGCTTATAGAGGCGTTATAAAGAGGTGACTAAGATGAATGCAGAAGAAAAGGTAAAGACAACAGCAGAACAGGCAGAAGCAGAGGAGACAGTACAGGCAGAAGCAGATGCGGCAGCCAAGACACAGACGACAGATAGTACGGCCGCTGAGGAGGTTACCACAGCCATTGTACAGCTGCAGGAGAAGAACGAGCAGTTAGTCAGCCGCCTGCATCGCCTGCAGGCCGACTTCGACAATTATCGTAAAAGGTTAGCCAATGAGAAAAAGGAATGGCATACACAGGCTATCTGTGAGGTGGTGCGTGAATTATTACCTGTCATTGACAATTTGGAACGCGCCAATGAGGCCGCCGGCTCTTTGGCAGCATTAAAGGATGGCGTAGAATTAATCCACCGTCAACTGCTGACGGCCTTAAGTAAGCAGGGCTTTGAAAAGATTGAGGCTTGTGGTCAGGAATTTGATCCTAATTTTCATCACGCTGTCATGCAGGTAGAAGGCGCGGAACCGGAAAATACCGTCGTAGAAGAGCTGCAAAAAGGATATCTAGTCAATGGGCGGGTTGTGCGCCCAAGTATGGTAAAAGTAGCAAAGTAATAGTAAAGGGAGGAACATAAAATGAGTAAAGTAATTGGCATTGACCTAGGCACCACAAACTCTTGTGTTGCTGTGATGGAAGGTGGTCAACCTGAAGTAATTGCCAATGCTGAAGGGGAGCGTATTACTCCTTCTGTTGTGGCATTTAAGAAAGATGGTGAGCGGCTGGTAGGGCAGGTCGCTAAACGTCAGGCGATTACCAATCCAGATCGCACTATTATGTCTGTGAAGCGGCATATGGGTACTGACTATAAAGTAAAGATAGATGATAAAAACTATACGCCCCAAGAAATTTCCGCTATGATCCTACAGAAATTAAAGCAGGATGCAGAAGCCTATCTTGGTGAGAAAGTTGAGCAGGCTGTAATCACTGTACCTGCTTACTTCACTGATGCCCAACGCCAGGCAACTAAAGATGCCGGTAAAATTGCGGGGCTGGAAGTCCTGCGCATTATTAATGAGCCTACCGCAGCCGCCTTGGCTTATGGCATGGATAAGGGTGAAGAACAAACTATTTTAGTTTTTGATTTAGGCGGCGGTACTTTTGATGTCTCTATTCTCGAATTAGGAGACGGCGTCTTCGAAGTAAAAGCAACTAGTGGTAACAACCGTTTAGGCGGCGATGATTTCGATGAAAAGGTAATTCAGTACTTAGCGGCTCAATTTAAAAAAGATGAAGGCGTTGACTTGACTGCTGACCGCATGGCGGTGCAGCGTTTGAAAGAAGCGGCAGAAAAAGCCAAGATTGAACTTTCCAGTGTTACGACCACCAATATTAATTTACCTTTCATTACGGCTACGTCAGATGGGCCAAAGCACTTGGATATTACGCTGACTCGTGCTAAGTTTAATGAATTGACAGCGGATTTAGTGGAAGCAACCATGACACCAGCACGTAATGCTCTTGCAGATGCTGGCTTTAAGCCTGCAGACATTGACCGGGCTATTCTGGTTGGTGGTTCAACCCGTATCCCCGCTGTGCAAGAAGCAATTAAAAATTTAATTGGCAAAGAGCCGCATAAAGGTGTTAACCCTGATGAAGTAGTATCCTTAGGTGCCGCTATTCAGGCAGGAGTTTTAGCCGGTGAAGTTAAGGACGTCTTACTGTTAGATGTCACGCCATTATCTCTGGGCATTGAAACTTTAGGTGGTGTCTTTACCCGGATTATTGAAAGAAATACCACGATCCCCACTGATAAAAAACAAACCTTTTCCACCGCGGCGGATAATCAAACGCAGGTAGAAATCCATGTCCTGCAGGGAGAACGTTCCATGGCTGCAGGCAATAAAACGCTGGGACGCTTTGTTTTAGATGGTATTCCACCAGCACCGCGTGGTATCCCCCAAATCGAGGTCACCTTTGATATTGACCGTAACGGTATTGTCAGCGTTTCGGCGAAAGACCTCGGTACTAAAAAAGAACAAAAAATTACGATTACCGCGTCTACAGGGCTTAGTGATAATGATATCGATGCCATGGTCAAAGATGCCGAGAAGTTTGCAGCTGAAGACGAGCAACGTAAGGAACTGGTAGAAGCACGTAATGAAGCTGATAACCTCGTTTACAGTACAGAGAAAATGCTGAAAGATCTAGGCGATAAAGTTGATGCTGCGAAAAAGACAGAAGTAGAAACGGCCATTAATCAGCTGCGAGAAGAATCAGCAAAAGAAGATGTTGCCGCTATTCGTACTGCTATTGAAAACCTGACTAAATACTTGCATGAGTTGTCAACACAGATGTACCAACAGGAGCAGGCTCAGGCAGAGCCGAATGCTGCTGGTGCCGAGACTGCTGATGATACGGTAGACGCTGAATATGAGGTCGTGGATGACGAGGATGATAAAAAGTAAGTAAGGAACGGGAGAGCGCATGGCCAAACGAGATTATTATGAAGTTTTAGGTGTGTCTACAGAAGCGTCTGCAGAGGAAATTAAAAAAGCGTACCGTAGCTTGGCACGTAAGTATCATCCCGATGTAAATCGGGATGATCAGGACGCCGAAAAAAAGTTTAAAGAAGCCAAAGAAGCCTTTGATGTCTTAAGTGATCCTCAACGCAGACAGCAGTATGATCAATATGGTCATGCCGCTGAAGAAGGAGGATTTGGCACAGGCGGGTTTGGTCAGGGCGACTTCTCTGGATTTGGTGGTTTTGAAGATATTTTTGATCAATTCTTCGGGGGGGCGGCGCGCACACGTCGTCCTACCGGACCGCAGCGCGGAAACGATTTACGCTATGATTTAGAAATCACTTTAGAAGAGGCCGCCTTGGGTAAGGAAGCAAAAATCAATATCCCGCGCGCTGAAACTTGCGATACCTGCGGTGGCAGTGGAGCCAAACCTGGTACACAACCGGAAACTTGTAGTCACTGCCATGGTACAGGTCAGCAGCAGGTAACACGTAATACAGCTTTTGGGCGCTTTGTTAGTGTCCAGGCGTGTGTGGCATGTGGTGGGACTGGTACGATCATTAAGGAGCGCTGCCTAGATTGTCAAGGTAACGGACGGGTACAGCGCGAACGTAAAATAGACATTAAAATACCAGCTGGGGTGGAAACTGGTTCCCGTCTGCGTGTCGCCAACGAGGGCGAAGCTGGTACGCGTGGTGGGCCGCCTGGTGATTTGTATGTTGTGCTTCATGTACGACCACATAAGCTTTTTGACCGACAAGGCGATGACATTATTATCGAGGTACCTATTTCCTTTGCCCAGGCTACTTTGGGTACGGAATTAGAAGTGCCGACCATTACCGGAAAAGCCCGGGTTAAAATACCTGAAGGTACACAAACTGGCACCTCTTTCCGTCTGCGCGGTAAAGGAATTCCTCATTTACGGGGGTACGGGCAGGGCGATCAGCATGTCAAGGTAGTTGTGAAAATACCGAAAAAGTTATCAAGCAAGCAAAAAGAGCTCTTGCGTGAATATGCCAAACTTGCTGGTGAAGATGTCGCTGCAGGAGATAAGGGTTTTTTAAATAAGGTGAAGGATGCCTTGGGCGGTAAATAAGGAGAGAATAATGTGCGTTGGTTAGAACTAATAATCCACACTCGCAAAGAGAGTTCAGAAGCAATTGCCGCCAAACTGCTGGCATTGGGTACCGGCGGTGTGTCCTTTGAAGAAAGCTGGCTGTGGGAGCAAGCAAAAAAAGACGGTTTAGATGATTTGTTCCCCACACCAAGCGCAGGTGGATTACAAGATGATATAGCTATACTACGGGGGTATTTCCCCGTTTCTTTTTTAGGTTCGGCCAGCGAAAAAGAGTTACACTCCTTCTTATTGGCACTACCTAGCTTTGGCTTGCCAGAGGCCGACCTGAAATGGCGGTATGTCGATGATGTGGAGTGGGAAAATAGGTGGAAAGATTATTGGTTCCCCACTCCAGTCGGTAAGAAACTCTTAATCGTACCGACCTGGCGGCAGGTTGAAGAAGACGAGGATAGGTTAAAAATTTTACTCGACCCGGGTGCCGCTTTCGGTACGGGCAGCCACGAAACTACCCAACTGTGTTTGGGATTATTAGAGATGGTGATTGCTGGTGGTGATAAGGTCCTTGATTTAGGCTGCGGGTCTGGTATTTTGTCTATTGCAGCCCATGCTTTGGGGGCAGAAGCTGTTTTAGGGTTAGACTATGATGAGGTGGCTATCCGCATCAGCCGCGAAAATGCCATCCTTAACGGTTCACCAGAGATCAAATTTGTTCAGCGAGATTTATTTAAGGAGACAAGCTGGCAGACGCTGCCTACTGCAGATGTCATTGTTGCCAACTTAACAGCTGATATATTACTCAAAATCAAGCACCATTTACCAGCTGTTCTGCGACCGGGCGGCAAAATTATTTTGTCCGGTATTATTAAAGAGCGTGCGGAAGAAGTAATGACCACAATCTTTACCCAGGGTTATCAATTACTGGCAGAACGCAGTGCTGGAGAATGGGTGGCACTACTGGGGGAGAGAGAAGCATGAATCGTTTTTTCTATCAAACGACACAGCGAGAGGCTGAAATTGTTCGTTTACAGGGTGATGATGCACACCACTTAAGGCGCGTTTTAAGAGCAGCTGTCGGTGAGCAGATAGAACTTTGTGATGAGCAGGGGTTATGCCATCTAGCACGTGTTACGCAGATTACTAAAGATGAAGTAGAGTGTGCTTTAGCTTCAGCCCTGCCAAGCAGTGAACCCCAGACAAAAATTGAGCTTGCTTTTGGACTACTGAAAGGTGAGAAGACAGAACTTGTGTTACAAAAGGCTACTGAATTAGGAGTAAGCAGCCTCAGACCTTTTTTTAGCGAACGTACAGTAGTGCGTGCCGACAAAAAGCAGGGAGCCAGGTATGAACGCTGGCAGAAAATTGTCCGCGCGGCTGCTGCTCAAGCACGGCGCGCCCAAATTCCCGCAGTAGTGCTGCCTTGTCAATGGTCAAGCTTACTAACCAAGTTTGTTGACTATGATCAAGTTATTCTCTTTTGGGAAGCTGAATTAGAACAGCCTCTAGCCCAAGCTTTACGCCATTGTGCCCGTGGGGCAAGAATTTTACTGCTGACAGGACCTGAAGGTGGCTTTAGTGAAGTAGAAGTAAGGGGAGCAACAGCGGCAGGAGCAGAAATAGTCACGTTAGGCCCTCGTATTTTACGTGCAGAAACTGCAGCCATCACAGCTGTTGCTTTAACTATGTATCAGGCTGGAGAAATGAGGAGATGAAGATGCCAACAGCGGCTTACTATACTTTAGGATGTAAAGTTAATCAAACCGATACAGCTGCCCTGCAGCAGTTAATGGAGCAGGCAGGCTATACTACTGTACAGTTTGAAGCAAAAGCTGATGTTTATGTCATCAACACCTGCACTGTTACTCACCTTGGCGATAGAAAATCCCGCCAAATGATTCGCCGCGCCCGGCGCAGAAATTCAGAAGCAGTGATTGTGGTAGCTGGCTGTTATGCACAAGTAGCAGCGGAAGATGTCATGAGCATGCCGGCAGTAGATTTGGTGATTGGTACACATTCACGCGAGCGGCTGCCAGAATTGGTCGAGCAAGCAAAACTAGGGCGTATAAATTCTGTAACCCCACTAGAGGGCAAAGTCGCTTTTGATAATTTGGCTGTTGGGCAGAGTCCTGAACATACACGGGCTTTTTTAAAAGTGCAGGAGGGCTGTCGTCAGTTTTGCTCTTATTGTATTGTTCCTTATGCGCGAGGGCCACTGTATAGTCGACCCCTGGCTGAAGCAGTCAGCGCAGCACAAAAAATGGTAGCTCAAGGTTTCCGTGAAGTGGTCTTAACCGGTGTACACCTGGGTTGTTATGGTTTTGATTTCACAGAGGATTTGGCGCTCAGCGATCTAGTGCGAGCTCTGGCCGCTGTCGATGGCTTGGCACGCATTCGCATCTCATCTATTGAACCAACTGAAGTAACGGCTGATTTAATTGAAGTTATGCTGGATAACCCCAATGTCTGTCACCATTTACACATTCCTTTGCAAAGTGGTGATGATGATGTTTTGCAGCGCATGAATCGTAAATATAATAAGATGGAGTTTTTACGTTTAGCGGAGTGGTTACGAATGCAAATCTCAGATATCGCTTTGACCACAGATGTCATGGTGGGTTTCCCCGGAGAAACAGAGGAACAGTTTAGCAACACAATGCAAGTAGTACGTAAAGCCGCTTTTAGTCGGCTCCATGTTTTTAAGTATTCTCCACGCCGCGGTACACCAGCGGCTAAATATCCACAGCAAGTGCCGCCGCCTGTCAAAAACGAACGCAGCCAGCGCTTAACAGAACTTGGCCAAGAGCTGGCCAGCAAATATCAGCAGGGCTTCTTGGAGCAAGAGGTTAATGTTTTGTTCGAGGAGGAAGTTGGGGCAAACCAGGTGGCCGGCTTGACAGAACATTATGTACGAGTAAAAGCAGCAGGTAGTGACCAGATGTTGGGGAAAATTGTTCCTGTGAGAATTACTGCCCTCACAGCTGAAGGATTGCTTGGCATCTTAAGCGAGAGTTAATTCACATCATAAAAATGTACTGCAGCCAAAGAAGCTGGTCCGTCTTGACCAGCTTCTTTGGCTGCAGTTTTATCGTTTGGTAGTATAAAGTCTAGGATGTCGTTATTTCTTTTTCAGCGCTTCAGGCAGTTTAGGTTGATAGAGAATGGCCCAGCAGGCAGAAGCTGCACCGCTGACAGCAACAAGAGTTAGTAGGCTAGCCAGAAGAGAGAGTAGTTTTTTCTTCATCGGTCTACACCTCCTTCTATTCGTTATTAATAGAAGGAATACTGCAAGGATTCACAAAATCCTGCCCATTGTCGAAACGTTACAAAACATGACAGATAGCCTAATCGATTTCATGCTTTTTGTAGAACAGAGGAGATAGAGCCGCCAATAAATGATAGCCAAGCGGTGTTAAAAGAAACGATTGCCACAGTAATCCTAGGTTGCCGGCAAAATAGTAATAGGACCAAACTTGTGGCAGCTGTACAGTCACAAAGCCTAATACTGCCCATAGCAAGATGAAGGAAAAGGAAAGCAGACGCAGTATTTTTATTTGGGCGATGGAAGTGATTGGTTTCTGCGGTACAGCAGCAGGTACATACCGATAAGCAAGATAGCAGGCGATACAAACTGGTAAGATGATGGCAGCTGGTGTAGCAGCATAGAAAGGCGCCCATAAGCTGGTGAGGTAAGCTAAAATAAGGCTGGCTATTGTCCCGATAATTAGGCAGCCGTGTGCTGAGGAAATATGCGCCCCCCCACTTACTTTGCGGTAAAGCATGATTACTGTAATAACAGCAGCTGTTTCTTTAAAGATGCCGAACAGTTTAGCAAGCAGCAGGGCGCTAAAGATACTAAGAGCAGTATAAACTAAGGAGGACAGGCCATATTCAATTATTTCGCGTTGGTCGTGTGCTAATTTTAATTCACGCGTTAGGTAGTCAACTAACCACTTCATGGCATGCTCCTCATTAATAATTAATACCTTCTAGATAAACGATAAGCAGCAGCTTTGTGAAAGCCCCTTAGGCGATAAGCGAGCACAAATACTAGGAAAAGAAATAACTGTGTTGGTACGGAAGCAGCAACGCGCAGCCAGGGGTTGGCCAAGATTTCTGCTATGGTTACGGAAAAAGCACGGGTAAAAAGCGGCATAGTAATGGATTCACCAAGCACGAGAAAAACAAACCCCAAAATCGTGGTGCTAAAGGATTTTTTAAAATTAAGTTTATAGCTATACATAATGATACCAATCAGGGCAACGGTAATGACAATAGTATGGATGCCTGGAGCCAGCAGTCTGCGCATCATAAAGGATATAATCATATGTATGCAGCCAACACGTACAGCTCCCGGCCAGTGGGGACGGAAATTAATCAGCGTTAAACCAACCGATGAGGTGAGAACTCCTTCGGGAAAAGCAAGTAAAATTAGTGTAATCAGGGGCATGGCTTCCATGAACATTCATCCTTCCTTGTGGGGTAAGATAAAAAAACGCAGTTGTTGTTACTACTGCTGTCCTGAAGTAATCCTCACTGCTGCCTCTAAAGCTGCATTTTTGTGATAGCCTCACTCCACAGGTACAGGGAAAGTTAGAGTAAACTGTGTGCCTTCTTTTAACTTACTTTGTGCTTCAATCTGGCCATCGTGAGCAGCTACAATCGTTTGGGTGATGGCTAACCCTAAACCAGTACCTTGATCTTTCGTGGAAAAAAAAGGATCAAAAATTTGCGGCATTGCTTCCGGTTTAATGCCGGTACCGGTATCCTTGATGATAACTCGAATTACATTTGCCTCTTGATCAAATTCACTACTGACAGTAATGATACCTCCGGCGGGCATTGCCTGTATGGCATTGGTAAATAAATTTAAAAACACCTGCAGCATTTGGCTGCGGTCTAGTAAAATGATGGGTAAATAATCAGCTAGCTTTGTTTTTATTTTTACATCGTTTTGTATTTCTTGTCCAACCATTAAGGAAACGGTTGTCTCTAGGATATGGTTAAGCTGCACTGGTACTTTTCGCAGTTCTCCAGGTCGGCTAAACCGCAAAAAGTCTGTAATAATCTGATTGGCTCGCTTTAATTCATCTAACATCAGTTGATAATTTTCATCGACTACTGGCTGTTTGCTGGTAAGCAGCTGGAGATAACCATGCACTACTGTGATCGGGTTGCGAATTTCATGGGCGATGCCGGCAGCAATTTGTCCGGCTAAAGCAAGCTTTTCCATCTGCCTTGTTGTTTCATGTAACTGTTCGATTTCCACCAACTGCTTTTCTAGCTTTTCTATATGTTCGCTAAACAAATCAACTGTAATCGCTACTAAAAAATAGAGGGCGATGAAAGGAAAAATTTCCGCCTCTTTAAAAGTAATCTTGTTTAACATTAACCAATTTTCACCTAGGGAGTTTATTGCCACGATTGTGCTGATGGTAGCTGTAACAATACCAGGTATTAATCCGCAGAAAAAAGTAGTGGTGAAAATCGAAATATGAAAAAGATAAAGAATTAGTCTAGTTTCGCTGTCAGAAAAGGAACCCGAAAGCGTCAAGTAAGCTAAAGCTAAAGTTGCAGTCAGGGCTAGAGCATAAACACCTACTTTAGTGCGCATAGGAAAGCTGCGTTCAGAAAAAAAACGATTTATCAGACCACTAGCATTGTTATCCATAAATTACTACCCCAAAATGTGACATTTCCTCGGACTTGTGTATTGATTTCGACAATTATGAAAGTTTTCCTCTTTGGCGTGTCCATTATTTTAAAGGAAGAGACATATTCTTCTTACTGTACGAATAGGATTGATATGGAAAAAGACAGGCGGAAGAGAGGTGTAAAGAATGGCCAGAAATAAAATGTTTGTGGTGGAAGCGCGGCGGATGCTGCCGCTGCTGTTTCTTCTAGTGCTCCTAGTTTCGTTGTCGGTCTATGATTCCTTTCGTGCCAGCCCAACTGCAGCACCGGAAGGGGTTGCTAAGGAAAATGAAGTAAGTTTCATTACCGCGGATAAAGGAGAACGGGAGGATAATCCAACCTTCCGCCTGGCGGTAGATGAGGAAGGTTGGACAGAGGTAGCAGAGGAATGGGCGGTTACCTTACCTGAATACCCCTTCCAGCCTCAACATGAGGTCGCCTTGTTTGCCCTACACGCCGAAGTGCAGAATGTACAAACAAGTAAAGTGGGGGAAAACGAATTAGTAGTTGAAGTACGAGTTAATCCTAAACGTGACTATTACCAGGTAGTTACTTTGCCAGCGGCCGATGTGATGTTAGAAGCAGGAAAAGTAACTTGGAAGTTTGTGAATAAGAAAGGCAGCGAAATTGAGCAGCTAGTTGTAGAAGCTACTCAGCAGACAATTGCGGAAGATACTCCGCAAAAATAAGCAAAAGGCATGCCCTAGAGAGGCATGCCTTTTGCTTATTTGTCTTTTGCTTCCTGTTTAAGGATTCTTGCGCTTAACTGCTGGCGCACTGCATCTAAACGACTGTAATCCATAGCTTTGATGTAGTAGTTTTCTAGTTGGTCATGATTGCGTTTAGAACCACGGATCATTTCTACTGCTTTGCCTAGTAAAAACCAGAGACGCTCCGAACTTTCTGATCTTTCACCTGAGTATTTCTTTAGTATGGTGGTGTTAGCATAACGGCTTAAGGCAATAGTTGCTTGTTCTTTGACTACTTGCACCGGGTTTACAGAAAAAGTATGAGGGTAGGTAATCTTGACAAAGGCAGTCTTTAAGACTGGAATGACCACAGCATCAATGTGGTCAGGGTCAAAGCCGCAGCGATAAACCTCCGTATCATGCCCAGCTCGGTTGACAGTTTGTCGGATTTGCTCCAAGAGGTATGATTTACCGCAGCCTGGATCGCCGCTTAGCAGATAGAAACGTTCTGTGTTTTGCAGAATAGAGGGGTAGAAATTGACTAACCCGGCAGGTGTAATGGAACTGCCAAAAAGATGACGTTCTTTCGCTGCTCGTGTACTAGCAGGTAAAGCGGCAGCCAGTTCTGTTAGCAGTTGATGAGTCATGGCATCAACTGCCTGGTAATCCATGGCTTGCGCCATTAACCAGCGCAATTTTTCCATGACGACCGCAGCTTCCTTCAGATATTGGTAGGCTTGCTTGTAGTAATTACTGTTCTCCTGCATAAAATCATTTATTTCTTTTTTATAAGGTTGCAGAGCAGAGGCATCCCAGAAATCACCTAAGTTAAGAATCTCATCGTAAGCCCCGGGAATAATTGGTTCGACAATATGAGGCGCTGTCCCATCTACGATGACATAGCCTAAATCAGGGATAGAGACTGCATCAAGTGAGGCGTGATCTGAAGAACAAAAAAAATTTTCTGTATCGTAGCCTGCATCCAGCGCTTTTTGCATGACTTGTTTCATGATAGTGGATTTGCCGGTGCCGGGTCCGCCTTTAAGGATAACTAATCGTTTTGTACGTTCATCCGCTATGTAGTGAAAGAGAGACTTAAAACCCTGATAGCTGTTGGTCCCAGCAAAAAAATTAGTACTTTTTCCTGTTGCCATCAAACTTCCTCCTTTCCGTTTTTAATTACTTTATTGTATGACAGGCTGCCTTGCCCGTGTCTGTCCGTAGATGAGGCTAAAATATTATTT
>DASRMS010000042.1:0-8554 GCA_035647835.1 Oscillospiraceae bacterium
CCCATCACCCCAGGCGAAACGCCCATCAACCTCCCCCACGTAGGGGCGAACTGTGTTCGCCCGCACTGATCAAGCCCCAAGCGAAACGCCCATCAACATCCCCCCACCGTAGGGGCGAACTTCGTTCGCCCGCACCTTTTAGCTTGCAGTACTTTAAGGTAAAGGTTGGTGCGAAATGAACGAAACTTTACCCAAGAGAAAAAAATTGCGGCTTGAGTATTATGATTACAGACAACATGGTGCATACTTTGTGACGATTTGTACTCGAGGCAAACAACATCTACTGGGTGAGATTTCAAAGCAGAGAAACCCTAGTTCAGCACACGACTGTGTTTGTTTGTCACGTATTGGGAGAGTTACCGAATTTGAAATTAACAAATTGTCATCTATCTATGACAGAGTCAAAATAGATAAATATGTAATTATGCCTAACCACTTACACCTGATAATAATTATCAACAATGTTGAGAATGGGCAAACAGTGTTTGCTCCTACATTATCACGAATTATTAAGCAGTTTAAGGGTTCAATCACCAAGCAAATCGGTTATCCTCTTTGGCAACGCTCTTTTTATGATCATGTTATTCGTAGTGAGCAGGACTATCGAGCTAAGTGGAAGTATATTGACGAAAATCCATGGCATTGGCAAGAGGATGAATATTACTAATAACAGCAGAGCAGTGCTAAATTAGCGTTGGTCTGCATAATCCTCGGGCGAACACAGTTCGCCCCTACATTTTGTTTGCGCCACATTTTGTTTGTCCTACACTTTTTGTGCGCATTATTCTGTGGTGGGCTAAATCTATACGTTATTGAGCGAAAATATGCAGCTAGTCCGCTAAACCTAACGCTTCTTGCTGACAAAGGAATTAGAGCGAAATTTGTTGTGATGACCAGCATTACTTGGTAGAATTGGAAGTGGTACTTCTAACATCTAAATGCGTAGCAGAGAGAACGAGGAGATGATACTCATGTTAAGCGAGGAGCAAAGGCAGCGTTACGCCAAACATCTTTTATTACCTGAAGTGGGGGAAAAGGGGCAGGAAAAACTGTTAGCTGCAAAAGTTCTCATCGTTGGTGCTGGGGGGCTAGGCTCTCCGGTGGCGCTCTATCTGGCTGCGGCAGGGGTAGGTACCCTAGGCATTATTGATGGTGATACTGTGGAGCCTAGTAATTTGCAGCGGCAGATTGTACATAAAACGGCAAGTGTAGGTAAGTTAAAGGTTGATTCTGTGCAGGCGACCTTAGCAGAGCTAAATCCCGACGTACAGGTTATCGCCTATCCTGAATATGCTACGGCAGAAAACCTGCCGCATATTTTAGCTTATTATGATCTTGTGGTGGATTGTTGTGATAACCTCGCCACACGCTATTTAGTGAACGATGTTGCTGTGCTCTACCATAAACCCTATGTCTATGGGAGTATCATGCGCTTTGATGGTCAGGCCGCCGTACTTTATCCACCCGCTGGCCCCTGTTACCGCTGCCTGTTTCCGGAAACACAGTCTTCCAGCGGCTTGTCGCCTAGTCAAGATATCGGGGTGCTGGGTATTACACCAGGGCTAGTGGGCATGGTTCAGGCCACGGAAGCACTAAAACTTATCTTGGGTATTGGTGAGTCCCTTAATGGTCAGTTGTTAGTCATTGACGCCTTAAAAATGGAGATCATGAAAGTAAAAATAGCGCGAGATCCAGATTGTGTAGTATGTGGTGACCGCCCTACAATTCTCGATCTAGTAAGTGAAAATTACTTGTCTTACTAAATGCAGAGTAAAAAAATTAGGTGCTGTGAGGGTTGAATCCCTCACAGCACCTTTATTTACTTAAGCTTTCTTCTTTTCTTCTTTGTCCCAGTGACATTTTCTACACGCAAACCCTTACGACTTTGTCGTACTGTGGCGGCCATAAAGCCAAAGAAGACTAAACTCCAGGAACCAAACGTCACTAGTAGTCCCATCATCGTCCTGCCAAGTGGCTGCCAGAGCAGTGGCCTGCTAATCGTGAAGAAGAAACGCCCCATACTGTTCAGGAAACCGCCCCCTACCGGTGCAGGAGGCATTGCTTTTAGAGCAGTGATTAACTCCGCCGGCGGAATCAAATAGACCATACCTAAAGCTAAAATGAGCATGAAAATTAAATTAACCAGGTACATCAGCATAGAGGCGCCCGGGGAAATACGCTGTTGTGGACTTTCCGGATTGAAGCGAGAATTATTTATGGAATAGAAGAGTCCAATGGCACTGGCACCCAGTGTTAATAAGAACGCGCCAATGGCCAGCATGATTGTTAAAGAAGCGGAAACCTTAATTGCTACTGCCGTGCCTACCAACAGGGCCTGCATTAAAACTAAAGTGGGGATAACGGCACCCAATAATTTACCCCACACTACAGGCCACCCGGCCAGTGGTACACTATTTAAGAACCAGTCTGCTTCACCTTCTCGCCCAAAGGACTGCAGTGCCATATTGCCGCTAAACATTAAGGTGTACATTACTAAAACACTAACCATCGAACTTGCTGTTTGTTCCGCTTGGAAGAAAAGATACTGCGCGACAAAAAACATCATCAACAGTAAGGGAACCATGTAGCCAAACCATTCCCTAGTATCTCGTTTCATATAAAGTAAATCTTTTTTTGCTACGGCCCACATTCCTGCCCAAGGCGAAGCAACGCCTGCAGCGTGTTCTGTAACAGTGAATTGTAAGGTAGAGGGAGTAAATTCACCAGTATGGAGGTCACGGTGCTGCTTTTTGCGCCGCGGAGCTGCTCCTTGGGTGAGGGAAATCCAGCCCCGGCGGAATCCCCGCTCCAGCAAGATAAAGGCCACCCAAAATAGGGCTGCTGCGGTCAATAATAGCAGCAAACTCCAGGCGAGTCCATTTGTAAACTCACCCGTAATACCAGCACCCAGGGCTTTAGCTCCCCAGCCCCAGGGAAAGTAGCCCATTACTTTTAACAGCTGTTCCTGTCCCGTTAACCAATCGGTCAAGTTGAGTGACTGTCCCTGCATCATAATCATACTGGGCAGCTGAAAGAGAAGGGCAACTAAAATTCCCGCCACTGCACCAATAACGCCCACAGCTTCCCGACTGCGATGCGGCGGCACAATGCGCATCACCACTAAATTCAATAGTGCAGCAGCGGCGGTGCCCATAATCCAGAAACCGCAGCCTACTAGGATGACAAATAAATAATAGCTAGCACTCGCTTGAAAGAGTAGACCATAAAAAAGACCGGGTAGAAAACAGAATAAGAGTGCTGTCAGGAGATTACTGTTTGCTATCATTAGGGACTTAACGGCAAAGACAACTCGTAATGGTACTGGAGACATAAAGAAAAGCTCTAAATCCTCGGACATATAGAGAGTTACAAAGGCCGCCGTAATGCCGAAGAAAACTTGCGAGGCAATTCCTATCATAAAAATAAGGGTTAAAAAGCCCTGGCCAATTTCTGGCGGCATGACCTGCAGTGCCCCATAAGCGACAGACCCTAAATAAACGAGCACGGAGAGCAGCCCTATACCGGCGGAAATAACCCCTAACCAGGCAAGAAAGGGCCAGTGACGCAGTTTATTCCAGGTTACATGCAGTTGATTGCGTAACAATAACCAAAAATCCTGCCCAAATGATTGTGGTTGGGGTGGTTCAGTTAAGGGAGGAGGAATAACTATTTTCATTGGTTATCCCCCTCCTCCAGGCTGCGAATTAATTCAGCAGTCTCATGACCGCCTGTTAGCTCCAGGAAGATATCCTCTAGACTCTCATCAGCGTGCCCGACCCTCTGCCGCAGTTCTTCCGGACTGCCTTGGGCAATTAGTTTCCCTTGTTGTAAAATGCCGACACGATGGCACATTCTTTCCGCGATCTCTAAAATATGGGTAGACAAAAACACTGCTGCTCCCTGAAGTGCCAATTCTTGCAAGACATTTTTTAATAAGCGGGCACTGGCTGGATCCAGACCTACTGTAGGCTCATCTAGTAAGATAACGCGCGGTTGGTGAATTAGTGCGGCAGCCAATACTACTTTTTGCCGCATACCATGTGAATAACCTTCTAATAACTCATCAGCCCGTTCCGCCAGACCAAACATAGACAGTAATTGTGCCGCCCGTTCTGCAGCAAACTCCTTAGGCACGCGGTATAAAGCTGCTACCAGCCGTAAGAATTCTGTTGCTGTCAGCTTGCCATAAATTTTAGGCTGATCAGGCACGTAGGCCAGCAATCCTTTAGCTTGTGAAGCCTCTTTGGCAATATTGTAGCCACAGATATAGGCCTCACCTTCACTGGCATCTAACAGCCCGCTTAACATGCGGATAGTAGTTGTTTTACCCGATCCATTCGGGCCTAAGAAGCCAAAAATTTCGCCGCTTTGTACTTCAAGGTTAAGATTATCAACGACAGCTGTGCTCCCGTATCGTTTCGTCAGATGTTGTGTACGAATTAAGGTTTCATGCACTTTTCATCTCTCCCCGCTGTAAATAGTTTTACTCATTAAAGAAAGATTCTCCTAGATTATTCAATCTCCTACCAATCTTTATATAATTTAATAAGACGAAAATTTGTTAATATTTGCATTAATTCAATCGCTGCCTTGGCCACCCGACTTATGCGCAAGCAGCTATAATAGAAAACCGCCTATCGTGTCCCGAGCAGGCGGCTGAAGAGCTAAAGCGAGGCAAATTACTTTAAATCAGTCTATTAGGGCTCATTTTTTTTGTTTACACTGTTTTGCTCTGCGGCAGTATCTGGTGGTATGTTCTCAACTTGTAATGTCCTGGTCTTAAGGAAGGAGAGCAAGGCTTTGCATACGGCCATAGTAATAAAACCTGCAACTAATGCTTCCGGGATGCCGTTTGTGAAGATGACAGCCAGAACGGCCTGATACACCGTTTTTACCGGCACACCTCGTGCTGCGGCATAAGTGTCTTGGAAGAGAAAGTAGATAAGATTCATCACTAACAGGGTGTTGGTCAGTGATCCAGAGACCCCGGCCACAGCCAGGCTGAACATTGTGCCTTTTCCCTTCATTAGTTTGGTCAGGAGCCGATAGGTATACCAGGGCACGACGCCCACTAAAATGCGGGGGATGAAGCAGATTACCAGCGCCAGCAGGCTGCCCTGATCCGTTCCGGGTACAGGGATCAGCGGAGAAAAGACAAAGGAAAGGATGGCCGGCGTGATGGTGTTGCTGATAAAGCTGGTCAGCCCAAACAGAAAGCCCAGGGCAGCGCCAGCCTTCGGTCCCAGGATAATGGAGCCGATAATAACCGGTACATGGACAATAGTGGCTTTGATAAAGACAAGCTGAATAAAACCAATGGGTGTAAATGCTAGCATCAAAATAATTGCAGCGAACATAGAAAGCAAAGCAAGTCTTTTTGTTTTGTCTGTTCTTTCCATAGCAATCAACCTTTCCAGAGTTTAGTTACTTTTTCCCGACACCGCACATACTGCTGCTCATGGCCTTTAGTTACTGACTCCCGCATGATGCAGCATAAGCTAAGCGTTCGTGTAAGTTGATGTCCTCCTTAAAAAGTCATCAAGAGATAGTTGCAAAAGTTTATCATGAACATTAATCTGATGTCAATAATGTTAACATAGATTTGAACAGGTTTGAAGTTTATTTTAACATACTAATGATAAAATAAACTAAATTAAGTGATGCCGCAGGGAGAGGATCCTTTCCTTATAATTAATTTTATGCCATCCTCCTGTATTCTTGGCCAACTTCTTGCAATAATTTATGTTCCCCGAGGGTAACTTAAGCTTAAAGAAAATAAGCGGGAGGTTTAAGATGCTTTTTAATGTCGCAGCAGAAATGCTAGAAAAGATAGAGCAGGAATTCAGAGAAGCAGAACCAGAGGAAAAAGAACGTTTTGTTAAAAGCTCACTTTCCTTGTTACAACAAATTATTGGTGATTCCAAACTTATGGTCTAATAGCAACCGCGGTTGCTATTTTTTTGTAGTTCTCTGTCTTAGCGATTTACATAAATTTTCCTTTTTATGGCATGCTACTTTAATAGTACTGAATTTTATGTAGGTAGTCGCGCTAGTAGACCGGAGGAAACATCTTTGTTGACATGAACGTCAAAAACTCATAACAGCAGGGGGAGTATTAATGAAAAAGCTAATCATCTTGCTGATTATTACCATGGTGATACTGCTACTGCTAAATCACTTTAACATCATTGGCTCTACACCAGGTGCTAATCTGCCCACACCCGCTGATCCCTTAAGGACACAAATTGCCGCCATGTCGCTGGCCGAAAAAGTTGGCCAGCTTATTATTGTCGGCATGGACGGCACAACTCTGAATAATGATACCAAAAAGTTAATCATCGACCATCATGCCGGCGGTGTCATCCTCTATAAAATATAAAAAAAATATTAGCAGCAGTACACAACTTTTATCCCTGCTTAACCAGCTAAAAGAGACTAACAGTAGCAATAACATTCCCTTATTTCTCTCCGTCGATGAAGAGGGCGGCAATATCAGCAGGATGCCTGCAGAGTTAGAAAAACTGCCAGCTAATCAAGTGATTGGTGCAGTTAATAATCCTACTTTTTCTTACCAAGTTGGACAAACCCTGGCAGCACAATTAAAGGCCTACGGATTTAATCTTAACTTCGCTCCCGTCTTAGATATTAACAGCAACCCCCTTAACCCCGTGATCGGTGACCGTTCCTTTGGCCACAATCCAGAGATAGTTAGTAAGCTCGGGGTTGAGACAATCAAAGGTTTACAAAGCGGGGGTGTTATTCCGGTAGGCAAGCATTTTCCTGGTCATGGTGATACAGCCATCGATTCTCATCTCGGTCTGCCCATTGTTAATTATGACTTAACCAGATTAAAAAACTTTGAGCTGTTACCTTTCCAAGCAGCCATTGAGCAGCGGGTAGAAGCGATCATGATTGCCCATCTTCTTTTACCACAGCTAGATGATCAGTATCCTGCATCAATGTCCAAAGTCATTATTACCGACTTATTAAAAACTCAATTAAACTTTCAGGGTTTGGTGGTAACTGATGATATGACCATGGGTGCAATTGTGGAGAACTACCCGCTAGGGCAAGCAGTAGTCCAAGCTGTGAAGGCAGGCAGTGATCTTATCCTAGTTTGCCATGACTATGTTAGCCAACTGACAGCCTTTACGGCCCTGAAAAATGCAGTAACAAATGGTACTATCCCGGAAGAACAAATTAATGCCAGCGTCTACAAAATCCTCAAATTAAAGCAAAAATACCAGATAAGTGACCAACCCCTTAGCAATGTCGATCTCACAGCCATCAACACTCACATCAATGACCTTCTAGATACGTATCTTCCCACAAACTTAAGGGCTACTCCTTAAATTTAGCCTTCTAACAGGTAAAAGCTTCCTGTAAAGAGAACTGGTAAAAGAAGAAGTATTCACATCATCTCTTTAGGAGATAAAATAAGGAGAGCGTCATGATAACTAAATTGGGAAGAAACGATTTATGCTGGTGTGGTAGTAATAAAAAATATAAAAAGTGCCATGCTGAATTTGATGAAAAGCTGGAAACCTACCGTTTACAGGGACATATTGTGCCGCCACGTAAAATTATTAAAAACCCTGTCCAGATAGCAGGGATTCGTGCCAGCGGTAAAATCAACACCGCCATTTTGGATTCTATTACTAACCAGATAAAGGTGGGCATCTCCACCGAGGAAATAGACCAACTAGTCCACGCAAAAACCCTCGAGTTAGGGGGAATCCCGGCACCACTAAACTATCAAGGGTATCCTAAAAGTGTCTGCACTTCTGTTAATGAACAAATCTGCCATGGGATCCCCGCAAAAGATGTAATCCTACGTGACGGAGATATTGTGAATATTGATGTCTCCACTATCTATCAAGGTTACTTTTCTGATTCTTCACGTATGTTCTGTCTCGGTGAAGTTGACCCCGCGACAGCAAAGCTAGTGCAAGTTGTACGTGAAGCTGTTGATTTGGGTCTGGCCCAAGTAAAACCCTGGCACTTTCTTGGTGACGTCGCCCATGCTATCTACCAACATGCTAAAAAGCATGGCTATTCCGTGGTCAGAGAATTTGGCGGCCATGGCATTGGCCTGGAGTTTCATGAAGAACCCTGGGTTAGCTTTGTTGCCCACGCCGGCACAGAAATGTTAATGGTCCCCGGCATGATCTTCACCGTCGAACCCATGATCAATCTAGGTAGCCACGAACTCCTCTTCCATCCCAACGGCTGGACCTCCTATACCGCAGACGGCAAACCATCCGCCCAATGGGAAGTAATGGTATTAGTCACGGAGGATGGCTATGAGGTGCTAGCGCATTAACTTAACAAATAAGCACAATAAAAAGAGCTGTAATCACCATCGTGGTGACAACAGCTCTTTTATCCAAGCCATCAGATTGAATTTTAGTGTGCTTACTTATTTATTCGTCAAATGCCTGACTTACTTTACAGGCATTACCCACAAGATCTGGAGTTGGTTTTAATGTTTCTAGGCACCTCCAGGATGAATATTATCATTTTCGAATGCCATTATACCTTTATTATACAGTGT
>DASRMS010000043.1:0-3845 GCA_035647835.1 Oscillospiraceae bacterium
GGAATATCAAGTTTATACTTTTCACTATACATATATATTTAAATTTTCAAATAAAACTATTGGAGGCTTACAATATGCTAAATCATAAAGGAACAATTACACTTGAAACTGATCGATTAGTACTTCGTAGATTTTCTTTAGAAGATGCTGAAGATATATTCAATAACTGGGCAAATGATTAGGTGTGAATAGAATACAGGCAAAGTATGATGTGTTAAACCCTGGTTCTGGCAAGGGCATGGAGAAACCTGTCCCCTTTATACTATTCACTTATTGACAAAGGCCATATACGGGAATACAATATATAATAGGTGAACTTGGCTTTTTATGGCCATTTTTTCTGAGCCAAAACTTCGCTTTTTTAGAATATTATGAAGATTGAAGGGATAATTTTATGGGTAATTTAGAAAAGTTATTGGAGGGCATTAATGCTTTAACATGGCAAAATACATTCATGATGCTCGTTGGATGTGTTTTGATTTATCTGGCCATCAAGAAGCAATATGAGCCGCTACTCCTCCTACCGATAGGGTTTGGTGCAATTATGACCAATATACCCCTTTCTGCAGCAATAGGTGAACAAGGATTTCTTACCGTTCTCTACAATGCAGGTATTGTAAATGAATTGTTTCCTATCTTAATTTTCATTTCTATCGGTGCAATGATTGATTTTTCCTCTCTCCTGAAACAACCTGTCACCTTGTTCTTTGGTGCTGCCGCTCAATTCGGTATTTTTGCAGCCATGCTGCTAGCTGCCGGCGCCAACCTCATCTGGCCTGGTATATTCTCGCTGCAAGAAGCCGCAGCCATCGGCATCATTGGTGCAGCTGACGGTCCCACCTCTATTTTCGTAGGCAATCTATTTGCCCCGAAATATATGGGGGCAATTACTGTGGCGGCCTATTCTTACATGGCATTAGTTCCAATGATACAACCCCCGGTTATTAAAGCATTGACCACCAAAGAGGAACGCAAGATCCGCATGGATGTAGATTATGACGTAAAGATATCCAAGACGGTACTTATCCTGTTCCCCATAGTTGTAACCATCGTAGCCGGCATAGTAGCACCCATCTCGGTACCACTAATCGGCTCATTGATGTTTGGTAACTTAATTAGGGAATGCGGCGTGTTGGAGCGACTTTCTCAGACAGCTCAGAATGAGCTTGGAAACCTTGTTACACTGCTATTGGGTATCACCATTGGATCCACCATGATAGCAGATAAGTTCCTAACATGGGATACTCTGCTGATTCTTTCCATCGGCCTTCTAGCATTTGTATTCGATACCGCTTTCGGAGTACTATTTGCAAAGTCTGTAAACCTTTTCCTGAAGAATAAGGTCAATCCCATGATTGGCGGTTGTGGTATATCGGCATTCCCCATGTCTGCCCGTATCGTTCAAAAGATGGCTCAGGAGGAAGATTCATCCAACTTTATCTTGATGCCTGCCATCGGAGCAAACGTTGCCGGACAAATAGGATCCATCGTTGCCGGGTCAATTATCCTGGCACTACTTGGTTAGGAGGGTATATAAATGGATATATTTTTAGGCGCACTTGAAGTAATGGGCATCGGCGTAACCGGTGTTTTTGTTGTGTTAGCCCTATTTTATGGACTAACCAAACTAATGATCACACTTTTTCCCGCTGATTGACATAACTTATTTATATAGGATAATTTTTGAAAATCTAAAATAATAAAATAATAAGTTTAGGGGGCAAGGTAAAATGAATTGGGCTATTATTTCACTCTCAGTATCTGTTTTAGCAATTGGCGTAGCGGCGTATTTCTACAAATGGGTTAAAGACCTCCCGGTGGAAGAAGGAAACATAATCCAAATTGGCCAGTTAATCCGCAAAGGGGCATTTGCGTTCTTAAGGCGAGAATATCGCATTCTAGCTATTTTTATTGGTGTAGTATCCATCATTCTTTTTGTCATATTTCCCACTCCCATATGGCAGGGCAATGCAGGACAAAATATTCTAGGCGTCATTTCCTATATTGCTGGTTCAGTGCTGTCCGGTTTAGCAGGTTATGTTGGAATTAGCATTGCTACCCTGGCCAATGTTCGTTCTGCTTCCGCTGCTAAAAAAGGCCTTGCACCAGCTTATATGGCAGGCTTCCGCGGTGGTGCAGTAATGGGGATGGCAGTTGTCAGTACTGCACTTTCCGGTGCGGCCATTCTTCAACTGCTAACAGGCAATGTAGACTTGGTTATTGCATTCAGCTTTGGTGCCAGCACCTTAGCATTGTTTGCAAAAGCCGGTGGCGGAATCTTCACCAAAACCGCCGATATAGCAGCAGACTTGACTGGTAAGGTTGAACTGGGCATCCCAGAGGATGATCCCCGTAATCCCGCTGTTATTGCTGACAACGTTGGCGATAACGTAGGTGACGTAGCTGGTATGGGTGCGGATCTGTTCGACTCCCAAGTAGCTGCCATTGCAGCTGCTCTAGTTATTGCAGCACCCCTTGGTGAAACTAATGTTATATTCTGCTTTGGTGCTTTAGGCCTATTGGCTTCTATTATTGGTGTATTATTCGCCCGTGTTGGGAAAAGTGGAGATCCTGGTAAAGCACTGAATGGCGGCACCTATCTCACTTGTGGTGTATTTGCCATACTGACATTCTTCGCAAGTCTGGCTTCTGGATTTGACCTACGCATCTGGGGCGCATCCTTCATCGGACTGCTGGCTGGTGTTATTATCGGTCTAACCAGTGAATTCTTTACCGGCGATGACAAAAAACCCGTTGCCAAGGTTGCCGAGGCCTGCCAAAGTGGCCCTGCCTTTACCATCCTTTCGGGTTTTTCTTATGGTCTTTTAAGCATTTTGCCTTCCATAATTGGTATCGGCGTTGCTGCATTAGGCTCATATAAAATCTTAGAACCTTTGGGAGGAAATTATCCCATGTTCGGAATTGCAATGTCTGCAATCGGTATGCTGTCCATCGTAGGAATGATTATTTCCAATGATGCCTATGGCCCCATTGTTGACAATGCCCGTGGCCTTGCAGAAATGGGTAGCTTAGGGGATGAAGTGCTTGATATAACAGACAAGCTTGACTCTGCTGGTAATACGGCTAAAGCCATCACAAAGGGCTTTGCAATTGGTGCAGCCGGGCTTACAGTTATTGCACTCTTGGGTGCATTCCAAGAGATCATACAATCCGTAACAGGTGAAGTCATTTCCTTTAATCTGATGGATCCCCTAGTCTTCTTCGGAATACTGGTCGGTGCAGCCGTCCCTGCTGTATTTTCGGCCTTACTTATGTTGGGGGTAAACCGCAACTCCATGTTGATGGTGGCTGAAATCCACAGACAATTCCGAGAAATTGTTGGCCTAAAGGAAGGCAAGCCAGGAGTCGTGCCCGAATATGAAAAATGTATTGATATTGCAACCATTGGTGCGATCAAAGAATTAATCCCTGCCGGACTTAGCGCAATCCTTATGACCTTGGTGGTAGGCTTTGTGGGCGGTCCACAGGCAATGGGCGGCTTCCTTGCAGGTAATATTGTTTCCGGTTTGGTCCTAGCTATGCTGATGAGCAATGCTGGCGGACTGTGGGATAATGCAAAGAAATACATAGAATCTGGTCACTTTGGGGGCCCAGGTAGCGATGCTCATAAAGCAGCTGTTATCGGCGACACCGTAGGCGATCCCTTCAAGGATACCGCCGGTCCTTCCATCAATACCCAGATTACTGTTGTATCCCTGATTGCTTCTATTACAGCAACATTATTTGCAACCTTCTCTTTGTTTGGCTGATCAAAAACTAAACACCCTGCTGGCGAATCTCGGCAGGGTGTTTTTATTTTTGGCATTTTCCGCTTAATATCCAAT
>DASRMS010000044.1:0-1091 GCA_035647835.1 Oscillospiraceae bacterium
AGCTTGCTGCTCCTGTGTAAGAATCATAATTTCATCTCCTCTACTCTAATCATTAACGCAAAAGAATTTCTGGCAGGCGTGATTTTGGATCCTTGTAGGGATGGTAGCGCACAGGCAGGTCAAAACTCCACCATTTCTGTAGGATAGTTTTCGCGTGGGTGAAAGTGCGGAAGCTGTACTCGCCATGATAGTTACCCATTCCGCTATTGCCTACTCCGCCAAACGGTGCTTTCGATGATGAAAGATGCATAACAGTGTCATTTACGCAGCCACCGCCAAAAGAGAGTTCGTTCAGAACTTTATCGTTAACAGTTTTATTTTTTGAAAAAATGTAAAGTGCTAGCGGTTTGGGTCTCATCTTTTGCTCATGAATTAACTGGTCCAGATCATCCCAGGCTAAAACAGGTAACACGGGACCAAAAATTTCTTCAGTCATCACTGATGAATCCCAGGATGGCTGGTCTAAAATTGTAAATTCTATTTGCCTGGTATCAGGATATCCTTTACCACCGACTACGATATTTTCCTGATCAATTAGGTTCAAAATTCGTTTATAATGGTTTTCGGTTATTATCTTGGGCCAGGCAACTTTCACGTATTCCAGATCGGCAAAAATAGCCTGAGACTGTTGTTTTAATTCGCTTAAAAGTTCTGCCTTTACTCGACGCTCGCATAAAATATGATCAGGTGCAACACAAGTTTGACCCGCATTTAACAATTTACCAAATAATATGCGCTTAGCTGTTTTCCTGATATCGGCTGTATGTTCAACGATGACCGGTGATTTACCACCAAGTTCGAGGGTGAGCGGTGTCAAATTACTAGCAGCTGCTGCCATGACGACACGTCCGACTTCGGGACTGCCAGTAAAGAAAATATAATCAAAGGGCATATCAAGGAGTGCTTGGTTTTCTTTGCGTCCACCCTGGATGACCTGAACCAGTCCGTTAGGAAAGGCATCAGCACATATTTTTGCGATAATCTCAGATGTATGCGGACTGTAGGCTGATGGCTTTACAATCACAGCATTGCCACCAGCCAGAGCACCAATAATTGGATTAAGTGTCAGCTGGAAAGGATAGTTCCAAGGA
>DASRMS010000045.1:0-1058 GCA_035647835.1 Oscillospiraceae bacterium
TTTTTTTCTTGTTCCAGTATGCTTTTCATGTCTCTTTGGTAATGGACACGATCCATTTGAGCACGCGGAGAAATAACAGCCGGACCTTTGGACGCGTTTAGCATACGAAACTGAATCATATTGCGGTCAGCTATTCTGCCCATTTCACCGCCAAGTGCATCTATTTCACGCACCAGCTGCCCTTTAGCAGTGCCGCCAATATTAGGGTTACAGGGTAAATTGGCCAGGCTATCCAAAGTCATGGTAAAGAGAATGCAAGACTTACCTAATCGTGCTGCAGCTAAGGCAGCTTCACAACCGGCATGTCCGGCGCCTACCACTATGATATCGACGCTGTCTGCGAGAAAGGTATTATCTTTTTTTATTGCTTTTTGAAAAATAGTCATATTTATCTTTTATAAATTAAAATCAGCAAAAACTGATTATTGTTAGTAATTGTTATTTGCCAATGCAAAAACGCGAGAAAATAGTATCAATCAGGGTCTCGGAAACATCGTCACCACTCATTGCTGCCAAGCTTTCAACTGCAGACCGCAACAAAGTAGCTATCAGATCGTAGGAGAGACCGGCGTCAATGGCTTCACGTGCAGATTTAACTTGCTCCAAACTTTTATCTGCCAAAGATTTATGTCTGGAATGAGTTACTATCGCTGCTGAAGTCTGTTTTTGAACCCCGTGATCTTCAGGCCTGACTGCAAAATTTTCTGACTGCACGTCTAATTCCAAAGTATCATGTTCAATAAAGTTTAAAAGGATATTGCGTAAGGCGTTTAAATCTTCCTCGCGCTTTGCAGACCAGGCTATGGTTGGCACATCAGGCAGATATTTTCCGGCAAAGCTGGCTGGATCTTCTTCAGCGGGTACAGAGCTGCGTAAATCATCTTTCCCCAGAATAAGTAAGACTTGCTGTTGCCGGTCCAATATAGTCTTAATTGTGTTCATTTCATCCCGAAGCTCACCAGAACTTCCAAGTGGCGGCGACAACACCCAGAGCACAAGGTCGGCGTTTTGAAGTGCTTCCTGTGCTCGCTTAATTCCCTCTTGCTCAATCGGATCAT
>DASRMS010000046.1:0-2836 GCA_035647835.1 Oscillospiraceae bacterium
TTGGCTGCGTCGCATCACAACCTGGGAAGAGCAGAAAATGCAAATGCTAGCGGCACCGGTGTCTTCACAACCAGAGTTGATGACGATCAAGAAGGAAACAAATAGTCAAGTGATAGAGCTGCTGCAGCAACTGCCTGTTAAATATCGTGAGGTATTGGTGCTTTATTATCTACAGGAGTTAAGTATCAATGAAGTAAGTCACATTTTAGGGCAGCCTGAAGGCACAGTTAAAAGTAAATTATCCCGCGGCCGCACTAAGCTTAAGGAGCTATGGGATGAAAGGGAGAGTGAATAAAGTGGATGCGTTTGATCAAACTGTGAGTGAAAAGTTGCAGCAAGAGCTGCAGGTTGTGCAACTAAGCAGTTCGCAAAAAGAAGAACTGGGCGCATCCATGATTGGGGAGCTGCAGGCCAATCACTTAAGTGCAGGCCAGCGTCTGCTGCGCAAGATAAAGATTTTTTGGCAATCTACCTATGAAGTTTCCCTGGCGCCAACGGCAGCGACTATCTGTATTCTTTTAGTGGTAGCAGGTGTAAAGTGGTTACACCCCACAACTACTAAACCGGTTGAACCTACTTATTTTATTCGGCAAACAGATGCGGGTCTCGAGATTACCCCGCTAGAAAATACGCGGGAGGTAGAATAGCATGTTCAGGGCTCGTTTGCAGGGAAAGCATCTAGTATTCATTACAGTGTTGATGTTTGTGTTAACAGGTCTCATTATTACGGCAGTAATTCGTGATGGTCGTGTGCAGGCTGCACACGATTTAGAGCAAGCAGCCAAGAACGGGGCTTGGGATGAGTATTTGCGGCTGCTGCAGGAACAAGAACCAAACCCGGCAGAAAAACTCTATAGCTCCGCTACAGAGGATGCCGAGGGTGCACCTGATTGGCAAAGAGATACTATCTATCTTTTTCCTACTTGGACCCACGGGGGTGATGCCACAGGCCAGGAAGTGCACCTGGACTGGGCGATAGCTAAACTTCTCCTCCTGCAAGAGCATTACCCTGATAGCTCCTGGAAGAGTCACGCTTTGCGGGATTTAGCAACTTATTATTATGCCCTGGGCGACTATACGCAGGCGGAAAAGTATGCTAAAGCGGTTGATGATGTTTTACTGTTAGCGCGCATAGCTTTAGACCGGGGTGACTATCAACGGGCATTACAGATCACAGAGCAAGAGCTGCAGGGTGAAGCCAACCCCAAAATGGAACTACTGTATGCCAAGGGAAGGGCACTGTTAGGCCTGGGAGAGTGGGAAGAAGCAAAAAAACTATTTACCAGCCTACCAGCTGCAGCGGAAGCCATGTTAGCTCCATTTTTAGAAGATGAGCAAATGATTCGTGATAATGTCGGTCACTGGGAGCAAATAGCCCAACTTAACCTGGAGCGTATTACTACACTGCAAAATAGTGAGGGCACGGGGCAGATTGGTGGCCGTGTACTATTGGGTGGAGTGCCGCTAGCTGGCGTGCGAGTATATTTGCTTGATAACACTGTGCCCAAAAACTGGTCCAGCTCCAATGAAGTAATGACGATGCGACAGGTTGTCAGTAATGCTGAGGGCACCTTCCAGTTTAAACATGTGTTGCCCGGAAAGTATGTTTTAGGGGCAGCGGTACAGTTGGCGGCGGTAGAAGGATATACACTGCAGGAACAACAGGAGTTTACCGTAGAAAGCGGCCAGAATGTGACACAAGAGCTGCGCTTTGTCGAGGTAGCCTTACTAGAGGAGCCTATCGGCAGACAGGAAGTGGACGGAGAGGTGGAATTTCGCTGGCAGGCAGTGGAAGATGCAGCCTTTTATAAGTTGTGGGTCACATCTGTCGTCGATCAGACGGGTTCAGTTAGTACAGTCTTGCGGCCTCAGGTCACAGCTAACTCCATACGAATTAACCTCACTGAGGAACTAAAGAAGTCACCTTTTTATCCAAGTTACGGATACGGCAGTGAAAAATTAAATCCCCACTTACTCTTCGGACAGATTTATCGTGGTGGTGAATTTGCCTGGTATATCACTGCTCACGATGCCTCAGGTCGTAAAATTAGTGCCAGCAATGGTTATGGTGCCACTGTCAGTGAAGAGGAGTTACCTCTATTTAAAATAAAGGGTGAGTTTTCCCCAGCTGACCGTTTAGTATGGGCACAGGAATATGAGCGGGCGATTGCTGCCTATGAAGCTAGTTTAAAAAACAATCCCCAGGATAGCCATGCTTTAGTTATGCTGGCCAGAATCCATCATTTTGGCATCCGCCGTGGTGAAGCAAAACCTGCAGAAGCGGCGGGTTACTACGAACGCTTACTGAATGTGGACGATACACCAGAAGCACGAAAAGCTTTGGCAGAAGTTTATGCCCAATTAAAACGTAATCAGGAGGCGTACGAACTTTATCAATCACTGTTAGGTACACCTGCGGCAGACTGGCAGCTGCATTATGAATTAGCGAAAGTTGAGTACCAGTTGGGTCGGCCCTCTGCCGCTCTGACAAGACTTAAGCAAACTGTAACCATGGCTGACGGTGAATATCTGCGTGTTTATCCGGTAGCATTATCTTTACTCTTAGGTGATGTGGACAGCGCCTTGTGGTTTGCCCAACAGGTGGATGAAGGTGAACGTTATCTGTCGCTGCTTAAAGCATATGAGGCAGCCGAGTATACTTCTTCCCCAGCTGTAGAGCAGGCCATTAAAACTGGTGAATTTGTGCAGGCAGGTGAATTATTGACGCAGAAACCTCATGACTTGTTTTTGCAAACGCTATTATTATATTTAGAGGGTAATAGTGCAGTCGAGTTGCGGGAGCAAATGCTGCCAAGCTTTTCACCGGGACTATTAC
>DASRMS010000047.1:0-2476 GCA_035647835.1 Oscillospiraceae bacterium
TTATATATGTGTGGCCCAGTTCACCAGCTAGCCTAGTTTCATTGTAGATGTTTCTTAGCCTAACTCTCATTGCCTGATTAATTGTTTGATAGGACCACCGTTCAAACGTTTCTTCATCAAGAAATTTATCAGGCTGCCATATCTGCCTACACTTAATGCCGCCATCAATTTCGCTAACTTTCTCAACTGTCTGGAAAAGATATAGCTGAACACCCTTTTTCCAAAAATCACCTCGAAACATTACATTTAAAGCTGGTCTACGTTTCTTTGAGGCATCTTCCTTCAAGACCAACATCCTGCCCTGATCATCTCGCACTACAGATCTTAGGTTCGCACGACTGTGTATGAAGTCATGCAACTCGTCGGGTATGCTGGATCTAAACGCATCGTCAGAAACCAACAATGGAACTTCATCGCTTGGCCTATTAAGTAGCGATAGCGGTATTACCTTTATGATATCTGCTTTAATCAATTGAAAATATGAAGAAAATAACCTCAAACCTTCTTCAATGGAATCATAGCTAATACTAGAGCTAGCCGAAACCAGAGGGTCATCAATTATAATCGATTCATAAACAAGAGCTGATGGCAGTATTTTTGGCGCCGATGCTTCCGTGGACTCGGATCCAAAAAGTGCATTAAGTCTGCGGGGAGGATCAAAGGATACTATCTCGGCATCAATAGTCTGAACCCTACCGTTTATATACTGAGAGATTCGCGCGGAGACCTCATTTTCGGGTAGGCCAGACAAATCGGCGGGCCTTCCTGCCGCTGTGAGCAGTCCCGAATCCATCAAGAGGTTTATCGCATGCCTACTCACATTGTCTCCAGAAAAACATAACATGTATTAGATCGCCTTCCACATAAGCCAATCATCGTGAAGGCGGTATAACCTGATGCGACTAAATTTTGATTTCCCGATTATACTATAGGGATCAACCCGTTACAAGACCATACTTTTTGGTAGATTATTTTCGCTTGACCCGCCTTGTCTTCACCAGCAAGATACTGTTTATCCATACAGCAAAAGGAAATTGCTATGCCCCAGACACCCAAGCCTGCACCCAAGCTACGCGATCAGCTGCATGCAATCATTCGTACCAAACATTACAGCCTGCGTACTGAAAAAACCTACTGGTACTGGATACGCTATTTCATACGCTTTCATCGACTCCGCCACCCCCGCGACATGGCCGAAGCAGAAGTCGCTCAGTTTCTGACCTGGCTGGCGACACACAAGAACGTGGCGGCGGCCACCCAAAACCAGGCGCTCAATGCGCTGGTATTTCTTTATAAACACGTTTTACAACAGCCTTTGCAGCATATCGACGGCATTGCCCGTGCTAAAAAGCCACGCAAGCTGCCCGTGGTGCTGTCCCATGAGGAAGCCATATCCGTCATTGCCCAGCTGCCTCCCCCGCATCGGCTGATTGCTTCGCTCATGTATGGGGCCGGTCTGCGTGTCAGCGAAGCCTGCCGTTTACGCATCAAGGATGTGGATTTTAATCTGCACAGGCTGGTGATACGCAGCAGCAAGGGTGGTAAAGATCGCACGACCTTGCTGCCCCAGACGCTGTTTACAGAGCTTGAAGAGCTGATAGCGCAACGGACTCACCAACATGCCAGCCAGTCCGGCATGCCAGCACCTGTTACGTTGCCTTATGCGCTGGCCCGTAAATATCCCAATGCAGGCTGCGCACTGGCTTGGCAATGGCTGTTTCCTTCTGAGAGTCTATGCCAAGACGACGACGGCCGTTGGGTACGCCATCATTTGCATATTTCTGCAGTACAAAAAGCAGTGAAAAAATCTATTGCGGCAGCTGGCATACACAAGGCTGCCTCCTGCCACAGTTTTCGTCACACGTTTGCAACCCAGCTCCTGTGTTCAGCGTTGGGACACCCTGAAGTGTTTTTGGCAGATAGTTAGTAATTCTTGCTGCTGTTCATCCATACCAAGTCGTATTTTCTGAGGCTGTTGTCCAGGCAAATCTAAGACGACTTGGTACATGTTTTGTGTTACCTCAGCCGCCTTTTCAAGCGAGAGTGATGAGTGCTCTTGCTTAAGCGCTGTTTCCAAGGTTTTATAGATACAGTACGCCGTAAAAACGATGCTCATATGTGCACGTATTCTGTTTTCTAAACGATGGTAAATTGGCCGGACTCTTAAGTCCGTCTTTGACATCCGGAAGGCCTTTTCGATATGCCAGAGTTGGCCATAATGCTCAAGCAACTCTTGTTCAGAGAGTTTTGTGTTGGTGGTATAGCCTTTCAGGCCATCCCACACCGCATCCTGCTCATACTTCTGCATATCAATCTCAATGGTGACATCACCGTGTAATTTGAGGTACTTGTTATAACCTCGGTTATTCAAACTTTGTTTCGTCAGTTGTCCTGACTGGACACGCTGTTTAAGACGCTCTAGGCCTTTACGACGATTCTCTGCGTCACGGTAAGCACGTTTACTGCTGTAGTGAAC
>DASRMS010000048.1:0-10306 GCA_035647835.1 Oscillospiraceae bacterium
GCCAATAAGCATGTTTATATTAACTTTATAATCATACTTCAAATTTTTACCCTTATTATTTTGTGCCACCTTCTCGTTAGCTTCATTTCTCGCAAGTGCTGCCATATTAGATAAGTAAATTGATGCATAGAAATCTTGCTCAACAGAGATTGCCGTATCCCCTGTAAAGTTTTCAATTTGCAATTTACTTTTTAGTTCATTGAATTTGACTTCTATTCCCCAGCGTTTAAAATATAGCTTTTTGAAGTCATGAGTATTAAGGCTTTCATCAAACAAATTAGTTACTAGCACTTCTTCTTCTCCTGAATCTAATCCAAATCTAAGGACTCTAACGTTTAGTTTCGGGTGTCGCACTTTTACAAGTAACTCAATTACCTGATCGGGTTTTTGTGCCTGATGTATTTGCCTGATTTTCTGGCTAGATATGCGGCAGACATACTTAATTCCGCTTTTATCTAAGTACTCGAAGAATTCTTTTGAAGGATAGCCCCTATCAAATAGGATTAAGTCATTTTTTAACCCTAACTCTTTGAGCTTCTCAATGAGTTCGACGGCCATTTCTCTTTCACCAGTGGTATATTTTGAAATCTTGGATGTGATTATCATATCGTTTTCTATATCATAGATGCTGGATGCTTTAGCACGGGCAAGCTTAACTGTCTTACTACCTTCACTATAGCCGTAAGCGTCCCTTAAACGTTGTGAATTGTTGATCTCTAATATTGATGCATCAATAGCACAGAGACGGTACCCTTTGAATTTTTTAAAATTGTCGTCCCCATAATACCAACTTGTAATTGCATCCGCCATTTTAATAAATGCTGTAGGTGATATCTTTTGCCTTGCTTCAGAGTAACCTTGCTTCGTGATACTCATAGTACCTCCTTTAATCGTTTTGAAAAATGAGTCTAGTTCTAACTGAAGAGTCTTTTTTACAAAGTTTAGCTGAAATAAGATAAGGCTTTTAAAATCCATCTTGCAGTTAGCAGCACGAGTAAAATAGGTTGGCTTAGTACGTGATTCACACATAAATATAATATCATTGATAAGCCTTTCTGTAATGAGTAACCCTTTAAACAAAGTCTTTTTTTCTGTCATTATATCACCACTTATCGATTTGATATACCAAATAATGGTATCCAAGTCAATTGTGGGGGCTTTTCGAAAAAGTCAAGTCCTAATTTCATAAATTAAGACTTTTTTATAAAAAGGCCAACATCCATTAAATGGAATGTTAGCCTGATGACATTGGGGTTACCCCTCTACGGTCAAAAATCCTGGTACCACTTTCACGGCACCAGCAGAATGATGATAATACTATCTTAGTTTGCGTAAAGATGTTTCTGCGGCAAAAGTTATCGTATTGTAAACAAAGAAAATCTCTTCCAGCCCTTTTTCTTCAAAATAATCTTTTACTTGGTGGTGAAAGTAACGTAGATCTAGTACATGGATTTCACTAAAATGAGGGATTAAAAACGGCACCAATGCATTGGCGTAGGAGTCTTTAATTATCAGCAGTTTCTTCCCTGCTTGATTGGGCGTGGTGATTTTAATCAGGGCATGGTTACCATCGAGAAAAAGTGCATATTGATCTTTCTTCTGTAAATGTTCACAGGCATATACACTATCACTTATTTTATGCTTATCTGCATAAGCAACAGTATATTGCTGCTTTTTCTGGGGTACAAAAAGCTGAATTGTATCCGGTTGGCAGGGATAACCGCTTTGGGAATAAAGAGTACCATAAAAGTTGTCACTCACTTGTTTTACAGTATAAGCATCTTGGGGAAGTGCGGTTACCCCCATTATTTTTGCTGCTTCTTGATAGGCAAAATACGCCCCTCTGGTTGTCCAATGATGGTCCGTTTTGTAGTAAATATTCTCCTGTCGCTGGGACTCAAGTACGGCAGTGGGGTCGATAAAAGTGATTTCTTTACTCATTTGGCTCCTGACTTCACCCGGCTCGATGATTTGCGGTGCGGCATACCTTGGCAGCTTGTCCCGCAAAATCTGCGCCGATACGGGAGCCAGCATAAAATAGATTCTGCCGTTTACCTGCTTGGCAAACTCATTGACAGCAGCAATATTGCGCCCTACTTGCTCTTTTTCCTGCTGCGACGGCTTTTGCAGCAGGTAACCCTCTCGGCCAAAATACACACCATGATGATCGTTTTTTTGCAGCAGCAGTTCTGCTTTGGCCTTCAAACTAATCCAAGTGTCCCGTAGAATAAATTGGTCGCTAAGATATTTTTCTGCAGTCTGACCAAATTCACCAGATAACAGCTTGTCCCAGGAGAAAGCCGGTCTTGACTGCAGATACCTGTTTTCTGCCTCAGAAAAAGTACGCTTGGGCAGCACGGCAAATAATAAACAGAAAATGCCTAAATACAGCACCATCGTAATGGTTAAGGCCTTATGATAGCTTTGCACAAGCTACCCCCTCTCTAAAAGCGAAAGTACAAAAATGGGTTATAGGTGGAATCAACTAAATAAGCTGTAGTGAGCATGAGCAGCAGTATCTGTGCCGCCACAGCCGCAGCATAAGTCCAAGCTGGCGAAATATTTTCACCCCAACGGATAGTTTTCTTGCTCCAGGGCACAGAACAAAGCACAGCTAATGCTAACAATAAGCCATAATTAGTTAACAAGTACAGCGTCTGCTGGTCTAGCCAACCATTACTGTTGAAACCAAACATGGCCTGCCAATACTGACCTGCCTTAACTAAGTCGGTAAAAACAAAGAGCACCCACCCTAATAGTATTAAAACCTTGGCATAAAGATGGCGGAGCAGACAAGGCAGCAGCTGCAGCCAGCGCCCTAGAAATGCCTTTTCCATGGCTAAAATGAGACCAAAGTAAAGACCCCAGAGCATAAAGTTCCAGCTGGCACCATGCCATAAGCCTGTTAAACACCAAACTACTAAGAGATTACGGTACATTAACCTAGGACCCCGGCGGTTGCCACCCAAAGGAATATAGACATATTCCCGAAACCAAGTGCCTAAAGAGATATGCCAGCGCCGCCAAAAATCTGTAATACTCTGCGCCAGATAGGGATAATTAAAATTCTCTAAAAAGGTAAAACCAAACATCTGACCTAACCCAATGGCCATGTCCGAATAGCCGCTAAAATCAAAATAAAGCTGCAAGGCGAAGGCTATGATACCCAGCCAGGCACCGCTGATGGTTAACTCTGCAGCGGGTAGTTGCTGCACTTCCTGCCACAGTAACCCAAGATTATTGGCCAGCAATACTTTCTTTGCCAAACCAATTATTAACCTGCTGACCCCGCGGCCAAAGCTGCTGATGTCCTCTCTGCGCTGCAATAGTTGTTCAGCTACCGTTTGGTAGCGCACAATCGGCCCGGCAATTAACTGAGGAAAGAGGGAGACATAGGTACCAAAGGCAATTAGGTTTCTCTGGGGGAGTACCTCAGCTCGGTAAAGGTCAAGCAGATAAGAGAGGGTCTGAAAGGTATAAAATGAAATGCCTATCGGTAGGGGCAAGTTTAGCTCCTGCAGTGCTGTACCAAAGACAAAGTTAATGCTTTGGCTTATTAGATCTGCATACTTAAAGAAAAAAAGTAAACCTAAATTGAGGGCCAAGGAAGAGTAAAGAATAATTTTGGCCAGCTTGGGCTGTTTTTCATATCTGGCCAGCAAAAGACCGTACAGATAGTTGATAACAATAGAAAATAACATTAGCCAGATATAGATGGGCTCCCCCCAAGCATAAAAAATCAAACTCGCTAAAAACAAAGCTGCATTTCGGCAGCTTTGCGGCAGTAGATAATAGCTTAGTAAAACCAAGGGCAAAAAGAGAAAAAGAAAAAAAAGGCTGCTAAAAATCATGATGTTTACCCTTCTTCATTTCCGTACAGTAGTTGCTCTACTTCTTTGCTAACTTTTTCATTGTGCCCAGAGACACAAAATATCACATAAGGTCCAGTTACCCGTAGATAGGGATCCTCAAGCTTCGGTAGTTCCACCGGCAGATAATCGGCATAACTTGCTTTTTGCTCTGCTAGTCGCTGCAAAACAACTTCTTTAAGACGTTCTGCCGCGGCCGCATCCACAGCTTCAAAGACAGCAATTTCCTCTGCTGTAGCCCCGGTGCTGACATAAACTTGTTGCGCGGCTACATCTTTTTCATCTACAGGGTAAAGAACCATGCTCATTTGTTCATCAATAGCACTCAATGTATCGGTAAAGGGAATCCTTTCCCATAGCACCTCCGCACATTCCGCTGCCTGCAAATTAAGCTTGCTGCTCTGGCCGCAGCCAGCAGCCAGCAGCATCAGCAGCATCACCCAGCTTAGGCATATTTTACGACGCATCCTTAACCACCCCTCCCGTTGTCCCAACAAGATAATACTGCTGTAAATAATCAAACCACAATTGACAGTAGGCTGGATTGAGATGAATCCCATCTGTAGTGGCAGCACTGGGCAGATAGCCTTCATCGTCTTTAACAGCGGCGGCCGCATCCAAAAAATAAACCTGCTGCTCTGCAGCCATTTGCTGTATCAGCTCATTATATTTATTGATGTTTTGCTGATTGTAAACATTATCCTGAAGGGACTTTTTTTTCGTTACCGGCAGGATAGACTGCACATAAATTAGCGCCGCGGGCGCTATTTTTTTTAGTTCGGCAATAACTTCCCCATAGGTCTTAATAAACAAGTCACTGTAAGCCCAGCCCAGTTCATTGATGCCCAGCATAATATAAATCTTGTCAAACTTATGCTGGTCTAGGGCCTCCATGATGGTAATCTTTTGTTTGCCGCTCGCCACCACCGGCTTGGTAGAAATGGTATCAACCTTTAAACCAGTGGCCGTATAATAAATCGCCTCTGTCGGACCGCCGAATAACTGCAGTCCTGTTGTCCGTGAATCGCCAATAAACACAGCATCTTGAAAGTAATCTTCAGCTATGGTGCCTGCAGCTGCTGGCACAGCACTATGGAAATCATAGGCTGAAGATTGCTGATTTGGTTCGCCCGCTGGCATCAGCGGCGGCTCGATTTCTTCTGTTTGTGCCACTGCCAGCTCCTGTTTGAACCCGGGTGAGAAATAAAACAAAATAATCAACGAGATGAGGACGAGAACAGTAAAGTTGAGTACTTGCCAACGCCCTCGTTTAGCCGCCATCATCTCACCTTCCTTCCGCCCACTTAACGTCCTCCATTTACTGTACCTGATTTGCCTCGATAATGATTTACAAATCCTTTAAGATTGTTTACGAAAAGGTTACAGTTTTAAGTTGGTAGTTAAAAACCCCTAACAATTCCTTTGCTTTATAGTAAAATAGATATGGACACTAAACAAAGGAGGTAAGTTCTTGACTGCAAGCAAAGTATTAGTTGTCGAAGATGAACTATCCATTCGCAAATTTATCGCTATAAACCTACATAGAAATAACTTTGAGGTTCTGGAAGCAGCAGATGGGGAGACTGCCCTGACTTTAGTGCAAGCATACTCCCCCGAGGTGGTTATTTTAGACATCATGCTGCCCACCATCGATGGCTTTGAAGTCTGCCTGCAAATCCGGCAACTGAGGCCGCAGACTGTGATCATTATGCTGACCGCCAAAGGTGAGGATTTAGATAAAGTTATGGGGTTGGATCTTGGTGCTGATGATTATATGGTTAAACCCTTCAACCCCTTGGAGCTGATAGCACGCATCCGCGCCCACCTGCGGAAAATAAGCGTTCTTCCACAACAAAGCAACTTTTTACACTTTCGGCAGTTGAAATTGGATCTGGAAGGTCAACGTTTTTATAAAGATAAGCAAAGCATTGAGTTAACACCCACCGAGTTTGCCATCATGAAGCTGTTCATGCAGCAGCCGCAAAAAGCCTTCACGCGTAATGAAATCCTTAATAGCATCTGGGGCCAGAACTATTTTGGCGACTTAAAAACTGTTGATGTTCATATTCGCAGAATCCGAGAAAAATTAGAGGACAACCCTTCTGACCCGCAATGGCTTGAAACAGTCTGGGGATTAGGCTATCGGCTAAAAGGAGACAGTAGTAATGCGCAGTATTAAACATAGAATGGTGCTTTACTTCATGTTCATTATTATCATTACCGTGATTATCTTTGAGTTCTTTCTCATCACCAGTCTCCGCAAAAACTACTATCAAAGCCTGGAAGATTCTTTACTTAACCAGCTGCAGACTTCGGCTGAATTATATGGACGTTATTTTTCTGACGCCTCCCTGGAAGATAATATTCTAAATAACGTTGATACTTTTTGGAAACAGGTACCCGCCCAAGTGGAAATTATCGATATGGAGGGTCAGGTGCTGATGAACTCACTGGGTACAGTGACGGACCCGCAGACGGCAGACGTACAGTCAGCTTTGCAAGGGACAATAGCCACCTGGATCGGACGTACTGCTACCGAAAGAGTTATGGCCGCTGCTATTCCCCTCCAAGTGGAAGAAGAACAAATTGGCGTCCTCCGCTTTATTGCTTCACTGCGGGAGGTAAATGCCGCCATTATCAGTATTGCCTATAAATATTTTTCCTTCGGCGGCATTGTGATTCTCTTTACCGGTTTAGTCAGTCTAATCCTGGCAAATACCATCACTGTGCCGTTAAACAAAGTAACACAGGCCGCAGAAATTATGGCTGCCGGCAATTTTGAGGTTGAATGTGCGCCCCATAAATTAGATGAAATTAATAAGCTTTCCGCCACGCTCAACTATTTAGCCGGTGAAATTGTCAAAAAAGATGCTCTGAAAAACAACTTTATTTCCTCTGTTTCCCATGAGCTGCGGACGCCGCTCACGTCCATCAAAGGTTGGGCAGTTACGCTGCAGCAAGGTTATGAAAATATAGATCAGCTCCAAGATGGACTTACCATTATTGAAAAAGAAAGCGACCGACTGACGCAGATGGTCACAGAACTATTAGATTTCTCAAAATTCATTTCCGGTAAAATCACCCTAAAAATAGAAAAAGTCCATCTGCCCACTTTGCTGAAGCATCTGCACCTGCAGCTTTCCCTGCGCGCTAGCCGCGAAGAATTAAATTTCCACGTAAGTATTGACCAGCAAACACCGTATGTTTGTACTGATGGTAACCGTCTTAAGCAGGTACTGCTTAATCTGCTGGATAATGCTTTTAAATTTACTCCTGCCGGCGGTACAGTCGCTCTGTCTTCCCGCACCGACGGGGATGTTTACACCTTTACCCTCCAGGATACCGGCTGCGGCATTCCCGTGGAGGAGCTACCTCACATTAAGGAAAAGTTCTTTAAAGGCAAATCCAGCAAAGCACAAAATGGCATCGGCCTCTCGCTTGCCGATGAGATTATTCGTCTGATGCAGGGTAAACTTGAAATTACAAGTGAAGTAGGTCGTGGCACCCTGATCACTATTACTTTACCCTTAAAGGAAGTGCGCGCTAATGACTAAAAAAGCAATTCTTCTTTTTTTGCTGCTGGGGATCCTCACGGTTGGCTTTATTACCTCCAACAGCAGCTACACTCTCCGTCTGGTGCCGCCTCTCAGTCCATCACCTTTGCAGGGCACCTGGAAAATAACCTCCGTCTTGCAGGAAAATAATGCAACATCTGAACAATGGCTTGGTAATACCATCCTTTTTACCAACGACTATGCACTGCTGGGGAACTATCTCTTACCCCAACCTCGTTTCCAATTAAAAAAGGTTACGGCCTCCAGCTACATAGACATAAATCAAACTGCAGATAGCGGCAGCTACACGCACAAAGAAGATCTGGAATTCTTATCTCTGTCTGATCACCATCTCTTCTATTGTGAATTACTACCCCAAAAAGAAGATGAACTTATTCTCTATCTTTTCAATAATAGTTATCTGGTACGTAAAATTTCAGACACGGTCGACAAGTCCCTCTTAAACTCTCCGAATATTACCGATATCACCAATATCACAAACCCACAGCAGGCACATTTACAGTCTGGGATTCTACTTGGCCTGCGCTCACCAAATAACGAGTATCGTACCCTCTGGCTTGCTGCTGACGATCGTCAGTTAGCTCCTCTCTTACAGACAAAGGCTATCGTTTTCCCCCGCAGAAACGGTTTTTATGAGCTGGAAGTTGTAGCCCTCCATCAAGGTCAACAAAGGGAAGATTTCCTGTTAGCCAAGCCTCTTGCCGGATATAAAAAGAAAAAAGAGCCGCAGCTCTCCTTGGATCCTTTAACTTGGGAAGATAAAGTTGGCTCAATTCAGCGTAAAATTTGCTATGTCGGCAATGATTTTGTTTCTCTGGAAGAAACAATTGTCCAAACAGCAGTAAATGGCAGTACGTCTGAGGTAAGCAAGCTGCTAACACTATCTGTAGATAGCTTACCGGCCATTAAAGCAGTAAAAATATCTGACATCACAAAGCCTGGTACCATGCCCGCCCTGCAAACACAAGTTGAGCAAGTACCCCTAGCAGCTCCTTTAACTGAAGGAAATTTCTCGTTGGCCAGAAATAAAGGTTACTGGCAGTTAATCAGGCGTTTAGCAAACGAACCAGATCTCCCCCTTGGTATCATCCCGCCCAGCCATATCCTCTTCTACAACGAGCTCTCTATCCCCTGGCCCCGCGTTAAAAATCATGTCCCCCAAGCTGAAGATGTCTTAACTTCACCTAATGAAGATCTCGCCTTAGTTTTTACCAGCAACGAAATTATCGTCTATGCCATGTTTCACCAGAAGTTTGCGGCCACACCACTATTAAAAATCCCCTTGCTGGCAGGAGAAGAACTAATTATGACTGAATGGGCGCTTGGTCACTATGTTGAAAACTGGACACTAACCATGCAAAGTTGCTCTAATTTGCAATCAGAGGCCTGAGTGCATTTTTACAGGAAGAGATCTTTTCTTTAGCAAGATAAAATTGCCAGATAAAGTTTACATACAAAAGTGCCGCGGCCTATGTCCATAGGCGCGGCACTTTTATTACATCTTCAGCTAGTGCTCACTAGCAATAAGCATAGTTAGTACATTAATGATAGGATCTGGCCGGCAGCGTGCGCCTGCTAACTAGCTATTAGTTATTGGCTTTTTGTGCAGCTGCTGCTTTTTGGTAGTTATGAGCAGCATACTCACGGGATTTGTCTTCAGTAATTTTATAGAAAAACAAGTAAATCAACATGTAGACCAAGTAAAGCGTTGCCGGCACCGCACCGATCAGCTTAGCCAGACGCGCTGGCTCAGCCATACCAGTGGCGGCATCGTAACCGGCTGTCTGCAGCACCCAAGAAACCAAAATCGAAGTTACCGCAAAACCAACTTTAATCGCCACACCAAACATAGACATGGAGAAAGTTTTATTATCCTTGCCTGTTTTGTATAGCTGGTACTCGGCACAGTCCAGATAGAGGTTGACTCCACAGGAATTAACCAGAGACATGCCCAAGAAAGCAATTGAATTCAAGACAATGTACAGTATCGGGTTGGAGCCGGCAAAAAGCGCTAAGGCCGTGTATGATGAAGTGGCAATGGCACCCGAGATCACAGCTGCCTTCTTCTTGCCAATTTTTTTGACGATAGACGGCGCAAATAGCGCGCCCGTAAAGCCGGCAATACTTTGTGAAAGCATCGCCACGCTGATTAGCAGCGGGTTCTTAGCAACGAAAGTGAAATAATACATGGCCAAAGACATGATTGTCATCATGGCGGCAAAACGTAAGGTATCGCCAAGCATAACTAGCAGAATCTGTCCGTTTTTAAGAATATCCCCGATCATGGCGCCAACACTGACACTGGCTCCACCCTTGCTTTTGAAGTCGGGATCGTATTGATCATACTCTTTTGTGCCCCTAAATAATGTCGTTTGTGCTGCAAGACTGATAACGGAAAAGAGGATTGCTACCAAGGTATAACCATCAATCCCAAAGCCTTCCACCCAGAGAATAAGGGGCATAATAGTAAGCGCAGTAGCAATCTGAGCAACAGTCTGACCTTGAACAATTTTACCCGAAATCGTCAAACGCATGTCCAGGTTAGGACCGGCAATTTTAGACATCATGCCATTTTGAGCAATCTGGCCAAAACTCATGCCACCGCCGTAAAGTATATAACCGATCAGCACAACGATCCCTTTCATCTGTATAGAGAGATTGGGATTAAGAAAACACATAATTACCCCAATAGCCACACTGATCGGACCGAAGAGCAGCCAAGAACGGTACTGTCCAAATTTAAATGATGTTTTTTGTACGATCATACCGGAAAGGAAACCAATGATCAAGTCAATAATTCTGGCTACCAAAAGAATCGCGCCCATGGCAGCAGTGGTGATCAGTAATCTTTCCGTCATATAG
>DASRMS010000049.1:0-4577 GCA_035647835.1 Oscillospiraceae bacterium
TAGTAATCATTTTACCAGCTAGAACAGTGATTACCCCACCGCGGTTGCAGGCAATCAGGCGCTCAGGCTCACTGTGGTGCGGGGCTAAATCCGGCTGCTGCTGAGCACAATGCGGCAGACGCTGTGTGCATCTAGGATAAAATGGACAACCACTCTTTTCACTTTCCGCTGCTGCCACCTGACGGATACCCCATAGATCACGATAGGGATTGATTTCTATACTGGAATCAATTAATCCCCTGGTATAAGGGTGCTTAGGTTTGTTTAAAAGGCTAGTGGTAAGACCTGTTTCCACCAGTTTGCCTTGGTAGAGCACAAACATTCTTTGACTAATCGCTTTAGCTACGCTTAAGTCATGGGTAACGATGAGGAAAGTAGTTTGATATCTTTGCCTAAGCATGTTAATCAAGTCGAGCACACGACTTTTCGCTCTTTCATCTAAAGAGCTCGTTGGTTCATCTAAAATTACCAAACTAGGTGACAAAGCTACTGCACAAATAATGAGCACCTTTTGCAGCATGCCGCCTGATAATTGCCTTGGGTACTGCTCAAGGACTTCAGGTGTAAGCTCAAGCTGCGCTAAAAGCCATGTGGCCTTTAACTCAAGTTCTGCTTCTGGTACCGCTTTGCGCAGCACCTCATAAAGCTGTTCCCGGATAGTCAGCAAAGGATTCAATAGTTCACTGGAGTTTTGCAGACAGATGGCAAATTCTACAGAACGTCTCGCCAGCAGCTCTGCTGCCGAGAGTTGATAAATATTTACACCATTAATCACGACCTCTCCCTCACATGAGGCCTGGCTGGCAGGCAGCTTCAGGAGAGCTTTAGCCAAGGTCGTTTTTCCACTGCCCGACTCACCAACTACCGCCGCTATTTCTCCTTTATTAAGCACAATATTTAGTGGCTGTAAATAAAACCCACTGTCGTATTTGACTGCAAAATTATCTGTTATCAGCACTTTTTCCATCTTATACCCTTTCTTTACCTATAATCTCTTTTTCCATTTCCCACGCCAGCATGCGTAAACAATAAATAGTTGCCACTAAAGAGAACAGCGGTGCTAACAGCCACCATTGCCAGTAGTCAGTATAATAGATGCCTCCAAAATTCATTGCCTTATTAATCATCAAGCCCCATGATTTGGCCAAAGGGTCCGACAAACCCAAAAAGGCCAAGGAGGCTTCCTGGATAATGGCTTTTCCTACCACAGCGAGAGAATTAATTAAGAGCAAGGGCAGAATCTCCGCGGACAAATGTCTGGAAAAAATGTACCAGAACCCTCCGCCATAACTCCTTGCCAGTGTAATATAAGCGTTACTTCTGAGTTGCATAGTTTTTGCCCGCACAATTTTGGCAATGGCAGCCCAGGAAAATAGCGTGATAATCACAATTACATGCCACGTACTCTGACCGAAAAATGCCCCGAGGACAATCATTACCGGCAATTGAGGCAAAGATAAAAATAAATTCAGGATAAAACTAAGCAGATCATCCACCCTGCCCCCCAGATATCCAGCAGCGACACCTAAACTGCCGCCTAATAGTAAGGACAAAACTGCCGTCGCTGCACCAATCAACAGAGACAAGAAAAAGCCCCGCGAGATTTGGGCAAAAATATCAATACCTAAATCATCTGTGCCTAATAAATGTACAGTTGATGGTTTCTGCAGCGAAGCACCATCGGGACTAGTTGCACTATGGGGGTAGATAAAGCTGCCATAGGTAAAAATAATAGTCATGACGATTAAAACTAGTAGATACATTTGCAGTTGCTTGCTCATATTACCCCTTTTGTAAATAATAGTTGATAAGATCGGAGATAAAAGAAGAAATAAGCACTACAGTAGTGGAGAGCAAGAATACTCCCTGGATAAGAATAAAATCACGATACATGACGGCATCGCGCAATACTTTACCTAAGCCAGGATAAGCAAAAACATTCTCGATTAACATCGTCCCGCCAATGCAGTGACCCACATTAAGAAAAAATCTTGCGGCAAGCGGAAAGATGGCATTTAAAAGTACATACTTATAACGAATGGTTTTCGCAGAAAGACCTTTAGCATAAGCATTGAGCACATATTCTTTCGTCATGATACTTTGCATACTGGTACGTGCTGTAAAATAAAAAGAAGGCATCATGGTGATAACCAGGGCGCTGATGGGCAGCAGACTGTGCTTCACCACATCCACCAGCCAAGAAAAGCTATTTGGGTGTTGATAAAATGGCGTTAAGTTCCCGGCTAAAGGTATTGCCTTAACCCTCGCTGCCACCAGAAATAAAAGCAGTATCCCCACCAGATATGCGGGTATTTCAGCAAGCAGAGACATACCCTTATAAACCAGCGTGTCCCACTGTGAGTTTTGCAGACACAACAGCGCCAACAGCACACCCAGCAGCAAGCTAATGATTAAGGTACTCACCATGATATAAAGGGTCCATGGTAGTCTAGAAGTGATAATCGCCGCGACACTTTTTTTATAAAGAATACTCTGGCCGAAATTAAACTGCAGATTATCCTTAATTGTCTTCTTAAATTGTTCCCACAGTGGTTTGTCCAAACCATAATAAGCCTTCAAGCGAGCCAGCTCGGCCTTAGATAAACCCTGCATCTCCTGCCCGGACATGGCTGTATTATGGGCAAAAGGATCTCCAGGCATTAAGCGCGGCAGGAAAAAATTGAAGGTGTAAATCACCAGGAAGGCACAAACTAAAAGAAGTAGTTTTCTTGACATCATCATCCTCCCGAAAGCAGTGTCATAGAGGGCCACGCCCGCTATGACACTGCTTTTTATTTTTCTACATAGGAAAGTCTATTCTGTTCCACCTGTTGATAATCGTAAGTTTTTACCCAACCGCTATAGTAATCTTTTTTAAATATTACCTGCGTAGTCTTGGTGGCGATGACCACAATTGGTACTTCCTTACTGATTTCGTACTGCAGGTCAGCAAAAATTTCTTGACGTTTATCAAAGTCAAGCTCCAAAAGTTGAGCTTCTGCCAATGACGTGATAATTTGATTATCATGTCCGCGTGCCCCCATAAAGTGAGGGTTGGAACCGGTATATTTCGCCTGGGAGGAATATAGTGTACGCAAATAGTCCGGTGTACGGCTCCAGCCACCATTACCCACCACTGCAAGCTCATATTCACCAGCCAGTATTCTTTCATCTCTAATTTTTGCGTCCAGAGCTACCACCTTTATTTGCATACCGGCGGCCTCAAAATCATGCTTCAACAGTTCAGCTATTTTAAGATCATCGCTACTATTAGCCACCAAAAGCTCCACATTTAAGTTCTTCTTTGCCAAGACTTTTTTTGCCCGCGTGGGCTGATAGTCATACTGAATTACCCGTTCACTGTAAAAATAGTTGGTAGGAGGCACATAACCGGCACTACCAACGGCACCACTACCGCGGAAGACTTTAGCTACTACTTCCTGACGATCAAGAGCCTGATACAAGGCAATGCGCAATTCAAGCTCTTTAAACTCCGGCAGTTTCTCCATATTTACCAGCATTTTGTAACCCATGTCATTCTCTTTACCCAGCATTCCTATGGTCGGGTCATCTTGATATTGCTGCAGGGCATCAATTGGTACTTCAGTAAGATCGATTTCCCCATGATCAAAAGCCAGCAGCGGCTCACTGACGGGGACAAAAAGTACTCTGGCAGCAACAGGTTGATGGCCATAGTAGTTATCGTAAGCAATAAATTCATAGCTGCCGACAGCTGGATCATAAGCGCCAAAAGTATAGGGACCAGAACCAATATAGGCGGCGGCTTCGTTAAAGGTATAGGGATCGGCTACGTTTTCCCAGATATGCTGCGGCAAAATTACAAAACTACCCAACTTAACTAAAGTCGTTGCCAGTGGTTGCTCTACTGTTAAGGTGATTGTTTGTTCATCAATAATCTGATAGCTCGCTACGATGCTGTGACCGTTATAATCTAGATAATTTGTCACTGGCGGGAACTTTTGGTAATAGTCAAGCGTAAAAGCTACATCAGCTGTGGTCACTGGCTGACCATCATGAAAAGTTGCTTGCTCGCTAAGCGTAAAAGTATAGGCATTGCCCTTGATTTCCCACTCCTTTGCTAGCCAGGGAATATCCCCCTGGGCGTCTGCATCCAACAGTGAATCAAATACTAATTTCATTTTTGCTGTGCCCGGACCTCGGGGGTCATGTAAGTAGGGGCTGGGTGCACCCCAATCGGTGCCGCCAGCTAACTTTAAAGTCTGCAATTGCTCATCACCAACTTTGTTTATCACACTTTCGCCACACGCCGCAAGTGTAAAGAGAGAAATCACAAGGAGAATAACTGCCAGCATTTTTTTACTCATCACGAAAAACTCCTTTACGAAATCATTGACTGATAATTGACAACAGTGTTACTAATTTTATTTTCGTGTCACCTTACTTTATTCTCGCTTATATTTTTATTTCCTGCTTAAAATCAGTCACAAAAACAAAAAAGACGCATCATTTTTTTAAGGATGAGCCTTTCATGTTCTTTTGGGGGTTACCCCCAATGTCATCAGGCTATCTTTCAAATAACTGGGAAAATGTTAAAT
>DASRMS010000050.1:0-1309 GCA_035647835.1 Oscillospiraceae bacterium
TTCTTGCTGTATCCATAACGCCCCTTGTTATCCCGTCAATCACACTTCTTCCCACACTCCACCAGTCGATATTAAAGGCATTTTTAATACTGTTGACTACATCGTTAAAAAGAGTAATCGCACTGGTTTTAAGCCCTGTCCAAATGCTAATAAAGGTATCTCTTATGCCATGCCAGATAGCTTCAAAGCTAGCCTTGGTATTTAACCAGCTGGTATTATAGAAATCACTAATGGCATTCCAGATGCTACTAGCTTGAATTTTAATTGCTTGCCAGATTGATTCAGCAATCCTTGCGGTATCATTCCATACTGTCTCAAAGCTGAGTTTTGTACTAGCAAGGTTCTTATTAAAGAAGTCTGATAGGGCTGTCCAGACAGCGTTAGCATTAGCCCTTATACTTGACCACTCTTTAGCGGCAAAATCATTTATTCCTCTCCATGTTGCATTGAAGTTTTCATTAGTCTTTTTCCAAGTTTCATTGAAAAATAATTCTAGCTTTGTCCAGATATCTTGGGCACTAACGGTGATTTTACTCCAGGAATCGACAGCATTGCTGCTGAGTTCGTTCCAGGTATCTTCAAAATCAGTAGGAATCCTGTTTTCCATGCCTTTTTCTACTTCACTCATGTTCTCTTCAAAACCCTGGCCCATGCCTAGAGCCATATTTGCCCCCATATCGGCAAAGACCGTAGAGGGAGAGCGAATGCCCAAGAAGCCTTTAATACCACTTACAATATCGCCCACGAAGCCGCTGATTTTATCTTTAACCCAACTGATCATGGAGGCTATCCCATCCCATAGGCCTAAGACGATGTTTTTACCAACCTCTACAATGGAGATAGCGGCATTACCGATACCTGTAATAATGGCAGCTACTATTTGGGGCAGACTAGCTACTAAATGAGGTATTGCTTCTATAAGTCCTGTACTTAGCTGAATAACAAGCTCAATACCCATAGCAACGATTAAGGGGAGGTTCTGGGTAATGAAGTCTATGATTCCGGTAATAATGGCGGGCAGTGCATCAATAAGCTGGGGTAAGGCATCTAAAAGCCCTTGTGCAAGCCCCTCTATAATGGCAAATGCAGCTTCAAGAACTTGATCCATGCTATCTAAAAGCCCCTGCACAATGGTTATTACTGCTTCTATTGCAGCAGGAATAAGCTCCGGCAAAGCCTGACCGATGCCCTCTACAAGAGCCGATACCAGTTCCACTGCCGCCTCAATCAAAAGGGGCAGGTTTTCAATCAGTGCCCCTACAATGGTCATCACCGCATCAACCGCCGCCGGTATTAGTTCCGGCAAAAG
>DASRMS010000051.1:0-1050 GCA_035647835.1 Oscillospiraceae bacterium
GGCTTGCATCCTGCGGCCTTTAGTTATGCGTATCGCTTGCAATTGTTGCGTATGTAATCCACGAAGGCGGCTCCGTCCATCTCACACAGTCGCTGCGGGTATGCTTGCAAGCCGTAAACCTCCGTTAACGAATACATAGCTGCGAATCGCTGCGCCGTTTCTCTTATTTTATATTCTGCTTTATAGCGGGTTATAAGTGTTCCGCTGTTACCGCACGGGTGAATGTCTTTTTTGATACCTATTAAATACATTGCTTAACCTCCTAATTCAAATTTTAGCGCGTCCAGCGTTATGTCGCGCAGTTCGCGCACTGTGTTGCTGTAAGGCTGTATGTTGCAGTCAACATCGCAGTAAAATGCATAATAGCCGTTCGGACCGCGCCACGCTGTTTTAATCTGTGCATGCTTGCAGTTTTTGCAATCTCCGCCGCAGGCCGTCAGCTTTTTTATACTCCGCCGCAGCCGCGCGGCCTCTTTTGTTGTAATCATCGCTCTGATCCCCCTATATAATCGCTTATTAGTTTTTTAATTCCGCGCTGCGTGTCGGCCATTAAGCGGCCATCGCGTGTATATGTACTGTAATATCCTTGCGGCCATGTTCGAGTTATAAAATGGTCTTTGTACATGTAATAGCTGTTCTTATCCTCCGGCCGTGTTACGTCTTTCATTTTAGCTTCCCCCTAAAAAAAATGTTATTGTCCTGCTCTAAGACTATATATAGTATACCATAGTATGGACTACCTTGTCAACGTTTATTTTATAATTATTGTAATTACTTTCTCGCATTATATCGTATCTTATATTGCGAGTTTATGCTTAAAATCCTGGGGAACCTGGGGAACCTGATCTCGGAACCTGATCTCGGAACCTGATCTCGGAACCTGGGGAACCTGATCTCGGAACCTGGGGAACGCCCAAAAAAACTATTCTGGTAAGGACGTCATTACAACTCCCTTACCCCACTCAGACAAATTTTTCATTAACACTCAATCCAAAGCTTAAACTAAAAGCCCAATCCAAAGCCTAAACTAAAAGCTTATAATCAGCGCAA
>DASRMS010000052.1:0-3651 GCA_035647835.1 Oscillospiraceae bacterium
ATTTTATTTTGCCTTCATCTACATTACCGCCAGCTAAAGTTGGAAAGCGGGAAATTGAGTTTCACCAAGAAAACCTAATTGTTATCGGTACTAATGTTGATTTTTTATGCACGACCCATGCTCCCACACGTCAATATACTAACATTACTATTCAAAAGGAATTTTTTGAGCAAATTGCCAACGAGGTCATTGGTAAAAGGGAAGTGGATTTCTCCAAGGTAAAATTTTTCGGCAGCCCCCAATTACTTCGTATAATTGCTGATCTGGAATTTGAACTAACCTATTTTAACAATGATTGTGCGCAAATGGTCGACAGTATCGCCACGCAAATGATAATTCAATTACTGCGCGACACAAATGACTATACGCACCATAGCAAAAGCAATAAACGGCAAGGGCAGGTGCCTCTTCTGCGTACTGTTGTAAATCCTATGTACTTTGTTGTCCTCACTTCTTGCAATAACTTATTTCCGTCAGGTTCCAAACTAACATCAAGGGAGATAGAAATCGCCGCTTATTTGCTTGACAGGTTCGATTATGTTAGTATCGCAGAAAGTCTAATGGTTTCGCCTAACACTGTTAAAACCCATGTAAAACACATTTATGATAAGCTTAAAGTAGCTGGCAGAAAAGAACTAAGCCATAAAATTATCGAGTTGTATCAAGATTGCTTACGTTAGTCAGAAATAACTCATCACCCTAAGCGAGCAGAAATGCTACTTTTAGGGTGATTTTATTTTCTCCTATAGATATTAAAATGTAATTAAATACCTAAATTCACCACTGTTATAACTTAACAACCTTCGATGCTGCGAGTTGATATCAAAGGAAGGGGAGATGTATTTGTTTTAAAAAAATCTTGGTTTTAAGTTTCTTAAGTTTATTATTATTTTTAACTTTGGTTGGCTGCGGGAAGGGGGAAAACCAGCCGCCAGCAAATTCAGGCAGCAATCCGCCTGCTTCGGACCCAGTAGATCCATCTGCGCAGACCACGGACAGGTACAGCAAATATCTTACCATCTCTGATCTGCAGGAAGTAACAGGCATGACAGGTCTCACCTCAAAAGAAGAACTAATAACCCTCACTTTCTATGACAGTGAAAATACGAATATTCTTGAAGTACGATTTTATAATAGTTCATTTTATGAACAAGAAGTTGGTGACAATAAGCATTATACCCCTGTGCCAGACCTCGGCGACCAAGCCGCCATCGCTATTCCAGATATGCCTTATCGTGTGACCTTTTTGCAAGGTGAGCACAGTATTATGATGCAGTCTATCCCTGTTGATGGCGATGTGCCCCTAACAGAGGAGCAATTAATTCAGCTGGCAAAAATAGTTGTTTCACGCCTGTGATAAAAATATCCCGGAGAAAGGAAGAAACTTATGCAACGGAAAATAAGCAATGTCCATTTAATCCTGCTCGTGAGTTTGCTCATTTTTGCATTTATATTGCCCGGCGTTGAGGTGGCAGAAACGACTGTAACAGATGAAGCCGCTTTACGAGCGGCCGTCACCGCAGCCGACGCCGGCGACATCATAACGATTGGTGCCGATATCACACTTACTTCCCCGCTGACCCTGCTGCCTGTCGTTGCGCGCGCAGAGGTGTTGCCTTTGGACAGAAGCGAGGAGACAGCGGATTCGGGCCTATCCGTGGACACAGATGAAGATATGGATACGGATGCCGACGCAAACGTGGGTGCACAAAGATTGCCGCCGACTAGCGACATGATACCCATGAGCATTAACCCCGAACACGCCTACGTTGTCGACGAGAACAGTTATGCCACCTTGGGAGAAGCTCTGAACGCAGTACCAAGCGGTGGGACCGGGACCATTGAATTGAGGGCTACAGTCATCCATAATTCACCTGTAGAAATTTCTAACAAAAACATCACCTTTGAGCTAACCCAAGGGTCGCTTACTATCGACGTCTCTTCCGGCACCGCGCTGACAGTGAGCCTTGGTTCGGTCGTCACGCTGACAGGCAGCGGAACTCTTGATGTTAAGGGACCAGCGGGAGGCGTGTACGCAGAGGGAGCAACTGTCACAGTGGATAATGCCTTAGCGACCAGTGGAACCGGCGCATACGCCCGAGACGGCGGGGTCATTACCGTGTTGGGCAACACAACGGGATCTTCCCCAGGTGCTTTTGCCTTCGGTTCAGGCAGCATCATTACAGTAGAGGGCGATGCCAAGACTACAGGGTCGGGTGCCAACGCGGTGTTTGCCATGAGCGGCGGACGTGTGGAGGCAAAAAACGCCATTGCTACCGGGACAAACAGCAATGGTGTGCAAGCCTCCGCTGGCACAGTCCTTATTAGTGAAAACGTCCGAGGCAACAATTACGGCGCCTGGGCCGAGGAGAAGGGCGTAATTACCATAGGTGGAGATGTCACCGCCGACGGCACCAACAGCATCGGCGCCTGGGCCTACACCGGCGGCACAATTACCATTGACGGCACCATCACAGCAATTAACTATATTAGGATCGGTAGCAGCATCAAAACTGCCGACCAAATAACCACCCCCACCACGCTGACGGGCTATTACACCTATACGGACGGAACCAGCACTGTCTGGGTGCAGGATACCGGGTTACTGGATCCGGAGGATGTCTGTAAAATTGGCACAGTGGGTTATCCTACGCTGGAAGCTGCCCTTGCCGTCGTGGAAAACAACGAAACCATCACCCTTTTACAAACCATCGATCATTTTAAGCCAATTGAGATTAATGGCAAGACAATAACCTTTGATCTGGGCAGCTTCGACCTGAACATAGATACGAGTGGGACAGCCGCTTCATACGCGCTGACGGCGAAAAACGGTGGGAAAGTAATTTGCACCGGCAGCGGCAAAATGAATGTCAAAGGATTAAAATACGGAGTGAGAGTAGAGGGAGGAAGCGAAATCCATGTCAGCGGCAATGTTATCGCTGGACAATATGGTATATCCACTGTCAGCAGCGGCTCAGGCAATCCCAAGATAACTGTAGACGGTGACGTAACCGCAACGGGTCAGGGCGTAGATGCTGACGGTGAGATAGAGGCAATCGGCGCGGGTGGTTACGCTACTGTTGAAATCGGTGGTAATGTCACAGCGAACCGGATATCATATAATCAGATAGTACAAGCCGTTTATGCCAATGGAAGTACGATTACCGTCGGCAAGAATGTAATCACGCAAGGCAGCGGCATAAATGTCCAAAATAATGGTAATGTCACCATTAATGGTTCACTGGATTTCAACCCGACAGGCACTGGTTCTCAATGGTATATTAAGCTTGGATATCCTGTTGTTATCAAGACATCCGACGACTATGAAGACACCAGCACAAAACCAGGCTACAAGGAATATAAGAATGGAGACAATATCGTTTGGATAAAAGGCGCCATACAGACTACCTATGCAGTTACTGTAATTGGCGGCACAGGCAGCGGCAATTATGCCGAGAACGCGACTGTCAATATTACGGCTGGAACAGCCCCCGAAGGCAAAGAGTTTGACAAATGGACGACCACAGACGGGGTAACCTTTGCCAATGCCAATTCCCAAAGCACTAGTTTCACCATGCCCGACAAGGCTGTTACGGTTACTGCAACCTATAAGGATTTGGCACCTTCATATTACTCTGTCGTCGTACAAAA
>DASRMS010000053.1:0-1977 GCA_035647835.1 Oscillospiraceae bacterium
CTCGCTCGACTCACCTTCATAAGCTAAAGCCAGCTGGTTACGTAAATCGTTAAAGCGGTTATTCACCGGCGTAGCAGAAAGCATCAGCACCTTGGTTTTTACGCCTGCACGGATCACCTTGTTCATTAAGGTTTGGTAGCGGGTTTCACGATCTTTAATGGCGTCGTTGTTTCTAAAGTTGTGGGATTCATCAATAACGACTAAATCGTAATTGCCCCAGTTCACTTGATTGAGTGGCGTGCCGAACGACTCGCCACTGGTACGGCTGAGGTCTGTATGGCAGAGCACATCGTAGTTAAAGCGGTCTTTGGCAAAAATATTGGTGGTGAGGTTACGGTTATAAGTGAGCCAGTTATCAGCCAGCTTTTTCGGAACCAGCACCAGTACCGACTTGTTACGCAGCTCGTAATATTTAACCACCGCCAGCGCAGTAAAGGTTTTACCCAAACCCACGCTGTCGGCCAGGATGCAACCGTTATAGGTTTCCAACTTATTGATGATTCCAGTGGCAGCATCTTTCTGGAAGTTGAACAGCTTATTCCAAACTAGAGTGTCTTGATAACCGGTCTGCTCGTTGGGCAATACGTCTTCGTCAACATCTTGCAAAAAGTCTTTGAAAATATTGTAGAGCAGGATGAAGTAAATACGCTCCGGCGAGTTTTCTTTATAGGCAGACTCAATGTGCTGAGTGACTAGCGCTGTGACATCCTCAAGCTGTTTTTGATCCTGCCAGATGCTTTCAAACAGATTGAGATACTGCTGGGTAGGGCCTTTATCGTCCATGCGGTGAATGAAGTTAGAAACTGCATTACCTTTCTGATAACCCAAATCTACCGCAGTAAAACCTTGCAGCGGCATATAGGCGGTGCTGTCTTCTGCCGTTTGCACATGAGCAAACTGCTGCATGGGTGCTTGGGTTTTATTGGACTTAAAAGTGACCTTGCTGCGAATCCAATCTGCACACTCTTTGGCAATGGCACGCTGGGTTAGCTGATTGCGCAGTTGAATCTCAAACTCTGAACCATACAAGCTGCTTTCACGATTAATACGCGGAATGTAGAACTCACGCTGCTCTTTTTTGAGCTTATCGGTGGCTTGCTCTGGCACAAAGGTCGGCGAGGTAAAGATAAACTCAAGCGACTCGACGCTATTGAGCTCTCTTTTTAATGCAGCATAGGCATAAATAGAAAAACAGGAGGCGGCAATTTTCAGTTTGGAATTTGGGGTCAGTGCGGTTTTTAAGTCTTCCCCAAAAAGCTGGTTCACATTGTCTAAAATTTGCATAAGCGTCCTGCTTCAAAGTTCACTGTCAACAAAGCATACAGTCTACCCAATAGTAGAGAGTGATGCATCATGAAGAAATGCTGTGCTAAAGGCTGGTTGTATAACGCATAAATATTGCTATATTTATGCGTTTCATCAGTACTTACGTTATACGTATAGAAATATAAAAATTCATAAAGGGTTAAAATAAACACAGAGTGAGATATGAAGAATAAAATTATTTTAATTTCTGCCACAGTATTTTTTTTAAGCGGTTGTACTGCTGTAAAGCATCAAGCAATGAAAAGTGAAGCTGACGGTACTGTACTTGCGGTCTTAGATAAGTTTGTTAAGGATACGCAAGCTGGATTATTTAGCCCATATAATATTTATGATATTAGCGGAATAAATCCAGGACTAACAACTTGGGATAAAAAATACCCAGCATTACAAAAATGGTGGTGTGTAGACTATTACACTGAAGAGTCAGTTAAGCTCAAAGAAACCATTAAGAGTTACTGTGCTAAAAAAAACGGAGTATATGAAAACAGCTGGTGCAGTGTTAATAGCAAGCCTTTATTTATGGTTAAAACAGGTACAGGTAAAATAGTTGATCGTAATAGCGGCTGTAGTTATGGATCAAGAAGCATGGGGATATTAGCTGTTACGGGTGAGAAAATTGCAGATCAATCATCATGGGTTGCATGGGCTAAA
>DASRMS010000054.1:0-2861 GCA_035647835.1 Oscillospiraceae bacterium
GTGGTGCTCATGGCGGTGAGAAAGAAAAAAATCCGCTCGACGAGATCATTACTACGTTTAACGAGCGCTGGTTCCAAGGCTGGAGCGCTACACCTGAAGAGCAACGTGTAAAGCTGATTAATATTTCTGACAGCATCAAGCAACATCCAGATTTTGAAACTAAATATGCCAAAAACCCAGATCCACACAACAAGGAGCTGGCCTTTGAAAAGATATTTAAAGAAATCATGCTGCAGCGCAGAAAGGATGAGCTAGAACTGTATAAGCTCTTTGCTAGTGATGGCGCGTTTAACTTGTCTATGGTGCAGACCATGCAGCGGATGGTAGCGTTGTAAGAATGAAATACGCTGGTTAGGTTATAGGAAAACGCTGAATAATTATCTGCGTGGCCAAGACGTTGCTAAACAATCAGCTCTGACTGCCTCGCTAACATTATTCAGTGTTTCCATAAGCCTGAGCTAGGGTTATTTGTGGTGTTCGCAGAGTGCATCATATTTAAGAGAGATCAGCTTTCTTTGAAAATCGAGCGTCTTTTTTACGTTTTTTCGAAAAAAGAAGCTATGTTACATTTTCCGTCACTTATCGACACCTGACCTTCGCCCACCCTGCCATAAAATCCCTCTAACGCCGTAAAAAACCAGTTCATGGCACTTTACATTTAGAGGGTCGGTATGAATAAAAAAATATCAATGGATTTAGTGCATGAGCCAACTACAGGGCTACTAGCCGAGGTCTACCGGGTTTTATCATCTGTCCAATTTAATGCCGCGTCTCAGCGGCAAATACTCGAGCAGATTCAGCAGGACAGCACCGCTGAATCGCTGGGTCTTCCTCCTATTGAGGTTATTCAACAGCGTCAAGACAATTATTTGCTCTGCGGTAGCTTTCGCCATTATCAATTGTTGCAAGCAGCAGGTGCAAAAACCTTACACGCCCTTATTTTGCCTGCTGAGGCGCCCCCTAATAGTCATGCTGTGCGAGCATTTCGTCAGGGTATCAGCACTATTCTGGTGTATGACAGCACCACAAAAACCCCACACCCGCAGCTGCGCGAACTGAAAAAGTATCTGAACAGCCATGCTAGCCCAGAGCTACTACAGTTAATTAAGAACGATGCGTTTTTAACAAGCGCGTTGAGAATCAGTGCTCGGGATCTTCGAACTCAACTCCAAAAAAAAGTACTTTGGAATTGATGGTCAAACAGTTAAAAATTAACGCCTGAGTATTGGAGCTTGCATGACAGAGTGTAAATTTTCTGCAGATAACATGAACGCCTTGATCCAGCACTTTGCTGTTGATGAGCTGCTTTTTACCCAGCTTTGCGACTGGATTCAAGCACCGAAAAACCTACAGCAATTTATTGCAGTTGCAGAGAATCTGAATGCATTATTAAGTGTCAGCCTGCAACAAGAATTGGCTGCAGAGCTTGGGTTGGACAAGCTGCCTATAGATGTATGGCGAGTACTACTGCAACAGCTACAGCCAAAATTATCTAATGTGCCTCCTGAGCTCATAGATATCAGGCCAAACAAACAAGTTCGGCCTGCAGGGATGATTGGCAGTTATCCTGTTTATGCAACGCTGACGGCTGCTGAGGTCGATTACCCAACAGGAGAAGCTGAAAAAGTTCGAGTGATTCACCTGATTGGCATGAGCGCTGCAATTGCCTACCAACAAATGCTTACTATCGGCGTTATTAAAGAATTAAGCAGTGGTTTTGAGGCCGGTTTGCGTGAAATACGCGACCTAGAAAAAACAGCTAAACGACCAGCAGTTCCACTACCTGACTTACGTGATGCTGTTTCACTGACTGAGGTTCAGGAGGAAATAGAACAATGGATTGAGCAGCATTCTATTACTACCCGATGGGGTTCAGGTCTACGGCTACTAATAGAGTCTGTTGCTGAGCAGCGGTCGCGAGCATCACGCCATTACCGTATGCGTATGAGTACTCAAACCCAGCGCAGTGGTCAGCACATTAGTATGCAGGAACTAGATGGCACAGATGCTACTAACAAGCAGCAGCCCAGTTTCGAGCCCACTATGCGTGTGCCAGATACTCGCAGTAAAAAACTGCTGCAACAGCAGGGTTTACACTCTGCTGAGATGACAACACTGGCAACCGTTATCGTCACAGATCCAACTGCACCTCGCAGTGTTCAATCGGATGAGCGATTAATACGGCACCGCAATCGTCGACGGGTACAGGCATCGATTGTGCAGTCAGCACAATCCCTACCTAATAGAGTGGAAATGCCAACCCCGTATGAAGTTCAAGCGTTACTCCATTGTTTGGCCAATGATTTTATTAAGAAAAATCTACCAAACCTTAATAGCGACCAGCATGACGAAATTAAGGTGAGCATCCTATTGAGACTGTATACGGGTCGTAAATTAGATTCGCTGCGTAAATTACTCGTTTTCCAAAATAAAGTTGATTACGAGGCTGCTCAACGAGCATTTTTTGCCGTACTCATAGATGAAAGCTGTTTAGCATTTCCAGTAAAATCAACAGCGAACCCCCACTCATTGGGCGCAGTTGGTGGTGTTTTACTGGCAAATGAGCCGTTTTACCATAAGGAGATTCAGCTGCAGGACGTACTGGATTTCAGACTGCCGCCAGTTACTACTCAGGCAGTAATTGACCTAGCGACACGCAAGCTGCAGTGCGCTAGCAGCCGAAAACGAGTTCCGTTGTTTGAGTACGCAGACGACCACGAACAATGGATTCGTGAGCTTCTGAAAAAAATCAACCAAACTTACGCAACTCGGTGGACAGAGCATCGTCTAGGTTTGGTTATGCGCATGGCAGTTGAGCAGTGCACGCAGGATCCTGCACTGGTTCAGCTTATTACTGAGCA
>DASRMS010000055.1:0-3708 GCA_035647835.1 Oscillospiraceae bacterium
ATATATACAGGTATTAACTATAGTGTACACTGTGTCCTCAAAAACTGTCAACACGTACATAATTGTCTTAAATGCCATTTAGCACCTAAATCAAGAAAAACGCTTCGCGTTTTTTTCTTTTGAGGCGTCTTTCTTGTACTGGCAAGGAATATATACCAAGTAAAAACGGTGCAGAGGATTTACCAATGCACCGTTACGCTAAAAGAATCTTCTATAGTTTATTCACCCATGATCTCTGCAATTTTAGCAGCAACCTTAGCTCGACCTGGCTTACAACCCGTTGATGGCGCTTTTCCTGCCACCACTGCCTCAGCAAACTGAGTACAGCTGCCATAGCCACAGGCGCCACAGTTGGCACCAACTAAACATGCTTGTATTTTTTCGATTCTCGGGTCAACTTCAACTGCAAATTTTTGTGCAGCATAGGCCAAAATACACCCAAAGATAAAGCCGAGGCCGCCCAAAGTTATTACTGCTGCTATCATCATTTTATTTTGTTATGCCTCCTACATCATACCTTGAAAGCCCATAAAAGCAAGGGATAGAATGCCAGCTGTGATCAGAGCGATGGGTACTCCGCGTAAGGCTTTAGGAATAAAAGCCATCTCTAAACGCTCTCGGATACCGGCCATAATTACCAGCGCCAAAGTAAAGCCGAGGGCAGCAGCCACACCAAAGACTACGGACTCCAACAGATTATACTCTAACTGAATATTTAACAAGGCCACCCCTAGTACAGCACAGTTGGTAGTGATGAGCGGCAAAAAAATCCCCAGCGCTTGGTAAAGTACGGGACTTACTTTACGGATAAAGAGTTCCACAAATTGTACCAGCGCTGCAATTACCAGGATAAAAACAATGGTGCGCAGATATTCCAGACTATACTCTATTAACACATAGCGGTTTAATAACCAGGTCACCAGTGAGGCCATACCCATAACAAAGGTTACGGCCATACCCATACCCAGAGATGTTTCTACTTTCTTGGAAACGCCAAGGAAAGGGCAGATCCCGAGAAATCTACTCAGTACAAAGTTATTGATGAAAATAGCACCAAAGACAATTGTCAATATACTCGTCATTATCTACTCCCTCCTTGTTATTCCAATTTATATTTCTTGACCAACAGGTTCATCAGAGCCATTAACAAGCCCAAAGCAATGAAGGCTCCTGGCGGTGAGGCAAATACTTTAAAGGGTTCATAGGCGGCACCTAAGATATTGGCACCAAAAAGTGTGCCGTTGCCCACCAGTTCTCGTAAAGAGCCCAATACCGTTAAAGAAAGGGTAAAACCTAAGCCCATACCTAGTCCGTCTGCCATGGAGGCAACTACTCCATGTTTAGAGGCAAAGGCTTCAGCTCTGCCTAAAATAATGCAGTTGACCACAATCAGCGGGATGAAGATTCCCAGTTGGGAGTGCAAATCCGGTTGAAAAGCATTTAAGAGCATATCAACTACCGTCACAAAGGTGGCAATAACGATGATATAAGCCGGAATGCGTATTTTGCTGGGAATAAGATTGCGCAGCAGGGAAATTACCAAGTTTGAAGCTACCAAGACAGCAGCGGTGGAAAGACCCATCCCTAAGCCATTAACGGCCAGTGTGGTTACCGCCAGTGTCGGGCACATCCCCAGCACTAATCGGAAGGTCGGGTTTTCTTTAAATAAACCTTTAGTTAGTTCTTGCATTACACTCATTATCCTCACCCCCCGTTATTGCTGCAGTGCATTGCGCACTGCATCCTTAATGCCTTCGCTGCTTATGGTAGCACCGCTGGCTGCATCCACATCAACTTTTTGTTCCTCCACAATACGTGCTGGCACTTCTTTTTTTGCTTTGGCATAATATTCCTCGGTGTCATTACCGGAGACTACTTCTACCGCGGTGATCTTACCACCTGCCACCGTTACTTCTACCGTAATGGTAGATTTCAAGCCTTCGCCGCTGCCTTCATAGGTGCCGTCGGCAATCTCTGAGAGTTTCAAAACAGGTGGTTTTTGCAGCGCATCAAGAACCGCATCTTTAATGCCTTCGCTGCTTATGGTAGCACCACTAGCTGCATCCACATCAACTTTTTGTTCCTCCACAATACGCGCTGGCACTTCTTTTTTCGCTTTGGTATAATATTCCTCTGTGTCATTACCGGAGACTATTTCCACAGCGGTGATTTTACCACCTGCCACCGTTACTGCCACAGTAATGGTGGATTTCAAACCCTCACCGCTGCCTTCGTAGGTGCCATCAGCTAACTGCGTAATATCTATAGATGGTACCGGTTCAACCAGACCTTCACCAAAGCGCAGCAGAATTTCTTTCATTTCACTGGCCACACCACGTTCCATGGCGACACTGGTAACGGTGGCACCGGAAATATTATCGACATCAAAGGAGTCGTTAACAGTTTTGCCTTCATATTGCGCCCGGTACGCTTCTTCTTCAATTCTAGAGCCAAGGCTGGCCGTTTCAGAGTGCGAGATAATATTTAAGTTAACTAGTTTACCTGTACCGTCAATGGCTAAATTAAAGCGAATATCGCCGCGATAGCCAGTGGCTTTGCCTTCGGCTAAAATCCCCACCACTTTGCCGGACTCATCATAGCCCACAGTGGCGCTGCGGCCATCAACTTCCTGATCTTCCGTTGTTGCTACTGCAGGAAATAGCTCCTGCATTAAAGCAATTTTCTCTGCTGCAATCCGGGCTTCTATGATCTCCGAGGTTACGCCATGAGTATAGGAGAGCATACCGGCCGAAAGGGCACAGATTAACATTAAAATTAAACCTGAACGTACAATATCTTTCATTATTTAGCCACCTCCCCGTACTTTCTGGGTAGTGTCAGATTATCAATTAACGGGGTCAGGGCATTCATTAACAAAATGGCGTAGGTAACACCTTCAGGATAATTACCATAGAAACGAATTAGCATGGTAATTAAGCCGCAGCCGATACCAAAGACAAGCTGTCCCCGCGTGGTTACCGGGGAAGTTACCATATCAGTAGCCATAAAAAGTGCTCCTAACATAACGCCCCCCGCTAAAAGATGGAAGACGCCGCCTGTCAGACCGCCATCTAATGCCATTCCCATTAAGAAGACAACCCCTAGATAACCGCCGGGAATACGCCAGTTAATATGTCCTTTGTAAAAGAGCCACACTGCACCAAAGAGCAGGGCAAAAGCACTTGTTTCGCCTAAACAGCCCCCCGTGGCACCGGTAAACAGCTGCAGAAAACCCGGAGGGGTAGAAACTACTAAAGGAGTGGCTGTGGAAGTTAAATCAACGGGGCTGAGCCAGGTGGTCATATGACCGGCCCAAGAAACCATTAAGACTGCCCGTGCCACCAGTGCCGGGTTGAAAATGTTGTTGCCAATACCACCATAAACTTGCTTGCCGATGATAATGGCGACCACTGCACCGGCTACACATAGCCACCACGGTGGTGCTGGGGGCAATGTCATGGCTAACAATAAACCAGTGACTGCAGCACTGCCATCGCCAAAGAAATTTTTATTACGTAAGATAATTGCTTCCGTCAGCATGGCAGTGAGCGTTGTGAGCGCCATGGTAATTAAAGCGCGATAGCCAAAAAAGATCACAGCGGCAATGACTGCCGGTGTTAATGCTACCAGTACATCTACCATCACACTCTTTATGGTTTCGTCTGTTCTTAAGTGTGGTGAAGATGAAACGACAAATTTCTTATCCAT
>DASRMS010000056.1:0-1009 GCA_035647835.1 Oscillospiraceae bacterium
CATCTGGCGCTGGAATACGCTGGCTGCCCTCTTATTGGTCGTACTAGGTATTTCCCTGATTAATTGGAAGCGAAAGACTGTTGCCCCGGCGGTGGGGAATCCGCGGACTTAGAAGTTGCCGGTACCGCGGCAAGCGGCAAGGCGGTACAGTTGATGGTGCCAGGTGTTGACTTGTTGACTTATTGCGACGGTCCGGTTGATGAACTTGAAAACACAAATAAAAACACAAATTCTGCTTGTACATAAATTTTTTTTGCGAAGGCTCTGATAGCGTAATAATATTTGTTATACTGCAAACAGCATACAATGAATTTGTCTGAGTATGCCTGCTGTCAAAGCAGCTAATATGACAGGTTCTAAAAATGCATTTGATATTAATTAAGACTTTGGTGCTTGGATATGTCCTAGTGTCACTGCCCGGTGGTACTGTCAGAGACCAGGATTTGCTCCGGCAGTACTACCCAAGTATTGGATTAGTCCGAGAGCCATTGCCAAGAAGAGGAGAGAATTATGAAGACTTGTCTTAATGGCCATAGCGTCCCCGACGATGCAAAATTCTGTGCAGTATGCGGAATTCCGGTGGAGGATACGCAGCCTGAAGTGATGGAGTTAGTAAAGACCTGCCCCAATGGTCATGAAGTCCAAGATGAGGCAAAGTTTTGCCTCGAGTGTGGCGCTGCCATTGTTCAATCAGCACCATCTGAGCAACCGGCTGCAGCATCTAGTCAATATGCTCAGCCACAGCAAGCCGAACCAAGCCAACAGCCAGCAGGAGTACCTAGTCAATATGTTCAGCCCCAGCAAGCACAGGCGCAAAACTACCCAGGATATCAACAATATCCTCCCGGACAGCAATACCCTGCCAACCAAGGATATCAGCAGTATCAGTATCAGCAACACCCGCAGCCTGCTGTCGCTCAAAAAGGCATAAGTACTATTTTCCCATCTGTTGTTATGATGATTGCTTCAGTTATGTTAATAGTGTCTGTTTTTTTACCATATATTGTTT
>DASRMS010000057.1:0-3496 GCA_035647835.1 Oscillospiraceae bacterium
CATATCCATTATTATATTTGAAGAGCCCAAAATAAAACCGTTATTACTTAATCCAGGGTGTCCCCACAGGTAATACCACTTTGCCGAATGCATTGTTGGTTATCATAGCAGTAGCAAAATACATAGCCACAAAAATCGCCACAAACGCAAAAGCTGATGCAATGGTAATGACCGCCGGTGTTGCCATCTGTAGTTTGATTAAGGTAACACAAACGACAAATACGTCCAAGAGAACAACCAAAGATGAAAACACCTTAGGAGCCTCTTTAAGATATGCTGGAGTCCATAGTATAAGAGCGGCTGACAGTATAATCCATGCGTACCCGTTTGCCATTGCATTCATCTGCCACCCGTAGACACCGGCATAATATGTTACTATATCAATCAGGCCACCAGTAAACATGAAGAACCCCGCAAAGAATAAGAACACATTGCCACCGGTTAGTGCTCCTTCCTTTAAATCAATAATTGCACAGGTTGTTTATGGCACAATAAAAATACAGCGAATGGCAAGCTAAAAATACAGCAGTAAATTGGAAAAAAATCATCGCCGGCACCCCCAAAATATACTACCCTTTTTGTTGAAGAGACAAAAGGAGGCAGATAAGAAAGGATGCTAACGATGATACAACAATATCATATCAAACACTTAAACTTTCATAAAGGCAAATCTCTTAGGAGGATTGCCGAAGAGACCGGGCATGATTTCAGGACTGTAAAAAAATATGCAGAGCAAACCGATTTCAATGAAATCCGAAAACCTAGAAGAGGACGACCGTCGAAGCTTGACCCGGTAAAACCGATAATTGACGCCTGGCTTAAAGAAGATCTGAACCGGCCAGTTAAACAACGGCACACTGCTCGGCGGATCTATGACCGCCTGTGTGAAGAACATCAGGATATATTTAATGCTGGTGAAAGAACTGTCCGCTCTTATGTATCTGCCAGAAAAAAAGAACTATACGGTGAAGAAGAAGGCTACCTTCCCCTGGAACACCCAGCAGGAGAAGCACAGGTAGATTTCGGCGAAATCATCATGATTGAGCAAGGCCAGAAAGTCAAAGGATATGAATTAATTCTTTCATTGCCGTACAGTAATGCTGGGTATCCCCAGATATTTCGGGGTCAGAACCAGGAATGCCTGTTAACCGGACTAAGAGACATATTTGAATATTTAAAGCATGTTCCCCGGATAATCTGGTTTGATAATATGTCAGCGGCAGTTACTGGTATTGGGGAAAAAGGAGAGCGGAAACTAGTGGACCAATTTTACCGCTTCGCCCTCCACTACGGCTTTAAGCCCCAATTTTGCAACCCCGGCAAAGGGCACGAGAAGGGCCATGTTGAAAACAAGGTGGGTTACAGCCGCAGGAACTACTTTGTACCCGAACCCAGTTTTAGTGATATTGAAGAATTCAACCAGGGACTTTTTGCCGTGGCTGAAAAAGACCACTGCCGGAAACATTACCGTAAAGGCCGGGTAATAAATGAGCTTCTCCAGGATGACCTTACAGCCATGTTGCCCATACCTGCCAAACCATTTGCAATCGGCCGTATACAGAAATTATCGGCCAACAAATACGGCAAAGTCTGTGTTGATACGAACATATATTCCGCATCACCCCAGGTGGCAAATAAAGAACTATACATGAGGCTAGGTGCCCATCAGGTGGAACTATTAAACGAACAATACCATCCTATCGTAAAACATAAACGATTATATGGCCGGAATCAGGAACTAATGGATTGGCTGCCTTACCTAATTACACTGGTCAAACGCCCTAATGCTTTGAAATATACTGGATTTTATCGTGAACTACCTGACCCCTGGCAGGACTATTTTAATAATCTGGATTACGCGGAAAAAAAGAAGAGCCTAAATCTTTTAGTACGTATGATAAGCGAAACAGATATGGATACAGCAACCATATGCTTGCTGGAGACGTTAGATTTCGGCAAAGCAGATGCTGACAGTATCCTGTTAAGCTACCGCCGATTAACCGAACCAACCTTTAATGATTTTTTGCCGTTATTATCTGCCGGCATAAATTCACCGGCAATATATACTCCTGATCTGACCTGCTATGATACTTTCCTGAAAGCAGGTGAGTGCAGATGAAAGAATTAATTAAAGACTATTGCAAGCAATTACGCTGGGGGAACAGCATAGTACAGAACTATGCAGATATTAAGGCTGATACCCACGAAGAATTTCTAGCTAAACTTTTAGAAACAGAGCTTAAGGTACGGGAATTAAACCGTAAAAACCGCTGTTTAAGGCAAGCCGGTTTCGATGTAATAAAAACCTTTAATGGCTATAGTTTCGATCATATTGAGATACCGGCATCAATACCATTAGATGATTTGAAAACTGCAGCCCTTGTAAAAAACAGGGAAAACCTGATTCTATATGGCCCAGTGGGAACGGGCAAAACTCATATGGCTACCGCCATCGGTGTAGAAGCCTGTAATCAAGGAAAGAAGGTGGGATTTTATAGAACATCAACCCTGGTCAACGAGTTAAATGATGCTCAAAATGCTGGTAATCTGGGCAAAATGCTAAAGCAACTATCGAAGCTGGATTTACTAATTTGCGATGAATGGGGTTATATTCCCCTGGATCGCCAGGGTGCACAGCTACTCTTTCAGGTAGTAGCTGATTGCTATGAAAAACGCAGTATTATTATTACTACCAACTTAGAATTTAGTAAATGGAATGGCATATTCTACGATGAGAAGTTAACCAGTGCGATTATTGACCGCTTAATTCACCATAGTCATCTACTGGTTTTTGGTGGACAAAGCTACAGACTTATACATTCCACAATCAGGAAATAATGGAAACTGGGGTGCTGGATTTATTTTTTGCCGTTTGATGTATTTTATACTTGCCAAACACAGACGGTAGGCTTAGGCCTACCGTTTATTCATATTGCTTACAATACGCAAGCACACAAAGCCGTCCCCTTCCCCCAAAACCACTTGTTTTTCCCTATTTCCTTATGGAATTACACCACTGGCCCTCTTAGTAGACATAAAAAAATCCCGCCATACAGCAGGAACCTTGGGATTTGTTTTGGTTGGCCTTGTGACAGAAGGCATAAAAACCCTTAATGTCAATGTCTCGATTCTCAGGGATTGCTAGGACCTGCTGGGGCCTGCTAGGGCCTGCTAGGGCCTGCTAGGGCCTACTAGGGCCTGCTAGGGCCTACTAGGGCTTGCTAGGGCCTGCTGGGGCTTGCTAGGGCCTGCTGGGGCTTGCCGGGAAACTATAGCAAGCTTCAATCTGGTTTTTCGACATGTCCCTAAGTACCGATAAGCTTGGGTTTCAAGGTGCTAAAACATGGTCGGGATGACAGGACTTGAACCTGCGGCCTCCTGGTCCCGAACCAGGCGCTCATACCAAACTGAGCTACATCCCGACGCAACACCTATTTTACCTTAAGCATAGATAAATTTCAATATTAATCGTATGGTTAATAACAAAATGCTATAC
>DASRMS010000058.1:0-1726 GCA_035647835.1 Oscillospiraceae bacterium
GCTACACCTATTCCGGTAAAGACTGAGCCCAGCACAGCAATTGTGCCCGCAGTGCGCCACACTTGCCGTTGCTTTTCTTCATCATCATGGTATTCAGCGGTGTATTTCACTACACCGGTATTAATCGCACCGCTGGCAAAGGTAGTGATCATTTGTGCAGCGTTTTGAAAGTTACCAATCGCCGCATAGCCTGCCGGCCCAACGTAGATAGCAAGTATCTTGTTGAGCCCAAGCATGGTGAGCATTTTTATCACTACCGCAATGCCGTTAAGCAGGCTAGTTTTTATCAGTGTCACAGGATTAATTCTTAATGAGTAATTTTAAATTTTGAATGTGTTTATGGCTGCAATCACTTGCGCAACTTGCTCATCGGTAACAGTCGGCCCCATCGGCAAGCTCATGACTTGCTGGTGAATCAGCTCCGACACCGGATAACTATCCATATTCCACTCTTTATAAGCCTGCTGCTGATGCGGTGGGATTGGGTAGTGGATTAAGGTTTGAATGCCATGTTCTAACAAGTGCTTTTGCAAGGCTTCGCGTTGCTCACAGCGGATGACGAACACATGCCAGACGTGATTCTCACGAGTTAGGGGTGAAGAGTTAAGTGTGAGGGGTAAAGTTACGGCTGTGTTGTTGATACCTTGTATGTATGCGTCAGCTACTTTTCTTCTGTGTGCTATTTCTGTATCTAGGTGTTTTAGCTTGACGCTGAGCATCGCTGCTTGTATTTCGTCAAGGCGGCTGTTGGTGCCTTGGAATAGGTTTTTATATTTTTCGTGTGAGCCGTAGTTGCGCAGTGCGCGTAAAGTTTCGGCGAGTTGGTCATCATTGGTCGTGACTGCACCGGCATCGCCTAGTGCACCGAGGTTTTTACCTGGGTAAAAGCTAAAACCGCTGGCATCGCCCCAGTTACCCGCTTTTTTGCCGTTTAGTTCTGCTCCATGGGCTTGTGCAGAATCTTCTAGTACAAGTAAGTTATGGCGCTGGGCGATAGCCATAATGGCGGGCATATCAGCTAACTGGCCGTATAAATGCACAGGGAGAATGGCGCGTGTTTTAGCGGTAATCGCCGCTTCGGTTTGTTTCGGGCATAGATTGTAAGTGGCTACATCTGGCTCAACGAGCACCGGCACAAGGTCATTGGCGCTGATGGCTAAAATGCTGGCAATGTAGGTGTTGGACGGCACAATCACTTCGTCGCCGTCTTTAAGCTTGCCCAACTCTTTCCACGCGCGCAGGGTGAGAATCAGTGCATCAAGGCCATTAGCCACACCAATCGCGTGCTTAGTGCCGCAGTAGCTGGCGAACGCCTGTTCAAATTGTGCAAGTTCATTACCAGCGATGTACCAGCCAGATTCGATAACACGGGTACAGGCTTCTATAAGCTCTTCGCGGTATTGGGCGTTGATGGCTTTGAGGTCGAGGAATGGGATCATTGTATTTTACTCGCTAGTTTTTCTTGCATTGCATAAACGGCACTATTTGTAATTTCAAAATAATAGTTTTGCTCATCTTCACCCGTTTGTACTGCACCCATTTTTTTATGGAACGAAATTACTCTTTCATTACCTTTCATGACGTCAAAATGAGACTTTTTAAATCCAAGCACTTCAAAACCAAATTTATAAACTAAAAAAGCACTTTCTAATGCTGCATAGCGAGTTTTATCTTCGTTAAGAATCCAGCTGCCCCAGCAAAATGAGTCTTTTTTTAAATCGTATAC
>DASRMS010000059.1:0-1396 GCA_035647835.1 Oscillospiraceae bacterium
GCTCCACCAACTTGGCTTTTTGCAGTCTTTTTATGGATGTGGAAAGAGAAGCTCCCGAGACGAATAACCGATCAGCGATTTGCCTTTGTGTACTTCCGGGATAATCATGAATAAGCCGCAATATTCGCGGCTGACCGACATAAAGGCCGTGGCAAGCCAGGTTCTGTGAAAGCTGGCTTAGCGTCATTTGGTTAATATCGCGTAAAAGCCAGGCTAACATCAGCTCAGGTGACTCTTCAAATTTCTTTGCTAACGGAGTTTCCAAGAAACTGCCTTTCTATGGTAATTGTAACGGCATAATTAATTAACTACTTATTTGTTAGTTAGCTAACAATAAAGAATTATACTCGACCCGTGAGGTCGAGGCAAGCAAAAAAAAGTCAATTCTCCAATCCGGTGCATAATTTGGTGCCAGGCACGATTCTATGCACGACCTTAGGCGGCCTGATTACGGAAAACCTGTACTCGTCCATCCGGAAAGTTTCTTTTTTTAATTGCTTTGTGGTATAAACTTAAAAAAGAAATTAACTGCTAAAACTGGCTTTACTAAATTAACAGCGGCTGCTATTAAGTTTCAGTAATAAATACTTAATTAGCTTGTCAAAGCAGGAGAGGAAAGCGTATTATTTTGAAAAATTTGGGTTTTGTTATTCTGACTATCTTGGTAATTATGGTGGTAGTTATTCTGCTTAGCTTTATCAATCACAGAATCAGACTGGCTAAGGAAGCAGATTTATTTATAGCTCCGGGCCAGATTGTAAAGGTCAACGGTCATGACATGCATGTGTATGCAGAAGGAGATGCCGACGCCGCAGCTACTTTGATCTTCATGTCCGGTGCCGGGACCTCTTCACCTTACCTGGACTTTAAATCACTTTACTCTCTTCTGAGTGATAAATATCGCGTTGCTGTTGTAGAAAAAATCGGCTATGGCTTTAGTGAGGTAGCGGATATTGATCGTGACGTAGATTCAATGCTTTCCGATACCAGACAGGCCTTGGCTCTGGCCGGCATCGAAGGTCCCTACGTGCTTTGCCCTCACTCTATGTCAGGCATAGAAGCTCTTTATTGGGCTCAAAAATATCCAGATGAAGTGGAAACTCTTATTGGTTTAGACATTACAGTACCCGCGAGCTACGAAAACACCAAGTTAACGACTGCCATGACTAAATTAGCTAAATTTGCAACTGATACGGGCCTGATCCGCTGGATTCCTTCTTTGGCCGAAAGAGATGCCGCCGAACAAGGCAATCTAACCGAGGCAGAAAAAGAATTATCAAGAATTATTTTTTACCGGCGCACAGCTACACAAACGATGATTAACGAAGCTGAACAGATAAAAGACAACGCAGCTTCCCTGCCCGATCAAGGAATTATAGACCAGCCCTGCCTGCTG
>DASRMS010000060.1:0-2056 GCA_035647835.1 Oscillospiraceae bacterium
GCGCTGGCCATTGTTAACACTAGTGAGGCCGACTTTAACAAGCTATCTGGTGCTATTAATAATAGCGCTGGCGCGGCCGACCGAATGGCTAAAGAGATGCAGGACAACCTAAAAGGGCGACTGGTTGAGCTGAAAAGCGCCATTGAAGGGGTTGCACTACAGTTATACGAAGCAATGCAACCGGCACTAGAAAAGGTTGTCGCAGCTGTACAAAAGCTTGTTGACTGGCTAGCCAAGCTAAGTCCGGGGATGCAGACGGCGATAATTGCCATCGCAGGACTGGCGGCCGCCATTGGGCCCATACTGATAGTGCTGGGCTTGCTGGCGCAGGGTGTGGGGGCAGTAATAGGTGTCGTGGGCTCCCTAACAGCTGCACTACCAGCTTTTGGGGCAGTACTCGCCGCCTTGACCGGTCCTATCGGCCTAGTTGTAGCCGCCATAGCCGGCCTTACCGCAGTGTGGCTAATATGGGGCGACGACATCAAGCGGATAACCAGCGATGTTGTCTCGGCGGTAAAAGAGTTTTTCACAGACATGGGTAAAAAAATAGCAGGAACATGGGATGCCGTGAGGGCGAAAACGACAGAAACCTGGAACGCCATTAAGTCTTTTCTCAACACACTATGGAGTAACTTAAAAAGTACAGTTGAAATCGTATTTTCCGCTATTAAATATAGTATCGAATCCATAACACGTGCTATTCAAAGTATACTATCGAACATTTGGAACGCTATAAGGAATTTCTTGTCTGAAACTTTAGACGCGATTAAAGTTAAGTTTAACGAAATTTGGAATACCATTAAGGTGTTCTTGGAAGAACTCTGGACTGCGCTAAAAGATTTTGCAATAGCTATTTTTACATCGCTGCAGCAAAACATCGAAACTATAACTTTGGCTATACAAGCCTTAATTACTGATATTTGGAACGCCATAAAAGACTTCTTGGATGAAACATGGAATACTATTAGCTCTACGGCAGAAAGCGTGTTTAACGCTATTAAAGAGCTATTAAACACTATAATGAATACGATAAAAAGTAATACGGAAGAAGCATGGAACGCTATAAGGAGTTTTTTGTCTGAAACTTTAGACGCGATTAAAGTTAAGTTTGACGAAATTTGGAGTGGCTTAAACCAGTCTACCACGGATGCATGGGAAGCTATGAAGAGTACAGTGAAAGCGTCAATAAATGGGATTATCGGCTTCATAAATGACATGATTAGAGCTTGGAATGGGATTAGTTTTACAGTCCCGCGAGTGTCAGTTCCCTTTGTCGGGACCTTCGGGGGCTTTAGTGTCGGTACTATACAAATCCCCGAGATACCATTTTTAGCCAAGGGCGGCGTTGTTACTAAGGAGATGTTGACGGTCTTGGGGGAGGCAGGCCCGGAAGCGGTTATCCCATTGCCAAAACTACAACCAATGTTGTCCGCGGCTTTAACGGCCGCCTTAGGTAAACCTGGCGGCGGTGCAACTATTGATTACGATAAGCTAGCGGCGGCAGTGGCTAAGCATGTTAAGCCCAGCATAACGCAACACAATGTATTTAACAGCCCGGAGCCATTGACACCAGCAGAAACAGCTAGGCAGAATTTAAGAGTAAGCAGAACGCTTGCTATGGAATGGGGGTTATAGTTTGTCACGAAAATTTGTATTTACAAATAGCAAGGGGCAGAGTGTCGAATTTACCAACGATGCCCCTTTATTTATGAAAACTTACCACGGTACCGGCGGCAGTCCTGTGGATATCCATACGCAAAAAAGTCCACACCAGGACGGAGAAGCGCTCATTAATACAACTTTGGAAATGCGGGATATACAGCTGGTGGTTGCTATCCTAGGCAACAGTACTTCCGAGGTTATGCAACACAGGCGGAGGCTGTCGCAGGTCCTTAACCCTAAGCTTGGGCGGGGTAAGTTGAGATTTGAAAGCGAGACAGGCGCACATGAAATAGACGTACAGCCAAACGGAGCGCCAGCCTTCCCCGGCGGCGAGGCAAGAGGGGCATTGTACCAAGAGTGCCTGATTGAGCTATTGGCACCTAATCCATTTTGG
>DASRMS010000061.1:0-27690 GCA_035647835.1 Oscillospiraceae bacterium
ACTATATGTTGTGTTAGTAAAATATACATGCACCATATATTGTTTGTTTTTTTTGTAAATTCAGTATTCTTGTTGTAAGTCATAGTGACTGCAAATATGGATGCTACCAGCAGTACATACTGATCCCCTTGTTTCAGCCACATGGTTTTCACAAGAAAATAAAGTAAACAGGTGATGCTCATGACAATTAAACGTGCGTGGACAACCAATTGGAAAACTGGAAAGCGTGTTTATCCTAAAAAGGGAAAATGTATCATCATCCTTCGCACCCCAAAAGAAAAGGAAAAATATCGCAAGTGGAAAGAACAAAATGAAAAGGAAAAGAGCCTAGTTGCAGCTAGACTCCAATCCAAAAATTAAATAAGTTTTTTGTGACAAAAAGTAGGCTTTTCTGGTAGCGAGTCTACTTTTTGTTTATTATAACTTATTATATTATCAGAAATACCTATTTTGTCAACAATGGCTTACAATCAAATAAATTCAAATAGGTAGCAATTAGGGTCAAAAACATGGGGTTAATTCGATATTAGCAAGTTTTAAGAGTAGTTTGTGTGTATGCTAATGTATTTACCCTAGTGAGGATAAAAAACGTTTTAAGGGGCTTTTTAGCGTGTTTTAAAACACAAAAAACCACAAGAAATAATCTCTTGTGGTTAAACTTTTATTTGGTGGAGACGAACGGGATCGAACCGTCGACCTCCTGAATGCCATTCAGGCGCTCTCCCAAACTGAGCTACGTCCCCATGCAAAAACAATATTAACATAAATCTTAATACTAATCAAGTTTAAATTTTTACCATCAAAAAATCAGCGATGTTTATGGTAGTATTTCTACCTTGATAGCTCTCCCAACTGAGCTACATCCCCATTTGCAGTACAAAATACATTATACTGATTTTTCTTGGTCGTGTCAACTCTATCTGGTCGGTAAATACTGGCTGGAGGTATTGGTGCCAAGCTTTTTACAGGCCACGCTTTAACAGAATGTGCTCGACGATTCTATGCCGCAAGCGTGAGACAGCAAAAGCTGCTTTACCATACTTCAGGGAATGCTGTACTAACATAGATGTTTTCAAGTTCTACTTTATGGTTCTTTTCCATGGCTGCCAAATCAGCAAAGAGCTTTTTGTGTTCAGGGCTGTCCGCATGATTAGCCAGGCTGGTATACATTTTCATGGCTTCTTCTTCTTTTTTCATGGCCAGCGCGATGGCCTCAGCAGGCTGCATTTCCACAGTAAGTTTTGGCATAGCCACAGTATCCGCCACTTTGTAATCCGGCTGTGTTTTGATGGCGAGAGACCTGGCATCGCCTTGCAAGAAGTCCTCGAGAAAGTTTTTGTGAGCTAATTCCTCTGTGGCAAAGGAGGCGAAAATTGCTTTTATGTTGTTGTCAGTAGTTTTCTCTGCAACACCTTGGTAAAACTCGTAAGACTCAATTTCGAATTCAATGGCAGTAGCAATAATCTTTCTGTAATCATCAATGTTCAATATCATGTCCCTCCCGTTTATTATGACGCTTACTTACTACTATAGTAAGTAAGCAAGAATAACAAATGAACAAATCATTAAATGAAACTTATAAAAAATACAGCTAAACTGGTGGTATTGTTTTAGGAGAGGCCAGTTACTTTAGGAGCATGGGCCCAGAGGCGTTCGAGATGATAAAAATTACGTTGTTCAGGTTGAAAGATGTGAACAACGACTGAACCATAGTCTAATAGGATCCACAGACCTTCTTGGTAGCCTTCTCTATGTAGTAAAGCATCATCGCTTTCTTTTAGCTTTTCCATGATGCTGTCAGCAATAGCATGGACTTGGGTTTTTGTGGTACCGGTAGCAATGACAAAATAGTCGGCAACAAAAGATACTTTGCCAATGTCTAAGATAGTTAAATCCACGGCTTTTTTATCTTCTGCGGCATTAACAATCAGTGCGAGTAACCTGTGGACCTCTTGACTCAACAGAACCCCTCCTTATTCGCTACTATGATAGTTTTTCCCCACGATGACTGTTACTACTACTGCTGCGTCACTTACTTCGTTTTTTATTAGCTGCGCATTTGGCAAGAGAATAGCTACTTCTTTGGCCGGTTCCATTTCACTGATACGGCTGATGACCTGGGAGCGCTCGTAGGAAAAATTATCGGCATTGGCTACACGTGTTACAGTAAAGCCTTCCTCGCGCAGCAGCTGGGCCACTTGATTGGCTAGTCCTGCGATGCCGCAACCATTTAGTATTTCTACAGTAATCTGTTCGCGGGGGATATTGGGGCTGTCACTATCCAGCCACACCATCAGTGACGGGATACTATCGGTGTCAGCAAGCCAGTAGTTTCTTTCAGCAGCCACGGCCACACTACCTGGCAAGGCATAGATCTTTGTGGTTTCACTAAATTTTGCCTCGCCAAATGATTTAGTTAAGCTAAGCAGCTTACGCCAAGTTAAATTGCTGGCCACCAGGGGTGAAGCTTTACGCAGACGCAGCACTTCCTGTAGTAAATTACCTTTGATGATCTGGTCAGCAACTGTGGTTAACACCTGACGTCGTCGTTCTGTTTGCTGTGGTGCAGATAATTCTGCGTCATTAATGTAGTTCAGCACATCTTTGGTGGCGTTTGTTTCGGCATAAGTCAGCTTGAGGGCACCGGTAACGTCAGCCAAATGGTCCTCGTTAATTTCTACAAAAGCATGAATATCTGTTTGCAGCAAATCAGCAATAGATTTAAGCAAACCTTCCCGGCCGGCCTGACTATAGGCCTCTTCAACCAAGGTCTCATCCTCGCTGTTGCTGTTAAGTAAAGTATCAGTTGGGATTTGCACAGCATGCACTACTTGCTGGTCGGGAGGAAGCGATAGCAGATACAAGGCCGTTACTGCCTCTTTGTCTAAAGTATAGAGGAGAAAGTGCTGCGGCTTGTCCTTTGCCGCTTTGGGTAGTTTTTTAGCCCAAGCTGAGCGATCCTGCAGCTCTTGTAAATCACCTAAAAAGCCTGCAGTAAAAAATAGCAGCAGGATAAAAGCGCAGATAGATAAAAGGAAAATTAAGCGACCTTTTTTTAGGCGCCGACGTTTAGTTTTCACTTTATAGTAAGCAGGCACTTTTTACACCCCTTTCGCTAACTCACTAACCAGTTCCAAAAAGCAAGTGCTTGCGGGTGAACTAGTTGACGCTTCTCTAGAAGATAGCTGATGGAATTGGCTGAGGCTTGGATTAAGGCTTGCTGAAAATTTTGCTGTGCTAAATCACGTAGTGCTTCAACACCAGGATAAGAGCGGTGCGGTTCAATCTTATCAGCTAGGTAGACTAGCTGCTCCAAAGTGGTCATCTCAGGCTCACCTAAAGTATGCTTACGAATAGCTGCCAGTATCTCTCTGTCTGTAATACCCCATTTTTTAGCCACAACTGCTCCTACGGGAGCATGCAGAATAACTGGTGCTCGCTGCGTATACCTATCCACGGCAATGTGGTTGTGGGCCGCGAAGGCAAAAAGTTTTTCTGCCGGCCACTCCCGGGCACAATCGTGCAGCCAGCCAGCTAGACGTGCTTTCTGGCAGTCGCAGCCAAGCAGCACGGCCAAATCAGCCGCTGTTTGCGCTACCCCAGCACAATGGGCATAAAGTTTAGGTGAGAGGATTGCTCGGAGCTGTTGTTGTAAATTAAGCTCAGACATTTTATTATCACCGCTAAGCTATATTCGCTAAAAAGGTAAGGTTTTCCTGCCACAGCTGGCAGGCAAGAGATAAATTCACTGAGAGTGCAAAAAAGGCAACATTCGTTGCCTTAGTGCGTGCTTAGTAATTTAATATTCAGGACGAGGTTTAGCTTCATTAATGACTAGCTTTCTGCCTTCTAACTCCACGCCGTTCATTTCCACAATGCGTTCCACATCCTCGTCGTCGACCTCCACAAAACCGTATCCTTTCGATCGGCCTGTGGCGCGTTCCGTAATAATACGGGCACTGTAAACCTGACCTTGTTCACTAAAGAATTCCTTTAACTGGTCTTCTGTCGCTGACCAGGGAATGTTACCAATATAAATGGTTTTTGCCACGCTCGCGCTCACCTCACTTTCCGGTCTTATCTGTAGTATCTGAAAAACTGGTTGATTTATACTTATTCTCGCTCGTTACGATAAAGGCCGTTTTTAAAGATATACTGCGTCACAGCATCGGGAGTTAAATATCTAATAGGTTTTCCGGTAACTACACGCTGGCGAATGAGGGTTGAAGAAATTTGCATGGCTGGTATCTCCAGTACTTCGATGCGCGATAATGCTTCTGGATAAACTTTACCAATGGTTTCCTCTAAATTTAAGTTGTAGCCAGGCCTAGTTACAGCAATGAAGTGGCAAAGAGAAAACAACTCTTGGTAGTCTTTCCAGTTTAAAATGTCCATAATCGCATCGGCACCCGTGATAAAATAGATACCTGCTTGCCCATTGTAATAGTTGTTAAAAAAACGCAGTGTATCAATGGTATAGGTAAGTGCGTGTGCACGGTCTATCTCCACCCTAGAAACAGTAAAAAATGGATTGTTAATGGTGGCTAAAACCGTCATCAAATAACGGTGTTCAGGATCTGTAACTTTACGATTCACTTTGTGCGGCGGATAGCCGGTAGGTACGAATATAACTTTATCTAAATTGTATTGGAGTCGTACTTCTTCTGCAATAACTAGATGACCTAAATGAATGGGATCGAATGTCCCACCCATAATGCCCACAGAAAGCTCTTCCATACACTCAGGTAACTGTATTGTCATTGTCCCCACCCCGTAATCAGTTATCCTCTTCCTGCCAAAAGGTAAATTCAAGCTTGCGAATTCTTACGGTGTCTCCATTGCGAGCACCGGCCGCTTTTAAAGCATCCTCATGGCCTTGCAGACGGAAGATGCGTTGAAACCGTTTAATACCATCTTCATTATTAAAGTCAGTCATCGCCACTAGTTTTTCCAGACGCGGGCCATGCAGTGTAAAGATATCATTTTCTTTGGTTATCGTTACTTTTTCCTCTTCCTCATCCTCATCACCTGGCGTAAAGATTGCAGGCTCTTCAGCCAGTGGTGTTTCGGGCGGCAGTGCTGTTAAAAGTTGTGCTGTATGATAGAGAACTTCTTGGATACCAGTTCCAGTAACAGCAGAGATGGCAAAGACATTTTCCTCACCCAGTTCACGCTGCAATTCTACCAAACCTTCAGCCGCTTGCGGCAAATCGGTTTTATTGGCGACCACTACTTGTGGCAAACTAGCCAAACGCTCGTCATATAAACGCAGCTCTTCATTAATCTGCTGATAATCCGCCAGCGGACTGCGCCCATCCACGGCAGCAGCATCAACTATATGTACTAAAAGACGTGTTCGCTCTACATGACGTAAGAAATGATGTCCTAAGCCAACGCCTTCGTGAGCACCTCCAATTAACCCAGGAATATCAGCGACTACAAAAGGCTCTACTCCCTCTAAATCCACGACACCTAGATTGGGCGACAGCGTAGTAAAGGGATAGTCGGCTACTTTGGGGCGGGCAGCAGAAACACGGGAAAGAAAGGTAGACTTGCCAGCATTGGGGAAGCCCACCAGACCGACATCAGCAATTACCTTTAGTTCTAACCAAACCCAACGTTCCTCTCCCGGTTCACCCTTCTCACTATAACGTGGTGCTTTGTCGGCAGGACTAGAGAAACGAGTGTTGCCACGGCCGCCACGCCCGCCTTTGGCAACCACAAACGATTGACCCTCGTCTGTTAAGTCAGCTAGTAAAGCTTCACTTTCGGCATCTCTAACTTGTGTGCCTGGCGGCACCTTAACAAACTTATCTTTGGCGCCACGGCCGTGTTTATTGCTGCCCTTGCCATGGTCGCCGCGATCGGCACGGAGATGCTGCTGATAGCGAAAATCTAAAAGCGTGCGCAAATTAGGATCGACTACAAAAATTACATCACCGCCGCGGCCACCATCGCCGCCATCGGGTCCGCCAAAAGGAACATACTTTTCACGACGGAAAGCAACAATCCCGTTTCCTCCGTCGCCGCCTTTAACATAAATTTTGGCGCGGTCGACAAACAATAATACCACTCCTTATTAACTTCTCTCTGCTTTATTTTTCTCCCGTCGAATCGCGCTTATCCAAAAGTAATAAAAACTCTCCCTTTACTTTATCTAAGCCTGCTTGTAAATCGTGGCGTTCGGCGGCTGCTTGAGCCTGTTGCCAGTCAATTTCCAAATCCTCCAGCAGGCTCAAACGCAGTTGTGGCTGCTCGTCGCCCTTAAGGTAAAGAGAAACTGTATAGTCGTTGACTTTGGGCAGACAGTCTAAGACAGCTGTTAATGTATCTGGTAAAGCTTGCAAAATATCAGGCGATAAAAGCGGCATTCTGCCTTTTACCTGCAGGACATAATGCCCATTGAGCGTCTGCAGCAGATTTTCTAAAACTATTAAGGCAAAACGGCTATCGCCACAACTGATAAAATGACCAAATTGTTGTACCTCAGCACTGGCTTGACTGATATAAGCAAGCAGCCGCTCTGTTTTATGTAACTGTGCTAGTCCACCTGCCACTTGCAGAACATTTAGAAAATCATGGCGGTAATGCTCCAGGAGCTTATCCATCGCCTCAATTACATCATTCATGACAATCTCCTCACTTAAATAACATCTCAGTATAATTCGGGAGTGACATTTAAAATCCTTTATTTTCCTTAAAACCTTACAGCTTACTAATAACAAATAAACCGGAGTGATCACTCCGGTTTATTGTAATTTGCTTTTTAAACAGCTTCACCATTAGCGTAAACGCTGACCTGTTTTTTATCACGGCCTTTACGTTCAAAGGCAACTACACCATCTACGAGGGCGAACAGGGTGTCATCTTTACCCCTACCTACATTGGAGCCGGGATGAATTTTGGTGCCACGTTGACGCACTAAAATGCTGCCAGCTAAAACAGCCTGCCCTGAGGCACGTTTAACACCTAAATATTGGGGGTTACTGTCACGACCGTTACGGGAACTCCCCACACCCTTTTTATGTGCAAATAATTGCAGATTCATTAACATTATCAGAGTTCACCTCCTATTCTTCGCTCACTTGTAAAAAGCCCGGATAACTTTTATCAATTTCTGCTAAACCTACCAGCGTACTCTCCGTTAAGAGTGATACTTTCTCCTGAACTGCGGGAGCTAAACCAGTAGGCAGAATAAGGCTAAAGTAGCCATCTAGGATCTCTGCTGCCACGTCTAACTGCAGCAAACGCTGCAAGCTAAAAAGATATGTCTGCACCAGCACTGAAACAGCCGCACAGATGATATCCTCACCGTGGGGTGCGCTGCCGGCATGACCGCTAACTACTAGTTTTGTTACTTGACCAGCCACCCGTTTAACGCACACACGGATCATTCTTTACGCCTCGATCTGCTCAATGAGTACCCGAGTATAGGGCTGGCGGTGACCCTGTTTACGCCGATAATTCTTTTTCGCTTTATACTTGAAGACAACAATTTTTTTGCCTTTGCCATGCTCTAGCACTTTCCCCCGGACTTTAACATCAGTTAAATACGGTTGCCCAACTTGGAGTTTATCATCTTTTTTGAGTGCTAAAACATGTTCAAAGCCTAATTCTGTACCGATTTCTCCGTCGAGAAGCTCTACATCTAAAATGGAGCCTTCCTCGACACGGTATTGTTTACCGCCTGTTTCAATAATTGCATACATGAAAATAAATCACCTTCCTATCTAGACTCGCCGGTAAAGGTACCCTACGGTTTACAACCCCACCCGAGCGGTTACGATGGTCACTTAGTTATTCTAGCATAGCAGCATATTGTTTGTCAATTCGTAACAACTTTAGCACGGGCAAAAGTTTTCGAGACTTCTAAAATCTCTACGCTTACTTCTTCCCCGACATAGGCACCTCCGGCCTGGATATCAATGACAAAACCACTGATACGTGCTATGCCATCATATGGGTTATTGGTATGCGGCTCCTCTACCTTGACCTGGTGCATTTCTCCCACAGCAACGGGGAAGGCCTGTGCTCGCACTTCTGACTGACTTCCCACCGCCAGAATTTTATATTTCTCTACATGAATTGTCTCACTGCCGCGAATATAGATAATCTTACCAGTCTCTTCTTCTAACTTACGCAGGGAGGAGCCACTGGAGCCAATGAGCAGTCCCGCTACACTTTGGTGCAGCTCCACCAAAATAGCTTCGGCATCAAGCCCCTCTAGAAAGCTGCGCAGCTGACGTTCTGTACGCGCACTGATGAGATCAGCAGCTAACACTTTACCGCGGCCACCGCAATATGGACAGCTCTGCTGGAGCACAGCATCTAAACCCTGCCGCGCCTTTTTACGGGTCATTTGCACCAAACCCAAACCGGTCATGCCTAAAACATGGGATTTGGTTCTGTCTTGTTTAATTTTTTCCGCCAACACGGCCAAAACCTGCTGCCCATGCTCTTCAGTTTCCATATCAATGAAATCAATAATAATGATGCCGCCAATATCCCGCAGGCGAATTTGCCGGATAATTTCTTCCGCCGCCTGTAAATTTGTTTTCAGTACTGTATCCGCCAGGTTTGTCTTGCCGATATATTTACCAGTATTAACGTCGATGACAGTTAAAGCTTCCGTATGGTCAAAAACTAAATACCCACCACAACTTAACCAGACCGTCCGGGAAAGCGCCTTTTCTATTTCCGTCTCTATGCCATAAACATCAAAAATCGGAGTATCCCCGTGATAAAGCTCCACACGTTCCTTTAAATGAGAGTCAATGACATCTAATGTTTCCAGGATTTTTTCATATTCATAGCGAGTATCTATGAGCAGCTGATCAATTTGATCAGTAAAAAGATCACGTAAAATACGGTAAATCAAATCGAGATCTCGATATATCATGTAGGGCGCTGACTTTTGTTGGTAACGTCTTTCTGTGCGTTCCCAGAGGGATAACAGAAAGGTCAAATCCTGCTGGAAAGCGTTAACATCTTCTCCTTCGGCCACTGTCCGCACAATTAAGCCCATATCTTCCGGGCGTAATTGAGAAGCTAGCTGGCGCAATCTTTCTCGCTCAGCAGTATCATCAATGCGCCGTGAGACACCAGTATTCTTTGACCAAGGCATGAGCACCAAATGACGGCCAGGAATGGTAATCTGCCTCGTCAGACGCGCACCCTTGCTGCCAAAGGGTTCTTTAATTACCTGCACCATGATTTCTTCACCAGGGCGCAATAGTTGTTCAATAGTTTTATTTTTATTACCTTTCTCTGTTTCCTCATTGCTAACAATAGCATCGTCGACATAAAGAAAGGCGTTACGTTCTAAACCGATATCTACAAATGCGGCTTGCATGCCCGGCAAGACGTTGGCCACAACACCCTTATAGATGTTGCCAACCACGCGCTGGTAGACAGGACGCTCCAAATAGATTTCCACCAGTTTATTATCTTCGAGCATCGCCACACGAGTTTGCTTATTGTCACAATTGATAATAATCTTCTTTTGCATTAACAGACACCTCTTTTTCTTCCAAAAACACAGCCAGCGGTGACTGTAAAAAATCATTAACCTTAAGGAATGTTTCTGTACACCGCACATCACTATGTGATTGTAGCTCTAATAACGCTAAGACCTCCCGCGGTTTCGCCCCGCCAGCACTCCCTGAGGCTAAAAACATTTCAAGGCTATTTGTGGCTGCCGCCGCTTTTAGCTGATAAATATAAGGTCTCAGGTTAACCACTTTTACACCTTTTTTACTTTGCCGCTCTACCCATAACTCTGTGTCTTGCAGCAACTGTTCTATGCGCCCTTGTACGGCAGAGACAGACTCTAAAGACGTTTGCCACTTATGTGCTCCTACTAACGCCATCAATGCTGCTGTGCCCGTAGGCACAGGGCGCCAGCCATAAATAGTCAGACCGTTAGGCAGCACACTCTGTAAGCTATTGATATCCACGTCTGTAATCTCTTTGTCAAAATGAACATCCAAATATTCAGCCTCACTAGTCACACCTACGGGCAGCGCTGCCGCAAACGACATTTTGGGATGAGGGTTAAAGCCCTGACTATACACCACCGGCAGACGAGCTCGACGAATGGCCCGCTGCCACAACCGCATTAAATCTAAATGTGATAAAAACCGCAAGGGTTGTTCTTTAGTAAACTTAATCCAGATCCGCACGTGTACATACTCCTTTTTCTTCCTCTGGCAACAGTAATGTCATGCCGCAGCCCAGGCATCCTTCACGGCAGTCCCCCGTAACCTCGCCGGCTAAAGCGTGCTGGTATTCTCGCCGCAAATAACGTTTGCTCACGCCGGCCTCGAGATGGTCCCAGGGCAGAGGTTCCTGTTCAGTATAATCTTTTTGCGCACAATTTGCCACTTCCAACCCGTTTTCCCTAAATGCCTGTTCCCAGTGCTCGTAGGAAAAATGCTCGTCCCAGCCATCAAGTTTACAGCCCAAATCAGCAGCACGGCTGATTACCGGCACTAGTTCACGTCCACCGCGGGCAATAGCAGCTTCCAGCATACTGGTCTGCGCATCGTGGTACTGAAAGTGCACACCGGGAATCCGTAGTGCTTGTTTTAAGAGTGCTTGGCGCCGCAGCATTTCTTGTTGTGAAATCTGTCCCACCCATTGAAACGGTGTATGCGCTTTGGGGACAAAAACAGCAGTGGAGACGGTAACACGCAGCCGACCACGACCTCCAGAGTTTTTATAAACATTAACTACTTTGCGTGCCAATTCAGCAATACCTAAAAGATCTTCATCCGTTTCAGTTGGTAATCCTAACATGAAGTAGAGCTTCACTCCCGTCCAGCCGGCAGCAAAAGCCTCTTGTACCGCCTGCAGCAGATCTTCTTCTGTGATATTCTTGTTAATTACATCCCGCAGGCGTTGTGTCCCTGCTTCCGGAGCAAAGGTCAGACCGCTTTTTCTGACACGCTGCACCTGTTCTGCCAGGTCGCTGGAAAAGGAATCTAAACGTAGAGAAGGCAAAGAAAGCGAGACGCCTGCTTGTGCTAAATCTATGCCCAGCTCACGAACCAACTGCTCAATAGCACTATAGTCACCGCTGCTTAAAGAACTTAGGGCCATTTCTTCATAACCGGTAGCATGTACCATCTGGCGTGCCAGTTCTTTTAATGTTTCTACTTTACGTTCGCGTACTGGTCGATAAATAATCCCAGCCTGGCAAAAACGGCAGCCGCGTGTACAGCCGCGAAACAGCTCCAAGACTAAACGGTCATGGACAATACCTCCGTAGGGCACGATAAACTCCGTGGGGTAAGGAGCTTGATCGAGATTAGCCACTACGGCGCGTTGTACTCTAGTGGGGAGATCCTCTGTAATGGGCACAGTGCCCAAATATTCTCCAGAAGTGCTGCGTTTTTCCTGATAAAGGGACGGCACATAAACTCCAGTAATCATTGCTAAGAGGCGTAACTTTTCACTGCGGGGTGCTGCTTTATTTTCTGTCAGCAGCGTCAAGATTTGCGGCAGTGCTTCTTCTGCATCACCGAGGAGAAAAAAATCAAAGAAATCTGCTAAAGGCTCTGGATTAAAGGCCCCTGGGCCACCACCTACCACTAGGGGGGCCTGCTCTCCTCTGTCTGCAGCAGTGAGCGGAATATTTGCCAGGGTTAACATCTGCAGTATCGTAGCATAGGAAAGCTCATATTGCAGAGTAAAGCCGACCAGATCAAAATCCGCAAGCGGCGTAACTGTTTCCAATGAACAAAGGGGAAATGATGCTTCCCGTAAGAGTTCCTCTGCATCAGGAGCCGGCATAAAGACGCGTTCTGCCAGCCAATGCTCCTCTTGATTAATAATATGATAAAGTATCTTTAGTCCCAGATGCGACATACCTATTTCATAAAGATCTGGGAAAGCCAAGACCACACGCATTGCTGCTTGTTGATGATCTTTCACAATAGCATTCACTTCGTTACCGAGATAACGTGTCGGCTTTTCTGTACGTGGCAAAATATGCTGCCAAAAGTACTGTTGATAGTCTTTTTTCATGTTTCCTCCACCAATAGTGAGATAGTCAAACTTTAAAAAGTATACTTTGTAGTATATTTTCCCCCTTTCTATAATTTTACATGAATGTAGTATTTCCCTGCTTAGACTTACCAAATAAAAACCGCCCTGCCTATTTATGCCGCAGGGCGGATTCAATGGTGGTATAAAGTCCCTCTCGTACAATCGTCTCCACAACTTCATCCTCCATCACTTCACCCAAAACTTGGCCCTCCCTCGTAACCACCAGAACACGATGAAATTTTTTCATAGCAAAACGTCGTAGAATGTCTTTCATTAATGTATCACGCAATGAAAGTAGACTGACTAAGGGCATGACACCCTGTTCGTAGAGAACCCTTTTCTTTCTCCCCAAACCGCGAATAAAAGCATACATAGCTGCTGTTTTTTCCTTTTCCGAGGCAAAATACAAAAAAGTGGCTGCGGCTAAGAGTGTAACATGAAAATCACCTAAATAAAAGAGATAGAGCGTCAGGGCAAAAAGCAGCAGCGCCAGCAGTTGACTAATCCTAATTGCCAGTTCTGTTGCCTGTTGAAAGCCAAGTATCCCACAGAGGCGAGCTCGCAAAATCCGGCCACCATCGAGAGGCAAGGCAGGTAAAAGATTAAAAAATCCTAAAGTTAAATTGCTGCGGATAAAGAATAGCAGTAATTCATTTTGCTGCCACTCAGGAACATTAGCATAAAGCAGCAGGGCCAGGGCGACAAGTGCAAAATTAAAGAGGGGGCCCGCTAAAGAAACCACACTTTCCACTTGTGGGTCCAGCTCTAAAACATCCTCTATCTTGGCAACGCCGCCAAAGGGAAACAATTCTACCTCGCTCACCTCTAACCCTTGGGCTCGGGCTGTGAACATATGTACCAGCTCATGTGCTAAAACCAGGCCAAATAAAATCAAGGTTTCACCTAAATAGCCAAAAAGGGCCAACAAAAAAAGCAGTAAGATAAACACCCAATGGAAGCTAAAAGTAATACCGCCAAGCCGGAAAAGTTTCAAGAATAGGCCTCTCCTTTAGTTGGTTTGCTTAAGATACGGTTCGGGATCTACAGGTTGTTTTTCTTGCCAGACTTCAAAATGAAGATGGCTTTCTCCTTCAGCAGCAGCGATTTTAGCAATCTCAGCACCTTGGGCGACTTGGTCCCCTGCGATAACTAAAGAACCTGTGACACGTCCATAAATTGTTACTGTGTCATCGACATGTTGAAGATAAATAGTCTCCCCCAAAACTGGATGAGCAGGATCCACCACCGTTACAGTCCCAGCTAAGGCGGCATAAACTGGTGAACCCGGTTCAGCACTGACATCAATACCATAATGCATTTCCATCTCATTACTACCAGTGATGATACGTGCACCATAAGGACTGGACAGTTCGCCGTTAACTGGAGCAACCATACCGTCAAGAGTAGTAACCGTTTCATTAGCTAAAGGATCTTCGGTTGTGGACTGCTGGCGCCAGCTAAAATCACGCAGTGATGCCAACACCGGTTGGGCAGCAGCAATAATGTCTGTCGGGTTAGTTTGCTTGACAGTCAATTGATAGGCCCAGTCCACCACGCGATTAGTTAAGGGTGTATTAAATAAACTAACGGCACCTAAACAAATGATCACAATAATAGCTGCTACAGTTTTCTGAAATTGATTTTCTCGCCAGTGTTTAGTCAGCAGATACGGTAAGTCGAGAGCTTGCGGCTGTTTATAATCCTGTGTGTATTCATTGTAATACGATGTGCTGCTTTTTGCCCGGCGTTGTGCTAGTCGTTCTCGCAGGCCGAATTGAGGAGCCTGCCATCTACGATTATCTTTCACTATGTTCACCCCTTAGAGGTTTGTCCTTACCCATGTATATTAACTTGTCCGCAAAGATATACATGATTTTAGGAAAAATCAGCAACAAGAATAATCCACCCGCGTCTTCACGGGTGGATTATTCTTTACAGCTAGGGTTTTGTTAGTTATTTAGAACATTAATTTTTGTCGTCTCATACCAATATTCAGGACAACGCCAATAGCCATCATGTTCATTAGCAGGGAACTACCACCATATGACATGAAGGGCAGCGGAATTCCTGTTACTGGCATAATGCCGATCGTCATGCCGATATTTACTAAAATATGAAAAGTCATCATGATGGCTACACCAATACACACCAGCATGCCGAAAGTATCTTTAGCCTGAGCAGCCAGGCGAATAATGCGCAGGATTAAAAAAGCATAAAGCAGAACCAGCAGCACACTACCCAGCAGACCTGTCGCTTCTGCATACGCCGAAAAAACAAAGTCAGTATGCTGCTCTAACAAAAAATTTAAAGCGTTTTGAGTGCCGGGAGCGAATAAACCTTTACCCACTAAACCACCTGAACCCACAGCAATTAACGACTGGATAATTTGATAGCCATCATTTAAGGGGTCGAGGTAGGGATTGGTAAAAATAATGAGGCGCATTTTTTGATAATCTTTAAGCGTAAACCACAGTGCTGGCAGTCCTACCGCTAAACCAATGCCGGCATAGGTCATTAAATGCTGAACTTTTGCCCCGGCCATATAGAGCATGCCAAAAGAAATGGCAGTAAAAACCAGCGAGGTGCCCAAGTCCGGCTGCATAAAGATCAGACCCATAGGGAGAGCAACATGAAAAAAAGCAGGCAGCAGGCTAGCCATGCCCTCAAAATCTCCCTCTTGAGCAGATAACAAGCGCGCCATAGAGATAATAATGCCTAGTTTCGCAAACTCCGACGGCTGCAGCTCAAAAAAACCTAGATCAATCCAGCGCTGGGCCCCGCCACCATCGGAGCCCACAAATAGCACAGCAATCAGCAAGGCGAGGACAGTTAGATAAATGTAAGGCGCAAAGCGATGGAGATAGGTATAGTCGATACTTAAAATAAAAAGCATGGCCACAAAACCTACAGCAAAGCGGATAAGTTGTCTTTTGGCAAAATAAAGTGGATCACCCGTAATATTGATCGTTGTACTAGTGATAATAAGTAAACTGATTGCTACTATGGCACAAACAGTAAGTAAAAGCAACCAGTCGAAATTACGCAACAGTCTGCGGTCAAACACATTCCCACCTCTGATCTTTGTTACATAAGGTTGGATAAAAAAAATAAGTGCAGGAATTCCTGCACTTATATTATACGGTAAGTTAACCAGCACGTAAAGCGGCAACAACACCCAGCTACATATTTCGACGGATAGATTTGATGCACAAGTTAGCCTCTAAAACGGCTGTTCCTTCGCTATGGTGCATATTAATCTGCGTTTGATTTTCATCAATTTCCATATATTTCGATATAACTTGGATCATTTCTTCTTTGATTTTATCGAGGAATTCAGGAGAAACACTAGCTCGGTCGTGGACAAGCACTAGACGTAAGCGCTCTTTTGCCACATCTTTACTATCCTGCCTACCCATTAGGGCATTAAGCATAGCTCTCAGGTTCATAGTCCACTTCCTTTCTACCCACCAAAGCCGATCAGCCTTTTTAGTCGGCTAAAGAATGAGTGGTTCTGATTCAAATCTAAAAATGTTACAGCCTCACCAAGAATCCTTTGTACTACATTACGGTAAGCTTGTCCCGCTAAAGAATTACTGTCAGCAACTACTGGCTCGCCCCGATTTGTAGAAACAATTATTCTTTCATCATCCGGGATTACACCAACTAGCTCAATCGCTAATATTTCTAAGATATCATCGATATTCATCATGTCACCGCGTTTAACCATTTCCGGTCGCAGGCGATTAATGAGCAGTCGTGATTCTTCTAACTCTGCCGCTTCGAGAAGACCAATAATTCGATCTGCATCACGCACGGCGGATACTTCTGGTGTAGTGACGATAATCGCCTGATCTGCACCAGCAATGGCATTGCGGAAACCTTGTTCAATGCCTGCCGGGCAATCCACTAATATGTAATCATATTCTTCTTTTAACTCGTCACATAATTTTTTCATCTGCTCGGGGCTGACAGCATTTTTATCCCGTGTCTGTGCCGCTGGCAGAAGAAAAAGATTCTCATAACGCTTATCACGAATTAAGGCTTGCTTGGTGCGGCAGTTACCTTCTACCACATCTACCAAGTCATAAACAATCCTATTTTCCAAACCCATAACCACATCTAGGTTCCGTAACCCGATATCGGCATCAATCAAGACCACTTTTTTGTTTTGCATTGCCAAACCAACGCCCAGATTAGCTGTAGTTGTGGTTTTTCCTACTCCGCCTTTACCGGAGGTAACGACAATCACTTCTCCCATTTTTTCAACTCCTTTTTAGATGATAACCTTTCTAGGAACCCAGTTTGGTTGTAATCGCTGCAATCATCACGCCCAGATCACTAACATACGCATATTCCGGCTGCTCCGGCAGTTCAGAGTCATCTGGTGCCCGAGAGATAATATCAGCAATGCGCAGCTGAGTGGGGGCCAGACGCAAGGCGACAACAGAAGCGCTGCGGTCGCCGTCGACGCCGGCGTGGGCAATCCCCCGCAATGTACCAAACACATAGATATCCCCATCAGCAACAATTTCTGCACCAGGGTTGACATCTCCCAGTACTATTACATGACCAGGGAAGCGAATATATTGTCCTGAACGCAGTGTTCGCTTGATAACCAAAGCACGACCTTCTTTAAATCCATCCAGTCGCAAATCATCTGTTTCACCCTGTCTGCGAGCCGCTGCAATGGCCGGCGGACGATCACTAGCCGAATTTATCGCTATTAAGTGAAGGCGACTGTTTTGCCTTACTACATCAATTAGTGCCTCTGTTTCTTCTTCTGTTAATTCCCTTTGCCCAACATCAATACGTACAGGTGCCTCACCGAAAAAAGCAGCTCTTTGTTTGAGGCGTTCCGCCAAGTCAGACATAATATCGCTAAATGCTGCATGATCCAGACAATAGATCGTTACGCCGTCTTTATTCCCTTTAAATTCCACCGTTATGTTACTCATAATCTCCTCCACTGCACAACATATCACACCTTATTTTTCATCAATCAGCGCCAAATTCCTGCAAACCTCTGCCAAAAACCACGGGTAGAGCCCGTGGCTTTTAATCCATTTCTGCCAAGGCAAAGTATTCTTCGAAGATCAGTTTGGCCACAGGTACGCCACCATCGCCACCCAAGCCACCGTTTTCCACAATTACAGCTAGAGCCACTTCCGGGTTATCTGCAGGTGCATAACCCACAAATAAGCTATGTGAGATCTTCCCTGCACTAACTTGAGCTGAACCAGTTTTGCCCGCTACCTTGACAGGAACAGTACGTAAGACAGCACCGGTGCCGCCAGGTTCAGTCACAGCTTTCATGCCTGTACGGGCAAGTTCCCAGTTTTTCTCACTGTAAGGTAAAGTATTCAGCACCTCGGGTTTCGCTTCATAAACCACTTTACCTTTACCGTTAAGCGCTTTTTCTACTAAATAGGGACGGTAATGGGTGCCATGGTTAGCTAAAATTGCCGCATAATTTGCCAACTGCAAAGGTGTGATCGCATGACCTTGACCAATGGCAGCTGTGAGCACATCACCGGGCATAAAATTACTGCGCCGCTCCTTGGAGTCAATCACGCCAGCCACCTCACCACGAATGTCCGTCAGACCAGTCACTTTGCCAAAACCAAAATCGTGGGCATAGGCTGCTAAACGCTCAATACCCAAACGATAACCCATCTCATAGAAGAAAATATTACAGGATTTTTGCAGTGCGCCAATGATATTTAAGTGCCCGTGAGCAGTACTATTAAAACAGCGGCGGCGGTCGCTACCAAAAAAAGATTTAACACCTACACAGGTGACACGTGACTTTTCTGTAATCACACCTTCTTCCAAGGCCGCCAGTGTTCCCACAAGTTTAAAGGTAGAGCCTACTGGATAAGTGCCTTGAATGGCTTTGTTAATCTCTGGTTTATTGGGGTCCGCCTGAATCTCCTTATAGTCATTAAAGAATGTATTGGGATTAAACCCAGGGAAGCTAACCATAGCCAAAATTCCGCCAGTGTTGGGGTCAAGGGCTACCACAGCACCTCTGCTGGCTTGAGTGTTGCCCTTTTTCTGTAAATCAGCAATCCCCTGCGCCAGGGACCGTGCCGCAATCTCCTGCAGTCGTGTATCTAAAGTCAGCTCGAGGTCATTACCGCCAACTGGTTCAGTTCTTTCTAGGACACGCACACGGTTACCAAAGCGATCTGTTTCAATCCGTAAAATACCATCCTGCCCGTGTAAGTATTGCTCATAAGTGGATTCTAAACCTGCTTGACCAATAATATCGGTAAAACGATAGCCCTCAGCTTTCATCGCTTCATATTGATAGTCGCGAATGACGCCAACATAACCTAAAACGTGTGCTGCAAGTGTCTGTAAGGGATATTCACGGACTGGCTGTGTTTCTATAATCACGCCAGGCAAATCCATGGCATGCTCTTCCAATTTAGCTACAATTTCTGCGGAAACATCATTAGCAATTCGGATCGGGGCAAACCTTTTGTACTGCTGCTGCAAAATTTTCTCTTGGATTTCCTCTTTTTCTATTTCTAGCGTCTCACTTAAGTAGTCAATAACTTCTGCTGCTTTTTGTCGATCCAAATCCAGTAAAGATACAGAAAAACCCGGTCGATTAGTAGCGAGACTGATACCATTACGGTCACGTATTTCGCCGCGTGTCGCCGTAATGGGCAGATCACGCAGGCGGTTATTTTCGGCCTGCCCTAGATAGTGATCGTATTTGTATATTTGCAGCCAAGCTAAACGTGCTGTTAAAAGCAGAGCAACAAAGATAACCGCAAAAGTAAACATGCGCAGTCTTTTTTGTAGTGATCTTGTCATAACTTACTCCACTCCTCTGCTTCGCTTTCTGCAAAGAGCAGATTGCGCTTTTGAGCACGAAAAAGAAAGGGGTAGATAATCCCCATAATTAAAAAATGCATCGCTATGTGCGGCAAAGTTACCTGCTTCAGGTAAGTAAGAAGAGGCAGCGGGAATTGTATCTGATAAAGTTTTAGTAAAATAAAACTGATCAAATCACTGATAATAGTAAAAATAGGCATTAACACCATCGCGGACAAGGTTAGTTCTTTATTAATATCGCTGGAGAGCAAGCCCGCGGTTGTACCTACCAGCATTTTACTAAGCGCAAAAAAGCCCAGTGGTGAACCAAATAAGATATCTTGAGCTAGACCGGCACACAATCCTACGATAGCACCACGACGGGCATCCGCTAAAAGTGCTAAAGCAACTGTCACCACAAGTAAAATGTCAGGCTGTACGCCACTGGGCCCAGCTAGTGCCAGCACAGAGCCTTGTAGCACCAGGCTACTGATAAACAGCACAAAAATTAAGAGCGCAGCCATTAAAGATTCTCCTCTTCCTCTGGGATCACCGGCAAATCGGACTGAGGAATAACTACAAAAACTTCCTCCAAACGATTAAAATTAGCCGCTGGCTGCAGTTGAGCATATTGTGTCAAACCCATCTCATCCTCTGCCGTCTCCAGGACATAACCGATCAGCAAACCTTTAGGAAAAACACCACCGAGCCCTGAGGAAATAATGGTATCCCCCGCTTGAATATTGGCTTCACGGGGTAAATCTTTCATGCGTAAATACGCGGTATTATTCGGATCATACTCTACGACACCAACTTCGCCTGGTTCTCGTGAACGCTGTACTAGAGCACTCACACGACGGCTTGCATTCGTCAAAAGTTGTACCTGGGCTGAATTAGGGGCAGCTGAAAGGATGTTGCCGATTAATCCTTCTGCTGTGACCACGGCCATATTTGGTTCGATGCCATCTTTTGTCCCCTGGTTAATTGTAATCGTCTTAAACCAGTTGCTGGGATCGCGTGCTATTACTTCTGCAGTAATCAGTTCATATTCACTAGCTTCACGATATTCCAGCATGCTGCGAAGACGATCGTTTTCCTGCCGCAGTTCAGCTATTTGTGTTTGCAAGGAAACCGCCTCGGTTAATTGCTGCCGCAGGTTTTCATTTTCCTGACGTAAAAGTCGATAATTTCTGGCAGTTGAAAAAACACTCTCAACAGAACGGGTTAAACGTTGAAAGACCCCTTGTACAGGGGCCACAACATACTGCAGCATTTCTTCCGGCCATGTAGCACCTTGCCGGTTAGCAGTCACACCAGTAAGTAACAACAGAACAGATAGTACGCTGACCAGAGAAATTATTTTTAGATTATTATTTTTACGGTTATTTTTCTGAACATGCACGGGCATCACCTTTCACATCTGCCCCGCCAAGCCTAATGCATGCGACGCGGGGCAAGGGCTACTCTGCGTAACAATTCTATTTCGCCAAGTGCTTTTCCTGCCCCCAGCGCTACACAATCCACGGGGTTCTCTGCAATATAGACAGGCATGCCCGTTTCTCTGGCAATTAGCTTGTCCAGACCTTGTAAGAGAGCTCCACCGCCAGTCATGACGATGCCTTTATCCATGATATCAGCCGCCAATTCAGGTGGAGTTTTTTCTAAAGTGATTTTAATGGCTTCTAAAATACTAGCAACCGGATCTGCTAAAGCTGAAACAATTTCTTCCGCCGAAATTTCCTGCGTTTTCGGCAGCCCACTGACTAAATCACGCCCGCGAATATCCATTTTCTTTGGTTCTACATCCTCACGGTACGCAGTGCCAATTTTAATCTTAACTTCTTCCGCAGTCCGTTCACCAATCATCAAATTATAGTTTTTCTTAATGTACTGCACAATGGACTCGTCCATTTCATCGCCGCCAACACGAATAGAACGGCTAGTTACAATCCCCCCTAAGGAGATAATCGCCACTTCAGTAGTGCCGCCGCCAATATCGACAATCATGCTGCCGGTGGGTTCTTCTACCGGCAGACCTGCACCGATAGCTGCTGCCATGGGTTCTTCAATTAAAAATGCTTCTTTGGCACCAGCTTGCTTGGTGGCATCAATTACAGCTCGTTTTTCTACTTCTGTTACACCGGAAGGTACGCAAACCACAACCTGTGCCTTAAACATGGTAGTACGTTTATAAGCTTTATTGATAAAATGACGCAGCATAGTTTGCGTTACGTCAAAATCCGCAATAACCCCATCTTTCATCGGGCGGATAGCCACGATGTTACCGGGTGTACGACCGATCATCCGTTTAGCTTCTTCTCCTACCTCCAGCAGCGAACCGGTATCCCGTCGAATAGCAACCACGGATGGTTCACGAAGGACGATTCCCTTACCCTTTACAAAAACTATCGTATTTGCAGTTCCCAAATCAATACCAATATCACGGGAAAAATATTTCGTCACAAAGCGCATTAAAGCGTCTCCCTTCCTCATAAAATCCACTAATAAATATTATATCAGTTTTGGCGTTGTACACAATACACAAGTTTCGCTTTACAAAAATTGGTTAGCGGGTGATTAGGCCTTTTTCCCGAAAACTTACAAAGCGACCGTCGCCAATCACTAGATGATCGAGCACTTCGATCCCCATTAGGCATCCGGCTTCCGTAAGTCTTTTTGTCACATCTACGTCTTCACGGCTAGGTGTAGGGTCTCCACTAGGATGATTATGTATTAAGATCACGCTGGCACAAGCCTTGCGAATAGCCGGACGAAAAACTTCACGCGGATGTACTAATGATGAGTTAAGACTACCTATGGAAATGTCCTCCATGCCCAGCACTTTATTCTTGGTGTCCAGCAAGAGTACACGGAAATGTTCCCGCAGTTTATGCCGCAGCTCTTCCATTACCAGCCCCGCGGCATCACTCGGTGACGAGACAGTGACGGATTCATAACGAGTACGATTACTTAAACGGGTCGCCAGTTCGGCTGCGGCCAGTAAGGTCACTGCTTTGGCTGGACCCAAACCCTTGATGGATTGCAGCTCCTCCCTACTGCTGCGCGGCAGCTCTGTTATTCCCCCCACCTTTAAGAGTACTTTTTCCGCCAATTGTACAGCCGTTTCTTGTGCAGTACCACTCCTTAACAAAATAGCCAACAATTCTGCATCCGAGAGGGCAGCGACGCCATTCAGCAGCGCTCTCTCTCTAGGCCTTTCACTTGGTGGCAGCTCCTTGATGGTCAGGCGCGCTGTTGTCATACTCTCCAGCTCCTTCCCCCAATTTAATGCCTGCAGCCATTAAAAGCTGCCATAAAGCAGCTAACGGCAGGCCCACCACATTAAAATAACAACCTTCAATCTTCTCGATAAAGACAGCGGCTTTGCCCTGAATACCATAACCGCCGGCTTTATCATAGGGTTCTTCAGTGTTCACATACCAATCAATCTCTGCTTCTGTTAACTTACGCAGATAGACAGCGGTACTTTCCACATGCGTCCGGACCAAACCTGCTGGTTTACTGATGACAGCTACCCCCGTCAGCACATGATGCAGCTTACCGGATAGCCGTCGCAGCATTTCTGCCGCTGCTTGTTTGGTAGCAGGTTTGCCTAAAAGCTCACCGTTGATATTCACGATGGTATCCGCCGCAATAATAACGCCCTCATCGACTTTTTCGGCCACAGCCTGTCCCTTATAAAGCGCTAGCTGTGCCGCCAATTGTGCTGGCTCTGCCTCATTAATCGTAGATTCATCTACATTGCTCACCTGCACTGTAAACGGCAGACCGATTTGACGCAACAGCTCCGCACGTCGGGGTGAAGCAGAAGCAAGGATAAATTTAGTCATCAACACTCACCTAATTACGTTTAATTTCTGCAATCACATTAGCTAAAGCCTTTTGACTGTACATGACAGCCAGACCTGTGAAGAAACCGGTCGGCAGGGCTAACACCAACGGTACCGGCAGGTAAAGAGCAATAAGTCTAGGAGTACTGGTTAAGATACTGGCTACCACCACTTGCGTTGTATTATGAGCTACCGCACCCAGGATACTAACGGCAATCATTGATATTTTGCCTCTGCGCCAGAAGTAAATACCAACAGCCATGATCAGCGTAGAAATTATGGCACCGGCAAAACTCAAATAAAAACCAACCGATAAAAGCGTACCTGCAAACATGCTTCCCAACAGCGTACGGGCAACAGAAACAAACATTGCTGCCCCTAAACCGTAGAGGACAAAAGTTAACAAAGTGATCACATTAGCCAGACCCAGCTTGGCACCAGGTATGGGCATAGGCAGCGCAGATTCCACAGTATGAATCACTAGGGCAAAGGTTATCAGCATTGCTAAATGCGTAAGTTTCTTGGTCTTCATGTTCTTATTTTCACCTTTCATTTTGCCTAAAAATCAAATTTTGTCTGCCATCAGTTTACCATGGAAAGAGCACCACCGCAACAAATGCAGTAATAAAAATGGTAGCGCTTTCAGTTTACCACTGCAAGCTTTTTATACTGCTAATCGCAGCAGTATAAAAAAACAGCTAAGCCGCTTTTAGCTGCTTAGCTGTTAGTGTTAGTGTTAGTGAGTATGACTTGTATAATCGCGGGTTTTATCATGTGCTCTGTTCTGACGTAATGGTGCTACCATGCGTCTTAGCATCATGCGTACCGGTTGATAAAGCAGATAGTCGATGCTGAGCCAGCACGGGAACTTAATAGAGAAAAAGTGAAAACGATCCATTGCCCAGAACAAAATAACGGCCAGACCGACAATGACAATCATGCCCTGGATATCATGCCAGTTCCAAACATTAATAGCATAGAGATGCTCTACAGCATGAGGATCAAAGGTAAAGCCAGAGAGGGCAGGAATAATTAATTTTTGCAGCAGATAATGTGGGAATAAGCCAATGGCGACAATAATTGTTGCTAACGTTCCTAGCGCTGTGTATACAGGCCAGGTAAAACTATATCGTTTTTTATCATACTTCTCAGGTACCTCTCCCAAGAAAAGGCCGCGAAAGAATTTTGTAAAGTAGCATAGCGTCATGGCACTAGTAAGAACAAAAATCTTTTCTGCTATCGCCAGAGGCACTGAATGACTGTGCGCCGCTGCTTCCACCAAAGCATGATGGAGTAATGTTTTACTAACATAACCGTTAAAACCCGGAATACCGCCAATGCCAGCGAAGGCAATGAGGAAAATAACTGTAATTAAAGGCACCTTTTTTATCATGCCACGTACTACAGTAATGTCTAGTTCATGAGTAATCATGTAAATAGCACCGACTACTAAAAACAGACAGGCCTTAAAGAAGGCATGGTTGACAACATGATACAAAGCTCCGGCGAAACCGATTGCTCCTTCTGCACCCAGGTAAGACGCCGCACCTATACCCATAATAATATAGCCCATTTGCGAGATGGAGCTATAGGCAAGAAGTTTTTTGGCATGAGTCGACAGCAGGGCCATCAAGGCTCCTAAAAACATGGAAACAATGCCAACCCAAATCAACAGATAGCCAAAATTCATGGCTGGTAACAAGGTCGCCAAGTCATGCATTACTGCCGTGGGCGTAAAGATCATGTCTACTACCCGTAGAATACCGTAAACGCCAGTTTTTATAAACAAGGCACATAACAGGGCACTGACAGGGGCAGGTGCTACCGGATCTACTTTAGGCAGCCAAATATGTGTTGGCGTCATCCCAGCCTTAATGCCAAAGCCGATGGTGAAATAAATTAAAAGCCAATAAGAGTTAAGACCACTTTGTGCTATCTGGTCATAGAGAGGCCGAATTTCCAAAGTGCCAACCCCGGTGTACAGTTGATAGATACCAAGGAGCAGGAAAAAGCTGCCAATAATCCCCAGGTAGAGCATCCCATTGCCCGCACTCATAGCATCTGCTGTATGCTCATGCGTGACCAAGATATGGGATAAAAATGTAACCGCTTCGTAAAAAATAATTAATGTGATCAGATCACCGGCCAGGACGAAACCAAGACAGCTGCTCAGGGTAGCTAATAAGCACGTAAAAAAGCGATTTTGATCATGTTCATGGGCCATATAAGCCGTGGCATGCAGGGTAGTTAAACACCAGATAATAGAAATAAGTGCCGCAAAGACAAAGCTAAAGAAATCAACACGTAGAAAAATATTAAATTGTTCAAGCCTGAGTAAGATAAATTCCACTGCACCCTTTTGCAGCAATGGATACAGGGCCATAACAACAGTAATGGTGGCCAGTGTCACAAGTACTGTACACGCATTCCGTAGTTTATCACTACGCTGACCGAGCCAGTAAGTTAACAGTGCTCCCACTAGGGGCACCATAATTGCAGCTAATGGTAGCAGTGAACTAATAGTCTCTGTAGTTGTATTCATCTCATGTGCAGCCGCTGGCAACATTTTTAAATTCCTCCCCCGCATAAAGAAATCAGCAGCTAAATACAAATCTCTTCTGTTTCTTCCTAGGTAATAATAAATCTTGCTGACTATCCATCATGCACTACCAATTTCCGATACAGATAAAAGGATTATCTATACCATTCTATGCTAGTGAATGTGCTAACTTTCACTAATCGCCACTATTCAGCAAAAATGATCTTAAAGCATGCTTGCACTTGCAGTTCTTCACTGCAAGCCTTGTACCGGCTTCATTAACTACTTGCTAAATACAAGTGATTTACTTGCCTAACCAGTACAAGCAGGGGCTGAGGGTGCGGAAGAAAGACTTCCGCACCTTCAGCCTCTAAACAATCGTATGCTCTGGACATACTTCCACACAAATACCACAGTTGTTACAAAGTGAACTATCGATAACAGCCACATTGTTTTCCATATAAATGGCGTTTTCTGGGCACTTCTTAACACAAAGTCCACAGGCAATACAACCTCGCTCACAAACAGACCGTACGTACTTTCCTTTATCCCGTGACTTGCATAGGACATGAGGTTGCGCTGCCGTGCTTACCATCTCAATAACGTGGCGTGGGCATTCAGCTACGCAGTTACCACAGCTAATGCACAATTCAACATCTATCAATGGCAAACCATTTTCCCCCATGGTAATGGCATCAACGGGACAGACCTTAACACAATTGCCTAACCCCACGCAGCCATAACTACAAGCGCTAGGCCCACCATTTAGAGCAATGGCAGCTTTACAGTCAGCTATACCATGATAGAGATGTTTTGCTTTGACCGTATTACAGTCGCCTTGACATTTTAGCAGTGCTACACAGCGTTCCTGTGCTTCCGGGGCTTCTGCACCTAGAATTTCCGCAATACAAGCTGCCACCTTACTACCACCGGGTGTGCAGCCGGTGATGGAGGCACGACCAGCCACTACTTCTTCAGCAAATTGTGCACATCCGGCACAGCCACAGGCACCACAATTAGCACCTGCCAGTACTTCTAATACTTGTTCTATTTTAGGATCAATCTCAATGGCAAACTTTTGTGAGGCAAAAGCTAACATGCTACCAAAGATTAACCCTAAACCACCTAGGCTAACTACTGCTGGTAAGATCATTTACTACGCCTCCTACATCATGCCTTGAAAGCCCATAAAGGCTATGGAAAGAATTCCTGCAACAATTAAGGCAATTGGGACGCCACGCATGGCTTTGGGGATGAAAACCAGCTCTAAACGCTCACGGATACCGGCCATAATCACGAGGGCCAGGGTAAAGCCAAGGGCTCCCGCAATACCAAAGACTACGGATTCTAATAAGTTGTACTCCAATTGTACATTTAAGAGGGCTACGCCCAAGACGGCACAGTTGGTGGTAATCAGGGGCAGGAAAATACCCAGCGCCTGATACAAGGCAGGACTTACTTTGCGGATTACTAACTCTACAAACTGCACCAAAGCTGCAATTACTAGAATGTACACAATCGTACGCAAGTACTGCAAACTATATGCGGCTAAGACATAGTGTTCCAGCAGCCAGGTGACCAAGGAAGACATGCCCATGACAAAGGTAACTGCCATGCCCATGCCAAGCGACGTTTCTACTTTCTTGGAAACACCGAGGAACGGGCAGATGCCGAGAAACCTGCTCAACACAAAGTTGTTAATAAAAATCGCCCCAAAGACAATGGTTAAGATACTCGTCATAATCTACCCCTCCTTATTCCAAACGAAATTTTTTAGCTAAAATATTCATTAAGGCCATCAGTAAGCCAAGAGCAATAAACGCACCTGGCGGTGAAGCAAATACTTTAAAGGGCTGATAAGCAGCACCTAAAATATTAGCACCAAACAGTGTACCGCTGGCCACCAGTTCCCGGATAGACGCAAGAATAGTTAAAGAGAAGGTAAAGCCCAAGCCCATACCCAAACCATCGGCTACAGAGCTGACTACCGGGTTTTTGGAGGCAAAAGCTTCCGCCCGCCCTAAAATAATGCAGTTCACCACAATTAAGGGGATAAAAATGCCTAACTGGGAGTGAAGCTCTGGTTGATAAGCATTAAGCAGCATATCCACCATCGTCACAAAGGTGGCAATGATGATGATATAGGCCGGGATACGTATTTTATCGGGGATTAACTTCCGTAACAGCGAAATCATAAAGTTGGAAGCTACTAACACAGCAGCAGTGGAAAGACCCATCCCCAGACCATTAACAGCTAGTGTCGTTACCGCTAGTGTAGGGCACATACCGAGCACTAAACGGAAGGTGGGGTTTTCTCGAAACAAGCCTTTAGTTAGTTCTTTCATCACACTCACTTCTCTTCACCCCCATTATTGCTGCAGTGCATCAAGCACTGCATCCTTAATACCGTTACTGCTGAAGGTAGCA
>DASRMS010000062.1:0-2316 GCA_035647835.1 Oscillospiraceae bacterium
ACTAACATGTACCTTCCCGTGGTTAGTATCAGTACTTAGAGAACTTGCTGTTAGAGCAGCATTAACCTGGCCTGGATCGCAATCCTGTGGCTTGGCACTTCCAGTTTGGTACTCTTCAGCAACGCATGTTTTGTAACCAGCTGCTTGCTGTAAAGCAGCACCACCATCAGCGCGAACGGTATAATCACGATAGGCAGGCAGTGCGATCGCCGCCAAAATACCGATGATCGCAACCACGATCATTAATTCAATTAGGGTAAAACCCTTTTGCATTTGTGCTTTCATTTTTAACACTCCATTTTGTGAGATAGCCGTTGGGCTAATAAACACAAAGCAGCTTTCATGCCATCTTTTTTGAAGAATAATGGCTGAAACAGGCTTAACTCCTCTGATTCTGACTGTTTATTAACCCCTCTTTTTGATTCGTACTTTGTCTTGATGTGACAAAACAGCCCCTGTCACGAGCCGAAGTGTGCCAAAACAACCCTGTCATGTGCCAAGGTGCGCCAAAATAAACACTGTCATGTGCCAAGGTGTGCCAAAATAGTAATTTGTCATGCTTCAAAGTGCGCCAAACTCAAAGTAAGGATCAAAAATGAACCTCGCGATAAGCCTAGATACCGCAGCCCTTATCACTGATGTCAGTAAAAGAACATTGTGGCGCAGGCTGGATGATGGACAAATCTCTCGTCAAGAGAATGATTCCCGTGGTCGCGCAATGCTGACACTGGCCGATCTTGTGCCTATGTTATGCGTACCAATAGAACCAGAGGACTATGAGTTGCTAGCTGATGCGGACGCAGGTAATGCCGACGCGCAAAACGACCTAGCGCAGTTGTTTCTAGATGCAAATCGGTCAGATATAGCGACTCACTGGATACAGTTAGCTGTAGACCAGGAGCACCCTGACGCTATTCATAACCTAGCCATGCTGTACATCAAGGGCATCGGTGTAGGCAGGGACAGAACAAAAGGTTTAATGTGGCTGGCTAAAGCAGCCACTCTCGGACACCCAATTGCCAAGCAGCAGATTGCCACCCTACACATAGAGCTTCGTGACTAACCTGCAACAGTCACTTGAAATAAGCTCAGCCTGTAGTAATATCAAGGTTCTTGTCCTCAATGAGGACGAAGGGTGCGGTAGCTGGTCGCCAAAGAAAAACAGCAAATTAGCAACACCCCTAAGCAACACCCCTAGCAAGATGTCGGATTTCCCAATCCACATCCCCAGTCTCAGGACTGTAATTAGATGCATCAAAGACCGAGCTACGCCTTTTTTTTGATGTTCACACTATCTAAAAAACCACAAAAAAAACAGTGTTATGTACGACGTCGCGCGTATCGCTCTGTGATTTTTTGTCGGTCAGAATCTCACCGCCCAGGTGACAGAGTTTGTTCCAACGGGACAATTCTGCTTTCAATTAACTATAAGTTTCCGTTCAGGTTTAATCGGCAGCAATTCATCGCTGCCGAGCTGCTTTCGAAATAGCCAATTCACCGGCCGCCCCCGTCTCTTTTGATACAAAAGAGACGGGGTCTCAAAATCAGCATCAAACCTCACTAGAACGGCACTTACAGCCCATCATAGACTGCATGAAAATGCATGAAAACGTAGGTTTTCATAGCATTCATGCTCGTGCGTTAACACCCGTCCGCTGACGCTCTTTGCAGCTGATGCTTAGCCCCCAGGGAGGGCGCGGGGAGCACCTAATAATTCAGAAATACATCGGTATTTGCTTGGGAGCAACAGGTTGCCACCGCCTAAAAGGTGCGCGTACTTCAACTCAACACTGCGCCATTCATCCCTTCACTTCCAACAAATACCGTTCGCGCATTTCTATGCGTTCTGGGGCGCAGTGTGCCTGTTGGCACAGCCCCATTTTTACCTTTTCCATCAATTTCACTCGGGGTTTGTTGCATGAAAACACGAAATTTTAACCTAGGTAGTCGAGACATGACTCGTGCTGCTGCTACGGCCTTAAATGCCGATCGTGCAGCAGGAAAAATCTCATACCTAACCGTTGCAGCCACACTGCAAAGATTCGACAAATTTAAAGAATTCGCAAAGGAAGCTGGTGCAGGTCGATTTGAAAAAATCGACCGCGCTCTAGTGCAGCAATACGCCCAGAACCTGCGCGAAAGCGCCTACAGCGCCTCATATCAGCAAAACCTACTATCAGCCGTGAACAGCGTCATGAACCGCGTGAGCGAGCACGGGGGGCGTAACTGGGAAACCGTTAGCCCACGAGCTGAGGGGCTGGCTCAACGCAGTTTTATTCGCACAGAACAAACGGCCAGCCGTGAACAGTCCAGTGT
>DASRMS010000063.1:0-53397 GCA_035647835.1 Oscillospiraceae bacterium
GTTCATTTTAGCTTACGTTTTTTATCTGGCAATATGTTAAACAATCGCTGTCTCCTATTTTTTTATAACATTTGTCGCCTCTGAGCCGCGGGTACATTAGGCTAAGGCCTCAACATAGCTAAATGATCATATTTTGCTGCTAAAATCAACGACAGCAGCCCTCTGGCTAAGATCTCATGAATGAGCAATCACGGCGAGATAGACTTCCTTTACCCCGGCTTGGTGCAGCGCCTCAGCCGCAAAATGCGCTGTGGCACCGGTCGTTAGTAAATCATCCACCAACAGCACACGCCGCGGCACACTTGGTTGTTGATGAAAGACAAAAACATCGGCTACGTTTTGCCAGCGCTGTGCTGCACTTAATGTAGTTTGACTGACAGTAGCTTGCCGACGCGTTAAAATTCTTTGCAGTGGCAGGTCTAATTCTTTACCCAATACTTGCGCTAAGAGCAGGGCCTGATCATAACCGCGTTCTCGTAACTTTAGCGGATGTAAAGGAATGGGCACGACACTATCTAAAGCTGGCCACTGGCATTTCCGCACTTGCCTAGCCATCAGCTGACCAAAAAGGAAAGCCAGTTCTCTCTTCCCGCCATATTTAAAACGTAAGATTGCTTTTCTTAACTCACCTTGAAAAAGACTAAGCGCACAGGAGGCATAAAAGGCATAGCTGTGCTCGCTGCACAGCGGACAAAAGCCGTCTTCTGAGGCCGCCAACGGATACCCGCAGTAACTGCAGCAGCTCTGTGGGTTGAGAATTGTCTGTTCACAGCTGCGGCACAGTAACACACCTGGCTGCGCCTCGTTAAGCAGCGTACGACAAAAACCGCAGCGTCGTGGGAACAAAAGATCTAAAAGGGGTGTTAGTAGGTCCACCTGCATCCTCCTGCTTAGCGATAATTTACAAGTCTTGTCGCTAACCCTGAATAGCGGGTCGCTACTTTGTTGTTACGCACCGCTATCGCTAGCGCTTTTTTCGTGCCAATTAGCACCACTAACTCTTTTGCCCGGGTGATAGCGGTATACAAAAGATTCTTTTGCAAGAGAATGTAGTGCTGTGTAACCACAGGCAGTACTACGATGGGGTACTCACTACCTTGGCTCTTATGCACAGATGTAGCATAAGACAGTACTAACTCCTCCAGCTCAGCCTGATCATACAAAACATCCCGTGCCCCGCCCACATCAGGATACAGCACCATTACTTCACCATCATCGCTGTTGAGATAGGTGATGCGGCCCACGTCCCCATTAAACACTTCTTTCTGATAATTATTGCGTATTTGCATTACTTTATCACCTAAGCGAAAAGTGGTGCGGCCAAAAGTCAGCTCTGGTTTATGGGGAGCAGGCGGATTCAATCTTTCCTGCAGCTGTACATTTAACTGATCCACACCTAAACGGTTACGACGCATGGGACTTAAAACTTGAATATCAGCAATGGGATCACGATTTTTATACTGTGGTAAACGAGAACTGCATAAGTCCAAAACCTTTTTTAAAATAATTTCCGGGTCAGACTCTTGAATAAAGAAAAAGTCTTCGCTGCCGCTTAAAAGCGGCAGCTGTCCATCATTAACTTGATGGGCATTGCTGACAATCATACTATTTTCTGATTGACGAAAAATCTGCGTCAGCCGTACCACTGGTACAACTTCAGAAGTAATCAAATCACGCAGCACATTTCCTGGCCCGACAGAAGGCAGCTGATCCATGTCACCGACAAGGATTAGTTTACAGCCCTCCGGAACTGCTTTAAGCAGATAATAAAAGAGCGGTAAATCTACCATCGACACTTCATCAATAATTAAGACATGAGCTTGTAAGGGCCGGTCTTCATCACGCTGAAAAGCAAAACCTACGCCGCTGCTTTCTTTTTGTGCGTATTCCAATAAGCGATGAATAGTTTTTGCTTCCAAACCTGTCGCTTCTGTCATGCGTTTGGCAGCTCGCCCCGTCGGAGCCGCCAGCAATACCTCTAGTCCGTTGCGGTGAAAGAGCTTGATTAAGGCGCGAATAGTAGTGGTCTTACCAGTACCCGGGCCGCCTGTCACCACCAGCAGCCCTGCATCCATTGCTTGCTGTACAGCCAGCTGCTGGGCGGCAGCCAAAGTCAAGTCATCCTCCTGCCAAGCTGCCTTTTCTACAGACGCCAAGCTGGACTGCGAGTTAGCAAGCTCTAAAAGCCGAGCCGCCACATAACATTCAGCTTGGTAAAGGGGGGTCAGGTAAATTACAGTTACGCCCTCTAGTTCAGTAAGGACAATTTGCTTACTTTCAGCCAACCCCTCGCTTTGCTCACTTACCATCTCCACTGTTACCGGTTCCGTATTAGTCGACAATGCGCTGACCACAGTATCCGATAATTCTGTCTGAGGTAAATAGACATGACCTTGCTCTTGGCCTTGGGTAAGCTGATACAAGATGGCAGCTCTGATGCGATGGGGAGAATTAGGTGCTAACCCCATTTCCAAAGCAATCTTATCAGCGGTTTTAAAGCCAATGCCAAAAACATCACTGGCTAGGCGATAGGGATTTTCACTGACTCGAGCGACTGTATCATCACCGTATCTCCGATAGATACGCGCTGCATAACCGATGCTGACGCCATAACTTTGCAAGAAAGTCATTACTCGGATAATCTCCTGACGTTCCTGCAGACTGCCGGCAATGAGAGCAGATTTTTTCGTGCCTATCCCCTCAATTTCGCATAGCCTTTCCGGTTCTTCTGCAATAATTGTCAGCGCTTCTAAACCGAAATGCTCCACAATTTTTTCCGCGGTAGAAGGTCCTACTCCTTTAATCAAACCAGAAGCTAAAAAATTGCGAATACCTTTTATATTATGGGGGGCTTCCGCCTCATAGCGAGCTACTTTAAACTGACGGCCAAAGTCTCGATGTTGAGTCCACTCCCCCTGTACCACCAGTCTTTCCCCCACACTTAAGCGCGGCATATTACCAATGATGGCGTGCAGCTGCTCATCATCACTGCGCAGCCTAGCCACCATAAATAAAGTATCTTCATTATAGTATGTAATTCTTTCTAGTGTACCTGCTAAACTCTCCATAACTTTCCCTCCGCCTGTCTGTATTCCACATTACATGCTTGTTTCCTGCTTTACAGCTGCCTGCACCAGGTAAGGCGCGCCTCCATCTCCAGGCGGTAGTTATGTACGGGAGGATGACCTCCCGTTATTTGCGCGTGGCTGAATTCTATCTCCCTTGCCTCTGGCCAGAGCAGCCAGATAAAATTGCAGCCTGAAAGTGCAGCCTTTATTGTTCATAAGACGCCAGGTCTTCACTATCACGTGACACCAAACGCGCCCGTACTTTCTGCACTAAAGCGCCCCCCGTACTTTGGAAGAGATTCTTGCTTAGCACTAGATCCATGACCGTAGTAATTTCGGCTTCTGTTAAATCTGCACGAGGGTTAGGAATACTGATGGTAAATAAGCGGCCATCTTCATTTCTGAAGATTAGCTGCAGCGTTGTATCCATCATCTCACCTCCTTACCCCGGTTCTTTTTGCTTATTCTGCAATCAATTCACCATCCTCCAAACGGCGAAGAGCATAGATACTGAAGCCTTGCAGTGACATTAATGCAGTAAAGACCTCATGCAAATCATCGTTGGTTACTGCAGGCAGAACACGACCATAGGTGCGGCTCACCACCACAGGATTGCCCTCATCATCGACACCGCTTTGCAGTCTAACTTGACAACGGCTATAACTAGGTTCTAAAACGACAGCCATCACGATCACCTCCTTGCCTCAAACTGCTTTGATTATAACTGCTGAGAGCAAGGCGCGGCAAATGTCAACTTTGGGGGCAAAACCACCCTAGATTGAGCAGCAGCTGCGCAAAGTTGACTCGCCAAAGGCCACTTTTGCTCAAACTCATCAAATTTATAAAAAGTGCGCCCATTCATCTTCCTTAGCGCGCACTTTTTATACTGGCTTCTTAAAGGCTTTGCTGACTGCAAAGTGATAATTTATGCCAGTAAAAAAAAGCTTGCACTTTCAATTTCCCTTAGCAAGCTTTTTATACTGGCCACTTAAAGGCTTTGCTGACTGCAAAGTGATAAATTTATGCCAGTAAAAAAAGAGCAATGCTTGTCCACATTGCTCTTCTCTGCTTGCTTATTTACAGGCCAGCTTCATCTTTTAGTAAAGCGGCTTTATCGGTTTGCTCCCAAGGCAGGTCTAAATCAAGACGGCCAAAATGACCATAGGCTGCAACCTGCTTATAGATAGGACGACGCAGCTGCAGTTTCTGAATGATCGCCGCTGGACGTAAGTCAAAATGCTGGTTGACTAAAGCTTCAATCTTTTCCTCGGCTACTTTAGCCGTGCCAAAGGTTTCCACTAAAAGCGAAATTGGATGTGCCACACCAATGGCATAAGCCAACTGTACCTCACACTTGTCAGCTAAACCGGCGGCCACCACATTTTTTGCCACATAACGTGCAGCATAAGCGCCTGAGCGGTCAACTTTCGTCGGATCTTTACCCGAAAAAGCACCACCACCATGACGAGCATAACCGCCATACGTATCGACAATAATCTTACGGCCAGTTAAACCGGCATCCCCTTGGGGACCGCCCACGACAAAACGACCAGTGGGGTTCACATAAAAGCTTGTCTGCGGTGTCAGGTATTGTGCCGGAATCACTTCTCTAATCACTTGCTCAATAACATCGTTTCTGATACGGGTTAAGGATATGTCTTCTCGATGTTGAGCAGCTACCACCACAGTTTTGATGCCTACAGGCTTACCAGCAAGATACTGCACAGTAACTTGTGTTTTGCCGTCTGGGCGCAAATAAGGAAGCAGTTTTTGCTTGCGCACTTCTGCCAAGCGCCGTGCCAGCAGATGAGCCATGGCAATCGGCAGCGGCATTAACTCAGGCGTTTCATTACAGGCATAACCAAACATCATCCCCTGGTCACCAGCGCCAGTTATTTCAAACTCGAGATCCTGATTTGTACTCTCTTTAGACTCAAAACTTTGGTTCACACCTTGTGCAATATCGCTGGACTGCTCATCAATAGAAGTAAGCACAGCGCAGGTGTCACCATCAAAACCATATTTTGCGCGCGTATAGCCAATCTCTTTTACTGTTTCACGTACTATTTTAGAAATATCAACATAACAGTTTGTGGTAATCTCCCCTGCCACCAACACCAAACCAGTGGTAACGGATGTCTCTGCCGCCACTCGTGCCAGTGGATCATGAGTCAAAATTGAATCTAAAATAGCGTCGGATATTTGGTCAGAGACTTTATCCGGATGTCCTTCCGTCACGGACTCGGAAGTGAAAAGATAATTCTTGCCCATGTCTTTAATGCCTCCTCTGGATATGTTTACACAATTTGCTTCATCTTAACCATCAAGTCAATCCTCTGGGCTGCAACACAAAAAAGGCAGCAGTACTGGCTTCATTAGCGCAATCAGCTATTATTGCTCGCCGGTACAAGAAAAAACCTCTTCGGATGCAAGAGGTTTCTTTTAGGAGTAACCTCTCCTATCTACCAGGCAAATTGCCTGCTGGAATTAGCACCGCTAACAAAATGTCCGGTTGCTGGGTTTCATAGGGCCAGTCCCTCCGCCGCTCTTGATAAGAGTATCTAGTTTTTTTTCTTTATCGTCTGCAGGACCAATGTCATGACAGCTTACTCTGTCACAACAATCTTAATAATAACCGAGGGATTCTATCTTTGTCAAACATTTTTAGCTGTCAGATAATTAAAAATGAGTGAGGTGCAAATTAAGCTTGGGTAATTGCAAACATTAATTCGCCGCTGGCCACTACTTTACCGTTAACAGTGGCAGTCCCCTTACCTTTACCGATGGTACCCCGTAATTTAATAACTTCCAGTTCCAGCTCCAGCACATCACCCGGCACAACCTGCTGCTTAAAGCGGAGCTTATCAATCCCGGCAAACAGTGCAATCTTGCCGCGAAATTCTGGCATACTTAGAATAGCTACCGCACCTACTTGGGCAATGGCTTCCACCACCAAGACGCCAGGCATAACAGGGTAACCGGGGAAATGACCCTGAAAAAAGGGCTCATTAATCGTCACATTTTTTATCCCTTTAGCCCGCTCCCCCGGTACAACCTCCAGCAGGCGGTCGACCAATAAAAATGGGTAACGGTGAGGTAAAATGCTTTGCACATCCCATGCTTGATTCATGCTGTTGGCCTCCTTACTCATTTTCCAGCAAAGCTCTCATCTCTGCCAATTCTGTTGCTAATTGCTGCAGCTCCAGTTCAGCATCTCCTTCTAGTATAGCCAATTCTAAACGTTTACTGTAATCACGCTGAAAATCTTGCCACAACTGCTGTAAAGTTTTAGCGCTCGTCTGTCTTAAAGATAGCTCTGGACGTTTATCGGCAACCGCCTCCGTAGTCAGTTCCACAGTCTCTAAATACTCTGGAATATAAGTGTTTAAGTTCAGTTCCCGCTCAATCAGGGCAGCATACTCTGGCAGCACATTCTCTTCTCCGTGTACTAAAAACACCTGTTGGGGTTTCTTGGGGAATCTTCCTAACCACCGCAATAGCTCTGAACGGTCAGCATGGGCCGAAAAACCGTCAATACTGACAATGCGCGCATTCACTTTAATGTCTTCACCAAAGATTTTTACGATTCTGGCACCATCACGGATACGCCGCCCTAAAGTTCCCTCTGCTTGGTAACCCACAAAAAGCACCGTAGATTCAGGACGCCATAAATTATGTTTAAGATGATGCTTAATGCGGCCGGCATCCGCCATGCCGCTGGCAGAGATAATGATCGCTCCCCCAGGACTTTTGTTAATTAGCTTGGACTCCTCAGCTGTTTTAGTAAAGATAACTTCAGGGAAATTAAAGGGATCTTGACCGCTCTTGAGCAATTCACGCATCTGCAGATCATAACATTCCGGATGGCGGGTGAAAATTTCCGTAGCTGAAATCGCTAAAGGACTATCAATGTAAATGGGCAAATTGGGGATCTGGTGATCACGCATCAGGCGGCTTAAAAAATATAGTAATTCTTGCGTACGCCCCACCGCGAAGGAGGGTATAACTACATTACCTTGAGCAAGTATTGTTTGCTGAATAACCTGCTGCAAGATCTCTATTTTTTGATCTTCTATTTCATGTTCCCGTGTGCCATAAGTGCTTTCTATCACCACATAGTCAGCTTCTTCAAGGATATCGGGATCTTTGATAATGGGCTGTTTGGCTTTACCCAAATCACCAGTAAAAACAATTTTCTCTGTGCGTTCAGTGCCGACGATAGTCAGCTCAGTAATCGCCGAACCAAGAATATGACCAGAATTATAGAAGGTCAAAGCAATACGGTCACTCAACCAAAACTTTTGGTAATAATTCACTTCCTTGAAACGTTTCAGCGCTTTCTCGGCATCTTCTCTCGTATACAAAGGATCAATTAAGGGACGCCCGGCACGCAAATTCTTGCGGTTTTGCCATTCAGCCTCCATCTCCTGAATATAGGCGCTATCCGGCAGCATAATACTGACCAAATCAACTGTTGCGGAAGTCGCTAGGATGTGACCACGAAAGCCTCCTTTTACCAAGCGGGGAATCAGGCCAGAATGGTCAATATGCGCATGAGAAAGGATCACAAAATCAATCTCTGCCGGATTATAAGGGAAGTCATTAAAATTACGAGCCCGTAAATGTTTATTGCCCTGAAACATACCACAGTCCAGTAGTATTTTCTGCCCCGCCGCTTCCAAGAGAAACGAGGAACCAGTGACGGTTTGCGCGCCACCACAAAATGTTAGTTTCATATCCATTCCTCCGGTTTACTTGTCTCTAGTAGTGTCTACTTTTATTTATAATTCGCTTCTCTCGCCTCTAATCCTTTCTCTGACTAGATCAAAACTGGCAGACGTTCTGCCAGCGTCATCCCAGCTTGGTCAACCCGACAACGGTAGGCATAAAGCTCCACGCCAGCGCTGGCTGCCTGCCGCAGACTCTGGCCAAACTGTAAATCAGTACGCCGATTAGGCGCAAAATAATCTGCATCTCCTCGCTGGATAATAAAGATTACCGCACAGCGGCAACCCTCCCGCTGTAAGTCAGCCAAATGGGCTAAATGGCGGCGTCCTCGGGCCGTAGGCGCATCAGGAAACAAAGCCACTTTATCTATCACCAAAGTTACTGACTTTACTTCCACATAAACAGCCTGCCCGGCCTCTGCCAGGAGGAAGTCAAAACGTCCGCTGCTGTAAACAGGCTCACTACGCACAAATTCACACTGCTCAAAAGGGGGCAGAGCCTTGGCCAAAAGCACTTGTTTGACTAACTTATTCGGCAGTTGGGCATCAATAGAAACCCAGGTCTGCTGGTACCACACTGCTCGCACACTAAAAGCTGTGCGGCGTGTGGCTGAATTATTACGCTCTAATAACACACTGGCTCCTGGCACCAATAATTCTGTCAGACGTCCGGATGTAGCAATGTGTGCTGCCACCGTTTCGCCGTTCAACTCAACTAACGCTACAAAACGGTTTAAGCGTTCCACAAAAAAACCAGCTTCTGTAGGTTTAAAAGGAAGATGTAATGTCACGTTATTACCTGCACTTTCATGATAGCCTTAATCTAGGGAACCTTAACCATGGTAACTGGAGACTCGTACCCTGCTAACAAAAAACGATATGAAAAACCCCTGACCAGCAGGGGTTTTAATTTATAATGTCAGTTTCTGCAGGATGGCGTTTACAGCCTGTACTGCGGCGGAGTCATCGGGCAGCTCCATTAACGCCTGCCCCTTGACGTCATATTCCGCAACTTTCGGATCTAGGGGAATAGTACCAAGAAACTGTAAGCCTGTTTTATCAATCTCCGGCTGCAGTACTTCTATCTCATTGCCCGTGACTTTTGTCACGATCAAGTACATTTCTTTGATATCTAAATTAACAGACTCGGCGATCTCACGCACCCGTGCGGCAGAGCGAATACTCCGGGCCGCAGCATCGCTAACCACAATTAGCATATCCACAGCGGAAATGATGCGTCGGCTTAAATGCTCTAAACCTGCTTCATTATCAACCAAAACATAATCGTAGTTACTGCGTAATTTCTCCAAATGCTTGCGCAGTAAATCATTCGGGTAACAATAGCAGCCTGAACGTTGGGGGTTGCCCATCACCAGCAGGTCGTAAAAATTTGTTTCCGCCAGGGCATCCTGTAATTTAAACTCCATATACATTTCTTTTGACATCCCGGTAGGCACAGCATTAGGTGTTTTTGTATCTTCAATAATTTGCGAAATAGTGTTTTCCACTTCTAACCCCAGTGCTTCATTTAAATTAGCATTGGGATCCGCATCCACCGCTAAAATTGGTTTGCCTGATTTATGCTCCAGCAAATAGCGCATCATCAGCGCCGTAAAAGTAGTTTTACCCACTCCACCCTTACCAGCAATGGCGATTTGTTTCATTGCCTTCTCATCCTTTCATGTTTAAGCGATAATTTTTTGTCGCATAACTTGTTCTAAAGCTAATAGTGTGTTACAGGGATACATCCGTACCACCTGTTGAAAAGCCTCCACTGAACTGGCCTTCTCCCACTCAGGGGCCGGCAAAGTGTTCAGCCACACTACATCTTTAACCATTCTCTTTATTTCCGCCAATTCCTGCACTGCCTGTGTCACTTTCATTGTTTTTGTGTCACTGACAATTAAGAGGTATGTTTGACTGCTCAAGAGGTGCGGATAGTTTGCACGCAGGGACTGCAGAGCTGTCGCCAGTTCCGTGCCCCGCCCCCATTCTTGTGAACGGTTCATCAATTCTACCATCGTTTGTGTAAAATCGGTGCTGGCTTGAAAATAGTCAGTAACACGCTCCACATCTTCCGCAAAAACAAAACCCTCAATACTGCTGACCACACTGTGAATACTATAGATAAATTGCAGCACGAAGCTGGCATAACGGGCCATCGAACCGGACACATCACACAATAGTAATAGTTGTGGTTTTTGCCGGCGATGATTACGGTAACGTAATTTAAACATGGTGCCGCCAAAACGCATATTATGGCGAATAGTTTTACGTACATCCAGCTGCTGCCGCCGCTTACCTTGGCGGAAGCGTCGTTCGATACGTGTTACCAGCTGCCGCGCTAGTTTTTGCAGCAAAAGCTGCGCCCGCGGCAAATCCTGTTCAGCAATATTTTGCATATCCTCGGCGAGCAGTGAATCAGCTGCCGCTTGCGGTTGTTCCTCCATACTGGCCAGTAAGGCATTAAGTTCCGGGTCGTCAGACTGCGGCAAGGCTAACTGACCAAGTTCATTACGCAGACTTTTACGCCAAAAAGTAAGCGAGCCTCTGACCATGCTTTCCAGGACTGGACGGAAATCTGCTTCCACCTGCTTGCCCTCTGCTGTTCGCTGAATATAATCTAACATCTTTTGTCGTGCCGCCGGCGGAATGGCAGCATAAACTAGTTTTTCTTCCTCAGATAAAGCCAGGGGGACATCACGAAACTGCAGGTCTTCGCTAGCTTCCGCTAACATCTCCTGTCGCTGTGCCAATTTAGCAGCGTATTCCTGCTCCAGCTCGGCTCGAACTTCCGGTGAGGCAAAGAAACGAGCAAAGGCTTGTGTAAATACCGCCTGCTCTCCCGGACGCTTGACCAGCGTTGCCTGTAGGGCCAGGCGCACAGCATCACGCTCGGAAAGTTCCACCTCCTGCAGCGCTTGCAGCGCATCAATAACTTCGCTGCTGCCAATACGCAGCCCCATGTGGCGGAGCAGCTGTACAAAGCGCACCACATTTACTTCCAAACGGTTGGTCATCATTATTCTTCCTGACTTAGCGCCGCCAAACGGCCAGCACCTAAACGCTCGGTAAAGGCATCCTGATCTGTTTTCCTTTTTAGCAGCAGACTTAGCGTTTGTTTAACTGTTACTTCATCTAAACTGTCTTTACCAAGAGTGACCAACGCCCGAGCCCAATCCAAAGTTTCGGCAATGGATGGCTTCTTGCGAATCTCCTGCTGCGCACGGATTTGCGCCACGGCCCGTGCCAACTGTTTCGCCAGCTTTTCCTTTACTTCCGGAAGACGAGCACGGATAATTTCCACTTCGCGCTCTACAGTAGGATAGGTTAAGTACAAATATAGGCAGCGCCGCTTTAAGCCATCCGATAATTCACGTTCATTATTACTGGTCAAAATCACCATGGGAATTTGCTGCGCCTGCAGTGTACCAAGTTCGGGTACCGACACCTGAAAGTCTGAGAGCACTTCAAATAAAAAGGCTTCGAATTCCTCATCTGTTTTGTCCACTTCATCAATAAGCAGCACTACTTTTTCCTCAGCTTGAATAGCCTTTAGTAAGGGGCGGGCTAAAAGAAAATCCGCTGAAAAAATGTCCTCTTCTAGTTCCGTGGCGCTGGTGGATTCTTTAGATAGCTGAATCTTTAATAGTTGTCGCTGGTAATTCCACTCATACAGCGCTTTATTCTCATCCAAGCCCTCATAACATTGCAGGCGGATTAACTCGGTCTGGAAAACACGCGCCAATACTTTGGCTAATTCTGTTTTACCAACACCCGGTTCGCCCTCAATAAGCAAAGGTTTTTGCAGTTTTAAAGCTAAATAAACAGTCAGCAGGACATCGTCATCGGTAATATACCCATCTGTTTGAAAGGCTTTACGTAAATTTGCTACTGTAATTTCCACGGTTTCTCTCTCCCTACAGTTTCTGTTATTATTATAGCGTCACCGACAGGTATTAGGCATGACTTATATCACACTGTTAAGCTTTATTTTTGTGATCAAGATAGGCTACCGCACTAAGGGCGGCAATCTGCCCCTGTCCCACAGCTTTAGCCACCTGATAAGGTCTGCCTACCACATCTCCACCCGCAAAAACACCCGGAATATTGGTGGCCATCTGCAGATCAACTTTAATATGTTTATCTTCTAAAGCCAAACCTGGAATCAACTGTGTCAGAGGGTACTGCTCTTTAAGCATAAACACGCCCTCGACCTTAATTTTGCGGCCATCTTTCAGTTCCATTTCCTCCAGGCTGGCGGAGCCAGTAAACTGCCTAATCTTCTGGCCTGCGAGCAGCTCAACATTAGCCGGCAGCGACATGCTCACCTCATATTGCGGCAAAAAATATACTTTAGCAGCTACTTCTGTTAATAATTTTACTTCATCCTCATGCTCTGCACTATCACTGCTAACAGCAATAGTTTTGTCGCGGAAAAACATGGCATCACATGTTGCACAATACGAAATACCTCTACCTAAATAGTTATCTTCTCCCGGCAACCGTTTGCCTGCCGAGACACCGGTCGTAATAACCACCGTCTTGGCTTCTACTACATCATCGCGCAGCTGCAATTGAAAGCTGTCTCCCAGCGGGTAAACGGCACTAATACTATGATGTGAAACTTCGATTCCCGCTGCTTTAGCGTGTTTTAAAAATGATTGCAGCATTGCTTCTCCGGATATATTATATAGACCCAGATAATTATTAACTTGGTGGGCTTTATGCAGCGCTTGGCTGCAAATTCGCGGCCCCACCAATAAGAGTGTACGGTTACGCGCCTGTACATTAATGGCTGCCGAAAGACCTGCCGGTCCACAACCAATAATCGCCACATCTACTTTTTCCATCACTACGCCTCCTCTTCTACTAATGGTACATTTACCATTTACCTGCTTTTTCCCTTCATTTTACGCTACGATATCACTCTACATTTAGTTAAGTGGCCACGTAACTAAAAAAACGCACAGCGTCTTCTTATCTCAGGATGCTTAATATAAAAGGTATCTATACCTATCAGTCCAGCTTTAAAAAGTTTGGCAGATATGTTACAATGTGGATAATAATGTAATTTAGGAGGCTAACCGATGCCCACAATTGATTATTTAGGTCACGCTTGTTTTCTGGTGACAGGCCAAGAGCACACCCTGCTTTTTGATCCCTACCTCACCGATAACCCCCAAGCGGCCATCAGTGCTGCAGAAGTAAAACCGGATTACATCCTTGTCTCTCATGGTCATTTTGACCACCTCGGCGATGCTTTTGCCATTGCCCGGCGCACGGGTGCAACCATCATTACCACGCTGGATTTAGCCAAAGAATGTGAAAAGCAGCAGCTGCCGACTCATGCCATGAACATAGGCTGTAAACATAATTTTGCTTTCGGCTATGTACGAACTACGCAAGCCTTACACCATGCCGGTCTTGTCGGTGGTGAAGCCTGCGGTTTTATTGTTAATCTTGACGGCTACACTTTATATTTTACAGGTGATACCAGTCTCTTTGGCGATTTAAAACTCTATGGCATCATTGAGCACCCTGATCTTTTACTGCTGCCCATTGGCGGCTACTATACTATGGATATTGACGATGCTGTCTACGCCGCCAAACTAGTCAACGCAAAAACTATTATTCCCTTTCACTATAATACCTGGCCTTTAATCGAGGCAGATCCTGCCGTCTTTGCCGCAAAGGTGGCAAAACATACTTCTAGTCACTGCGTGATACTGGCCCCTGGTGAAAGCTGTGATTTATCTTAATGGAAAAAGGCTGACCTAATCTTCTCGTTTAGGTCAGCCTTTTTGCGTTTGTACTTAATTGTCCATACCTTCGATTTCTTCGTCTAGGTCCATGATTTTAGTCAGAAGTTCAATTCTGGTTGCTCCTGTAGCTAACATGTATTCACGTAAAAGACCATCACGAACTTCGTTTAGGTTGTAGGCATACGTAGACATGTGTTCCCCTCCTTTTGGTTCTTCCCATAATTTTCCCTATTCTATCTTTAGTTATTCATCAGAATATTGTACTCTTTTTCCCCAGCTAAGGTGCGGCGGCTAAGGCAGTCTCTCGTGAATACATTTTCTGATATGTGGCGCAAAGGGTACATGTATATACATGTACTAAAAGTCTTAACAGTTACAATCTTAACATATGTGAAATTACTTGTCTAGCGCAAATTGAAAAAAAAGCAGAAAATGTTCACCTAATTCACTTTTTGTTAATAAATAGCGTTAATTAACAAATTACCAACGCATTGCGACCAGCTCCGACATAAAAACAGCTGTGATACCAGTAAACATCAGCGCAACTTACTTTTCAAGCTACTTTTTTCTGAATATTATGACTTGGAAGAATTAATTAAGTATTGTATAATTATAAGATAAGGAGGTCTCATTGTAAAGGGGGTAAATATTACACAAATATTAATAGATGTATGTCCGTCGTGTGGTAATGAAAAAAAGATTCGAAGGAGAGATTATGCGATGTCTAAATTGACACCAAAAGAAAACTATCTGCGTTTAGGCAGGGGTGAGATGCCGGAAAGTGTTGTGCGTTTCAACATGGGAATGCCGACAATTTCAGGTGAAATGACGACAGCAATGATCGGTCCGAGCATCTTAATGCCGGGACACCTCAGTCCCAAAGGCGGCAAGGATAATTGGGGCGTTACATATGTAACAAATGAAGAAACAGGCTTTGCCTCCATACCTGAACCCAACAATTTCATGCTCAAGGATATTACCAAGTGGCATGAAGTTATCAAACGACCAGAGCTGCCAGAAAGAATTGACTGGGAGTATATGGCCAAAAAGGATTACGAAAAATCCAAAATTAATCGCACAGAATCAGCGGTCATGGCAGGTTGTGGCCTGATGCCTTTCCAACAGTTAATGGCCTTTATGGGCTTTACTGAGGGATTATGTGCCATGTTTGAGGAGCCGGAAACAGTTAAAGAGCTGCTGCATTTTATGGCTGATTTCTACGTACCAATTATCGATAAAACTCTCGACTATTATCAGCCTGATATTTTTTATCTTTTGGATGATTCTGCCGCCAAGCTCAATCCCTTTATCTCGGTGGAAATGTATCGTGATATCTTAAAACCTATCTACGTAAAACTGACCAATGCTGCCAGAGAGCGCGGCATTCCAGTTCAGTTTCACAATTGTGGGCGCTGCGAAGATTTCATCGAGGATATGATTGACTTTGGTGTAGTTTACACCGACCCTGCTCAAACCACCAATGATCTGCTGGCGGTGAAGGAGAAATTCGCCGGTAAAATCGTGCTTTGCGGCGGCTGGGACTGGAAAATGCCAGATACATGGCCCATCGTTGACGAAGAGGCTGTGCGGCAGTCCGTGAGAGATACTATTGATAAATACGCCCCGGGCGGAGGCTTTGCTATCGGCGGCGGCGTTTTAGGCAAATATAACGACCCCGTGACGAAACAAGTAAATGGCTGGCTGCAAGATGAAGCCGCCATCTACGGCAAAGATTATTACAATAGATAAACAGGCTAAATAGTTCGCCTTGCACAAAAAACCACGGGGATGCGAATTCCCCGTGGTTGTTTTTGCTTTGGAGCTGGTGAGGGGATTTGAACCCCTGACCTATTGATTACGAATCAATTGCGCTACCACTGCGCTACACCAGCAAGATTAATTTTGTGCCGGATGGCATAAGTATTATAGTCTAAAATTAAGGTAAAATCAAGAGGCTAATTGTTGCCAACTATTTTGACCTGCCCCCACACCGCCAATTGATCATCCTTAATGAGCAGCACCCCGCTAACCCCAGGGATTTGGCATGCCCAGGATAAGGCCTGCTCTAAATCAGCTGCTGACTGCACCCGATTACCTGCCGCCGTAGCTACGGCATCAGCTAAAATGGTAGAAGGGGAGATAATCATGGCGGCATCAGCTCTGCCTAAACTTAAGGAAGGGCCAACCGTACCCGATGATGTACAGACACCAAAATCCTGACCCTGTGGTCTGATGGCCACCGCAAAACGGTTGCTTAACGGTGAAGTACCAGCATAAATGCCCACTGTTACTTCTTCCGTGACGTGAAAATAGATATCGCCGCCGTTTTCCACGATTACTTGCTTCACCCGCGGCAGCAGATCGTGTCCCACATATTCGGCTATCGCCCCGGCCACCGCGGCCATCGGTCCCACACCCACCTGATTACCAGCCCTAGTCATGGCTAAAATCAGCGGCGGCTCCTCTGCGGCCACTAGGTATGGCTGCAAAGTGGTCTGAAACTCTGGTTCCCTAGCGATTAACTGCTCCAACGAAGTACGATAATAAAGCACCCGCCGCTCCACAAACTTCTCTAACTGCGGGCCATAGCTTGCTTCATCTACGGCCACATACAAATCAGTTTCCTTGACCTGGCAGGTAAAGGCTCTGAAACCTGGTCGCTGCATGCTGTGGCGATACAGTCGCCGCGAGCTGTCCATTTTTACTCTCCAGCCAAATATAAAGCTTCTACCGCCCGTGCCGGGCAAGCCTTCAGACAGCGTTCGCAGACTACACATTGCTCACTGCAAAAAGAAACTGTCATTTCGGGCCGCTGCATCCACAAAGCATTAGTAGGGCAAATCACTGTACAGGCGCCACACTGTGTGCAGCGATCTTCTAACCAGACAATCTGCTGCTCTAATGGCGAAACCTCTACGCCACGTGCCTGCAAAAAGTCCAGGGCGGTATTAAATCCCTCTGCCTCTGCTGTCAGTTCTACGACCATATTTCCCTCTTTACGTGGATTAATATTTGCTTTGAGAATATTAGCCACCACATTATAGTCTTTCGCCAAAGTATAAATAAATGGTTGTTCTACCACAGCTGCCGGGAAACGAAGCACCAATTTTCTTTTCATCTTTTCAGCTCCTTTTACTCTACTTATTCGGCTTCTACAGTAGGTAATGCCGCTACCGGTTCTGTTAGCGTAAATTCACCTTTAGTAATCCATTGTTTGAGAGTTTGGGCGATTTCCCGTGCCCGGGGATAACTAGACATGGGAGCGGTAGGTACTTCCTTGCCCTGTACTACAATTGTCCCTGATTTGAGTTCTGCATAGCTAACTTCAGCTAAACTGCCGCCCACACCTTGGGGGTAAGCTTCTCCATAGTCCACAACTTGGGCCATAATATCTTCATCGCGCACTGCTGCATAGCTGAGCGTTTCTGCATCTAAAATAGGAATAGGCAATCCTACCCCTACCTGCATGGAAACACCATAGCCTAACAAACTTACCCCTCGCAAATAGCGCGTGTTCATTTGTTTTAAGTCGCCAATCAGAGCTAGCGTGCCTGCCCCGGCACGCGGCACACCGTTGGCACTGCGGGGAGCATTAGGACTATGCTGTGTTCCCTGCCAGGCCACATAACCGATACCGCCACCCAAAAAGAGCTTCGTCCCGATGCCCAGCGTGCGATAATAGGGATCATTTAAAAGTGGGGATAATTGTCCGGCGCTGGAGTAGTTGGCATTACCCATCTGCGGCTTTAAAATCCCCATATAAGTATAGATAGTCCGCTCTGTCAAGTTTACTGCCACATTATAGTTTTGGTAACAGTTACGCGGATTAAACAAATAGGCTTCGTTCATTTCCGCCAAGGTGATCTGCTTCTTTAACTGTTGACGGGGGTAGCAATCAGTACCGTAAGAGGAGGCCTCCAGTAGTACAGGCTTACCGGCCACTAAATCTTCTATCACATGGGCACCACCGTAATTAAACTCTCCTGGGTGGCTGCTATTGGCAGGGTCGGTCTCGGGAATCTCTGTCGCCCCCAGATAGACATCCACTGCCGCCAATCCGGCATAGGCATTCACACCATTTAGGTGTACTTTGGTCATGCGCATCCGCGGGGTGGCGTGCCCCACGTTAAGCACAGCACCGGATGAGCACATGGGCCCAAAGGTTCCTGTCGTCACTACATCGACACGACGGGCTGTTTCTTCTACCCCGTGTTCAGCGACTAAGGCCAAAACTTCTTCTGCTGTCACTACCACAGCCTGACCTTTGGCAATTTTGGCATTAATCTCTTTAATACTACGTAGTTGTGTCATTTAGTTCCCTCCCCTAAGTAAATTAAAACAAAAAATCCCCTTCTGAAAAGAAAGAGATATCGCAAAATTACGACTCTCATCTTCCAGAATTATTCTGCTGGAATTAGCACCGTGACTGCTGTCCGGTTGCCGGGTTTCATTGGGCCAGTCCCTCCACCTCTCTGGATAAGAGTGTGTATTTAATTGTATCTATCCTATACTGAGAGCATTTACTCTGTCAAGGAATAAATCACATCTTTTCTAAAAAAAGTGACTGCCGCAGCTGCTGGTGCTGCGGCGGTCACTGCTAGGAGAAAATACTATGCTGTTCTTACTTTTTTACAAGCTGCCAGTTCGGCGGCAATAATTTCACCGAGAATCGCTATACCTTGTTTAATCTTTTCTGGTGAAGCCTCAGAAAATGAGAAACGTGCTGTCTGCTTACCATGATCATTAACATAGAAGCCGGCACCATCGACAAAGGCAACTTTGCGTTCAATTGCTTTCAGCAAAACTTGCCGTGCAGTTAAGCCGCCGGGGAAAGAAACCCAGATAAAGAAACCACCTTGCGGCTGTGTCCACGTTACACCCTTGGGGAAATGCTCGGCCATACAAGAGAGCATTAAGTCACGACGATCCCGGTAGCAGCCAATCAGGGAAGCCACGTGCTGATCAATATAACCACTGGCAGCAAAACGGTAAGCCAAGCGTTGACCAAGCGAGTTGGAACAAAGGTCAGTAGAGCCCTTGGCGCTGACAATTTTGGCCACGACATCTTCTTCTGCAACCAGCCAACCGACGCGGATGCCGGGACAGAAGGTTTTAGAAAAAGAACCTAAATAGATCACACGCCCTTCTGTATCCATTGATTTAATACTGGGAATTGCTTCGCCCTCGTAGCGCAGCTCACCATAAGGGTTATCTTCCAAAATTAGAAAGTTATACTCTCGCGCTAAAGCCAAGATTGCCTGCCGCCGCTCTAACGACATGCAGATGCCAGAGGGGTTCTGGAAATTGGGGACTAAGTAGATGAATTTTGGTGCACGCCCCTCCATCTTTAGTCTGCGCAAACGATTTGCCAATAAATCCATACGAATACCGTCATCATCTAGCGGAATGGGCACCCGATCAGCTTCATAATTAAAGATTGCACCCAGACCACCGACATACCCGGGCTCCTCCACCAGTACCACATCACCAGTGTTCACAAAAAGTTTACTTACCAGATCCATGCCCTGTTGTGAACCATTCGTAATAATCACCTGTTCCGCCGTACAGGGTGAGCCTTCACGTGTCATTTTTTCGGCGACATACTGGCGTAACTTGCCATAGCCTTCTGTGGCGCCATATTGCAGTGCCAGCTTCCCTTCCTCGGCAATTAGCTCCTGCATTACTTCTGTGACCTTCTCCATGGGGAAAAAGTCAGCACTAGGGAACCCTCCGGCAAAAGACATCACCTCTGGCTGTTCTGTTAGTTTAAAAAACTCTCTCACGGCTGATGTTTTCATACACTGGGCACGGCTGGCATACAACTGTTCGAAATTCATTTGGCGCACCTCCGTAATATTTAAAGGAAATTAATAAGGGCAGTTAAAAACTCACTTAAATACAAAAATCCCGTCTCCGTAAAAAACAGAGACGGGAATATACCCGCGGTACCACTCTGGTTACCGAATCATTCGGTCACTCAAGCTATGCTTTCTGGATAACGGCAGTGCCGGCACCGCTTACTATAGTTCAGCGGGCAGCTCCGGGGCGGCTCACCTTTAGCTATAGCCGAGGAACCTTTCAGCTTATGGTTCCCTCTCTGTCGGCTGCTTTGGGCTTCTTCCCCATCGTCGCTTTTAATGTCAGTATATGATGTTGATCGTAAATTGTGTGCGAAAATTTTTGCCTAACTAATGCTGCTAATTTTAATTAGGCTTTATTATAGCAGAGAGTTAAAGATAATGCAAGGGCAATTTTATGCGATTTTTTACAATGATTTTCTTCTTGCTTACCCCTGATAACCCACCAGAAAGGCTTGTTGATTAGCCTCGAGGAAACGCTCCGGCACTACGGCTGCCAGTGCGGCCAGAAAACTCGCCAAGGAAAATTCCAGCGTGCGGGCTAAAACACCCAGTAAAGCCACATTAGCTGCTTTGGGCTGACCACAGTCACAAGCCGCCTCCAGGGCATTAAAAGTATGGAGCGCACCCAATTGTCCTGCTGCGGCCAAAGCCTGCATCGCCGGGATAATTTGCGCTGGGTACTGCTGCCGTCCCATGATCACCGGCATCGGCTTAATTTCTTGGCTGCTGCAAATCATCGTGCCGCCTGTGCGCAGATAAGGCAGCAGGCGCCACGCTTCTAATTTTTCTAAAGCAAAAACATAGTCAGCCTGGCCCAATTCAATTAAGGGCGAATGCACTGCTGCGCCGAAGCGGACAAAAGTCAGCACACTACCACCACGCTGCGCCATGCCGTGTATTTCCGAAACCTTGAGTTGATAGTGATGATCTTGAATGACTTGCGCCAAGATTTTACTGGCCAACACAATCCCCTGTCCACCAACACCACCCATTACCAAACTGGTTGTTTTAGACATCCTGCTCACCTGCCTGACGGATTGCCTCAAATTTGCATACCTGCACACAAACTCCGCAGCCCACACACAATGCAGCATCTATGGTAATCTTTTTGCCTTCCTGCACCAGTGCAGGACAGCCTAACTTCATACAGGCGCCACAACTAGTACACTTCTCCTCAACAATATAGTACACTTCTGGCACACTTTTATTTAACAGGGCACACGCCCGGCGTACAATGACCACTGCCGCTTCACCTGCCGCTATTTCCTCTCTAATTACGGCATCTAGGGCCGCCAAATCATAAGCATCGACCTCGCGTACCCGCTGGACACCGAGCGCTCGGCAAATAGCAGCAATATCTAAGGCCACGGTGGGCTGTCCTTGCAGCGTAGTCCCCGTGCCGGGATTTTCCTGATGACCAGTCATTGCTGTGATGCGATTGTCCAGGACTAAGGTTAAAGTAGTGCCCCGATTATAAACCACATCAACGATGCCCGTCATGCCAGAGTGAAAGAAAGTAGAATCACCAATTACGGAGACTACTTTCCCTTTTAAATCCGGGTTGCCTTTTTCATAACCCAGGCCGGCCGAAATGCTGGCCCCCATACAAATACAGGAATCCATCGCTTCTAACGGCGGTGAAGCACCTAAAGTGTAACAGCCAATATCACCACTTACTAAGAGCTTTTGCCTGCGCAAAGTATAGAAAACACTACGGTGCGGGCAGCCGGGACAGAGTACCGGCGGACGAACAGGAGCAGGCTCTTCACGAGAGGCTGCCACTGCCAGCGGTACCGTCAGGGGCTCACCAAGTATTTTTTCCGCAATCAGATTAGGAAAAATTTCTCCCGTCAGGGGAAATAATGCTTTGCCCTGCACCGCAATCCCCAGCGCTTTAATCTGTTCTTCAAAAAATGGATCCAGCTCTTCCACAACATACAGCTCTTCCACTCCGGCCGCAAAGGCCGCGATCAACTGCGCTGGCAGTGGGTAGCAGACGCCTAATTTAAGCACCGAGGCCTCAGGCAATGCTTCCTGTACCTGTTGATAAGAGATACCGGCACAAATAACGCCAATTTTCCGCTGACGCCATTCCAACCGATTGAGTGGTGTCTGTTCTGCATAATCACGCAGCCGCTGCAGACGCTCCTCAACTGCGACATGTCGTGGTCGGGCGTTGGCTGGCATCGCGACATGCTTCTGCACATTCTTCTCATAAGGCTTAATGGCAATCTCTTGGCGCTCACCTAGTTCCACCAGTGATTGCGCGTGAGAAATTCGCGTACTGGTTCTTAACAGTACCGGTGTATCGAATTCTTCACTCACCCGCAACGCTTCCCGCACAAAATCCTTTGCTTCCTGGCTGTCAGCAGGTTCAAACATGGGCACTTTGGCAAAGCGTGCATACTGGCGGCTATCTTGTTCGTTTTGTGAGCTGTGCATGCCGGGATCATCAGCCGCCACCAAAACCAACCCGCCATTTACTCCCAGGTAGGAGAAAGTCATTAAGGGATCAGCAGCGACATTAACACCCACATGTTTCATGGCAACCAAGACGCGAGAGCCAGCCAGCGCTGCGCCGATGCCAATTTCTAAAGCCACTTTTTCATTACTGGACCATTGAGCATCAATCTCCTGATAGGTGGCCAAGTTTTCTAGAATCTCCGTACTCGGCGTGCCAGGGTAGGCGGCCGCAAAATGTACTCCGCCCTCATAAGCTCCACGGGCAATAGCTTCATTGCCGCTTAATAGTTTCTTCATGCTCCCACCTCCTGCTGTTGTCGTTTATCAATTACTCGTTTAGCTTTGCCGGCGGTGCGCTCCAATGATTTGGGTTCCACCAATTTCACACGCGCCTGCACCGTTAAGACACTGGCTAAGCGAGAGGTAATTTTCTGTTCCACTGCTTCTAGATCACGAAAAGAACCGGTAAAACGATCACGATTCAATTCCACTCGCACTTCCAATTCATCTAAATAGCGCTTCTTTTTATCAACGATAATTAAATAATGCGGTGCCACTTCTTCAATTTCCATTAAGACACTTTCTATTTGTGAAGGGAAGACATTAACTCCGTTCACAATTAACATATCATCAGTGCGCCCTGTAACACGGCGCATCCGAGCTGTCGTCCGGCCACAGGCGCAACATTCACGCGTGACCACAGAGATATCTTTTGTCCGGTAACGGATCACAGGGAAGCCTTCTTTGGTCAGCGGCGTAAACACTAATTCGCCTTCACTGCCCTCGGGTAAAACTTCTCCCGTTTCCGGATTAATGACTTCCACATAAAAATGATCCTCACTAATATGCAGACCGTTGCGTGCGGCACATTCTCCAGCTACACCAGGCCCCATAACTTCTGTTAAACCATAGTTGTCGGTAGCACGCAAATTCAAGCGTTCTTCAATTTCTTCCCGCATCTGGTCGGTCCAAGGCTCCGAACCAAACATGCCAATACGCAGCGGTAAAGTACGCGGATCAATGCCCATTTCTGCCGCCACCTCGCCCAAATACAAAGCATAAGACGGTGTGGCAATTAAGGTGGTCACGCCAAAATCCTGAATTAGCATAATTTGCTTCTCGGTATTACCTACCGAAGCAGGCACAACAGTAACCCCTACTTTTTCCAGCCCGTAATGCAAGCCAAAGCCGCCGGTAAATAAACCGTAAGAAAAACAAATTTGCGCCACATCTAAACTGGTAACACCGGCCTGGACAGCAATCCGAGCCACTAAATCTGTCCAAGTAGCCAAATCATTTTTGGTATACCCAGCCACAATGGGCTTGCCCGTCGTGCCGGATGAAGCATGTACCCGCACGATTTCTGCCATCGGCCGCGCAAACAAGCCAAAGGGGTAGTTATCACGCAAAGCATCTTTGCTGGTGAACGGGAATTTTTGTAAGTCATCCAGCGACTGCAAATCAGCAGGATGTACCCCATGGTTGTCAAAAAGCTCCCGATAGAAAGGTACATTTTCATAAACATTACTTACCGTACTACTGAGTCGTGTGAACTGCAATGCTCGCAACGCCTCGATACTCATTGTTTCCGTTTTTGCTCCCCAAATCATTTTCCTACCCCCTGCTACTATGCTACAATTTTGTAAAACAAGCTGTCCCTAACAAAAAACGACCCCAAAAAAATGTGGGCCATTTCTGCACCTACAATACTACCGCCCTACAAATTATATAAAGATATCATCTGGCACGTGGAACGAACTGACCGTCAGCTCCTACACTAGAGAGCGTATACTTCTTCACCTGTTAAAACACGGATATTTTTTGCCCTTAAAGCCTGCAGGGCAGCGGCACAATCTTCCACGCGGAAAATTACCAGGGCCTCTGAAGAAGCCTGACCAACAAAAGCATAAAGATACTCAATATTAATGCCTGCCTGCCCCATCGTATCTAATACTTCAGCTAAACCGCCGGGGCGATCCGGTACATCCACAGCAATTACTTCTGTTTCGCTAACCATAAAACCGTCCTCACGCAAAATGTTACTTGCTGCTTCCGGTTTGTTGACTATCAGCCGCAAAATACCAAAATCTGTGGTATCGGCAATAGAGAGGGCACGAATATTAATCCCTTTAGCGCCTAGAGATCTTGTTACATCTGCCAAGCGACCCGATTTATTTTCTAAAAAAACCGAGATCTGTTTAACATTCACCACTATCCCTCCTTCATCATAAGGTATGTAAATTTATTCGACAAGAAGCTCGGCATTCCTGCTTGATCATTTTTTTAGCTAATGCAGCAAAGACACATTTTTTTGACCACTAAGAAAACGCTCCGTGGCAAACACGGAGCGTTGCTTGGTTACTATCTATAGGGCAGCGACAGAAATCAAATCACCTATATATTGGATGCTTTCTTTATACTCATTTTTTTCAGGCTGTAAGCGGAGCGCTTTGTCATACCAGTGCCAAGATAAACCTAGTTCGCCCAATTTATAACAGACATATCCCAGTGCTGCCGAGCAGGCTGCCCTTTCCGGTTCCAAGCGCCAGGCCTGCTCTAGATAGGGCAGAGCCTGTTCTACTTGACCATACTGACAATGGGCAACGCCTAAGTTTAAAAAAAGCGGCCCATACTCTGTGCAATTACGTACTGCTTGTTCATAAGCCCAAATAGCAGCTTCGTATTCACTGATTTTAACCCAGCAATTGCCTAAATTAAAGAAGGCGGGCCAACAATCCGGATCACAAACAACTGCCGAAAGTAAGTGAAAGGAAGCCTCACGAAACCTACCTCTTTGCATCATTAGTGCCCCTTGGCGGTTATAAGCGGCGGCGGTACTTTTTTTATCCCCTGAATGTGGAAGACGCATCAATTAAAGACCCCCTGGCGGCAAATTTTTCCTTATAGTGAAGTATAAGCACCAAGTTGTCCAATTATGCATCAGCCACCAGATTTTAACCTCCGGTTGGATAAAGCAGAGCACACCTCGTGGTGTGCTCTGCCCCTTTTACACTGCTATTATCAAGCGTTAGCTATTAGAAATATTTTTCTGGTTCAGTCAGAAAAGCGAATTTAGCTGGCGCTTTAAGAAACTCTAAATACATGGGCAGACCACGAACCAAACCAAATTCTGGTTGATCCACTACCGGTCGCGTACTAAAACGCGGTGTGGGCTGATACTTGGTATTGGCCACAAACTGTTGGTCTTCTCCCTCAGCGGTAACTTCAAAAAAGGCGCCACCCGCTAAATCTTTAATAGGCTGATAAACGGAAGAAAAATCAGCGGCTACCCAGTTGCTCATAATTAAAAAGGCTGAGCCGGGGTTAATGGTAATATGCCCGTAGCCCGGGGGAATTAAGACTTTATCGCCGGCGCTAGCTTCCACGAGCAGGGAATCAACTCCATCTTCATCCGGCTCTGTTTGCAAAAGATAGTGTGCCTGACCGGCCAGCACTTCGTACACTTCCGGATAGGTAGCTTCCGTACCCGGCTTGAGGGGATGATAATGGCCGGCAGTCTTTATATATTCTCTGCCAATCTGTCCGGGTCTAATGACAGTTACATCATAACGCAGGCCATGTTTAGCCAACAGCTCACGATCCTGCTGGCGACAAAGATCACGATACATATAATAGAGCTCTTCTGGCGCTTCTGCCTGGGGATCCAGCAAGACTTCCAGCATCTCCTTTTTGCGACGTACAGCGGGAGTAACTGCTGCTAAATCAGGGCCAAAGGTAAGCTTGCCTGCTTTGTCAGCTGTCAAAGGTAAGCCGCTCGTTTTCTGTAAGTCAATCATCTATTTGCTCACTCCTTTAATTATCCCAATAACGTGGCTTGCACTTCAGCCTGGATGGCTTCTTTTTCTGCTGCTGTGGCTGCTTCTGTATAAATACGAAACACTGGTTCCGTGCCAGAGGGACGTACTAAACACCAACTGCCGTTGACCAGCACAACTTTTACACCATCAAGGCGATTAAGCAAGGCCACCTTAATACCAGCAATAGTCTGCGGCTGCCAGGCTGCCATTTTATCAATGATGGCTGCTTTGGCCGTGACCGTGGTGCGCACATCAAGACGTGCCGTGTAGAGCGGGCCAAAACGTCTTTCAAGATCAGTTAATAACTGTGCTGCCGTTTTGCCTGTTTTGGCTAACATTTCCAGAAAGAGCAGGGCCGCAAAAATACCGTCTTTTTCGGGAAGATGCTTGTTGATACTAACACCGCCGCTTTCTTCGCCACCTAAAAAAGCATTCTTTTCACGCAAAGCCTGACCAATATATTTAAAGCCTACCGGAGTTTCGATCACAGGACACCCATAGCTTGCTGCCACGCGATCTAACATGTGAGTCGTGGCCACTGTACGAGCCACCGCCCCGCGAAAGCCCCGCGCCTTTACTAGATATTCCATAAATAAAGTTAAAATTTCATTGGGGCTATAAAAACGGCCCTCAGGATCGACCACACCTAAACGATCGGCATCACCATCTAAAGCCACACCAAGGTCGGCACCGCTTTCTTGTACTCGGGCCGCTAACTCCTGTAAATGTTCCGCGGCAGGATCGGGCAGCGAACCGCCAAAAAGCGGATCTCGCCAATTATGAATAGCTTCTACGGCACAGCCATGCTTCGCTAAAATACTTTCCACATAACCCATCCCAGCACCGTACATGGGGTCAACTACTGTCTTAAGACCGGCTTTTTTAATCGCGGCAAAATCCAGCAGACTCTCCAAATGTTCCGTATAGACAGGTAATGGTTCAATCTCTGTCACTAACCCTTGGGCGCTGGCTGCTTCACTTGCCAACCGCTGCACTCTGCCGCTGGAGAGGATCGTTTGCAAGTTAGCCACAATCGGTTTGATTTCTTCCGGCAGCGCCGGTCCGGCATAGTCCGGAATAAATTTAATACCCAGGTACTCTGCTGGGTTATGACTGGCTGTCAACATCACGGCCCCACCCGCTTGGTGAGTTAAGACCGCATGCGCCACCGCCGGTGTTGGTGTATGTTTGATACAAAGATAAGTATGAATGCCGTTACCCGTCATCACCTCTGTCACCACTTGCGCAAACTCTGCGGCCAGAAAGCGGGCATCATAACCGACCACGACACCGTGCGCTGCTAAACCTTCCTTTTGTAGATGTTGAGCAATAGCTTGTGCTACATAACTAACATTAGTAAAAGTAAAATCCTCGGCAATAATTGCCCGCCAACCATCCGTGCCAAAAGTAATTTCTGCCACCCTCGGACCCCCTTAGACAACATTGGTTCAGGCTGTCGGGCAGCCTGAACCCAAGGCTTGTCAAGATATTGTACCTCATATATATTCATGATTTTATGCAGAAATCCTGCTAGGTGGAAGTTTAATCCAGTTTTCTGCTTCTACAGTTCCTGCTGTGCCACCAAGACCGCCAAATCTGCCACGCGATGTGAGTAGCCCCATTCATTATCATACCAGCTAACCACCCGGATTAAATTTTCCCCAATCACCATGGTCAGCAAGCTGTCTACCGTACTGGAATAGGGAGAACCTTTGTAATCAATGGAGACCAGCGGTTCCTCACTGTAAGCTAAAATACCCTGCAGTTCCCCGGCAGCCGCGGCCTTAAAGGCTTGATTAATTTGTGCGGGTGTGGCAGACCTTTCCAGCTCGGCAACAAAGTCAACAATAGATACTGTCGGTGTGGGCACACGCACAGCAAAACCATCAATTTTACCTGCTAGTTCAGGCATAATCTTACCTATTATTTTGGCCGCACCGGTAGTGGTAGGAATCATCGACAACTGCGCTGCTCTGGCCCGGCGCAAATCGGGGTGCGGCAAATCAAGTAAACGCTGATCATTAGTGTAAGAGTGCGTGGTATTCATGAGGCCTTTACGGATGCCGAAGTTCTCCTGCAGCACTTTAACCACCGGTGCTAAAGCGTTGGTAGTACAAGAGGCGTTAGAAATAATCTGATGTTTGTCCGGATCGTACTGCTGCTGGTTTAAACCTAAGACCATAATAATATCAGCATCATTGACAGGAGTGGTCACAATTACTTTTTTCGCCCCTCCTTGTAAATGGCGGGAGGCCTCAGCATGGGTACGAAATTTTCCCGTGGCCTCCAGCACCACCTCTACCCCTAACTCACGCCACGGTAGTTTTTCCGGCAGTGCTTCTGCCAAGATCTTCACTTCACGTCCCTCTACCCGTAAATTATCTCCCTCTAAGGCCACTTCATAAGGGAACTTACCATACATGGAATCATATTTCAGTAAATGAGCCAGCGTCGCATTGTCTGTTAAGTCATTAACCGCTGCTATTTGCACTGTCTGATTGCCCTGCAGGGCACGAAAAGTATTGCGGCCGATACGGCCAAAACCATTAATGCCAATCTTTACACTCACTATGTACCCTCCTTACCGTCACCGAGTTCTCAACTCTAGACAAAAGATACTTGATTGTTACTTTAGCTTTCCCCGAGATTGGCATCCAATGCGACACACTTGACAATCGACAAACGATATAAGACAATGCAAATAAAGTGGTTAGCATTGGGGCTTGCTTTGGCGTCAGTCAGGTAAGTCCTAAATACCAGCCTAGGAGGAATTATGCATGACGATCAAAGTAGCTGTGAACGGTGCCCTCGGCAATATGGGCAAAACTGTGGTACGTGCCGTTCATGCTGACCCCGCATTACAACTTGTCGCTGCCATTGATGTCAATGGTACTGACAATGATATTGGTCCCATTGCTGGTATCGGAGAAGTGAATATTCCTGTCTCCACCGCTTTGGCCGCCACTCTGCAGCAAACCAAACCTGATGTGGTAGTTGACTTTACTTCACCCTTTACCGTAATGCAAAATATTGCCACAGCCCTTTCTCTGCAGGTCCGCCCTGTCGTGGGTACGACCGGCATCACTGAAGCTGACCTAGAAAAAATCGCTAACTTATCCCTTCAATACCAGACATCAGCAGTAGTTGCGCCTAATTTTGCCCTTGGTGCCGTCCTCATGATGCAGTTTGCGGCCCAAGCAGCTAAATTTTTTCCCGAGGCGGAAATAATTGAGCTGCATCATGAACGAAAAATCGATGCCCCTTCTGGCACCGCCCTTAAAACAGCAGAAATGATGCTCAAAGCCCGCGGACAAGCTGTCCCCCGGCAAGTTGAGGAATTAGAAAAGTTAGCTGGCGCACGCGGCGGCAACCTCCAAGGCATCCGTCTACATAGTGTCCGTTTACCAGGATATGTCGCGCACCAAGAGGTAATTTTCGGCGGTCTCGGTCAAACCTTAACCATTCGCCATGATAGTATTGACCGCACTTCCTTTATGCCTGGTGTCCTGTTAAGTATCAAAGAAGTAATGCAGCGCGAAGGCGTAATTTACGGTCTGGAAAATATCCTCAATTTCTAATTCCACTCCGGACAGGCACGAACCCCCCTTTTTCTGCATATACATTACTGCAGATGAGGGGGGTTCTTTTATGCTTTTAGAAGGAAAACAAATCGGTTTCGCTTTACCTGAAGGCCATTTTTCTATGCCTGCTATTCTAGATGAAGTCCGTAAGTTAGTGGCTGCAGGTGCCAACATTTATCCACTCTTTCTGGCCACCTCTGACCATCCCGAATTGGAGCCGCACTATCACCAGACCAAGCAGATGCTAGAACAAATTACCGGACACGAAATGATGCCCACTACTTTAGCTGAAGACGTCGGTGAATTATTTAGTGAGCAATTAGCCTTTGACATCTTGGTGGTTGCCCCCTGCCCTGGAAATTTTTTAGCCAAACTAGTTAATTCGCGCACAACCTCTATTTCTTTGGCTAAATCCGTTAAACATTTGCAGGTAGGTAAACCTGTGGTCTTAGCGCTAATTACCAATGGTGATTCAGAAAACTTACTCCAAAATGTGCAGCAGATTTTAAGTTTAAAATCTTTCTTCCTCGTGCCCTTTGGTCCCACAGATGAAGACGGTAAACAAATATATCTCTCCCGCCTTGATCTGCTCTACGAAACAGTACTGCAAGCGCTGCAGCAAAAGCAACTCACACCTGTCTACATCGAGCCCTGCTGGCTGCCCAGTTAAGCTCCAAGGCACAAAAAAAAACAATAAGCAAAGCCTGCCGCGTAAAACCATCCTCGGCAGGCTTTGCTTAAAGCAGTCTGCTTTCTAAATCATCAAAATAAAAGCTCACCAAACGGTTAATCATGGCTGCCATCTTTTGTGCATCCTGCTGCTGGCGCATAATAATAAAAATACCTTCGATAAATCCATTCACCAATACATAGATAACTGTCTCATCTGCTTCGCTAGGCTGGCGGAAAATTTTACTTTTGATCCGCTCACAAACCATCTCTAACAGCGATTCTTTAAAATGCTCATATTTGGAGCCTTCACTTTTATCACTGATTACCAGCAGCTCGCGGCCATAGGCTAAATAAATCTTCATGATGCCTTCTGCAATCTGCTGCGCCGTGGACTTAACGTTGCTGCCGTTTTTTTCACTTTCGTTACGCACACTTAAAATCAAAGCCGACACCTGTGTATGTACTGTGCGTACAATTTCCGCAAAAATTTCTTCTTTACCGTCAAAGTAACGATAAATATTACTGGTAGAAATATCAGCACCCTGAGCAATACGCCGCATCTGGGAGCGTGCAAAACCATGCTCCGCAAATTCAGCCAGGGCACTACTTAAGATTTTTCTTCTTATTTCTGGTTTTAAATATTGCATCGATAAAACCCCTAACCCTTGTTTCTTAACTTTATTTTATAGTAACTTATGGCCTTGAGCAATTAATTTTGGCAAGCAAAATACTTTCTGTAATGCTTGCACATAGCTGTACTGTTTTTATTTAAAATACAGCCCTGTCGTCTTACTTCCTATTTTTAGTGAGGTTATTAATAATTAAAGCACTGACCACGATCACAGCCACATACCAACTGACAGTTAATACGCTGTCCTGTCTGCGCAGACGCGCCACTTTAGTCAATTTTTCTGCCGCGGTTAGCTGCGCCGCTCTCTCTATACCAACCGGCACTCGGATTAGACCGCCCCACGTATATGTTTTAACCCATTCAATGCCTGTCCAACGGTCACGATAGTGTTGTTTAATGGGCGTATAGGCAACCTGTTGCTGACGAAAGATAAACCCTAGTACTAGTGCAGCTAGTACAAAAACAAGTAAGCATAACCCTAGACGCTGTCGCAACAAGACCACCCCCAGCCTATCTTCATTATACACAATAATGGAAATATTTGCAATTATTATTTGACTAATAAGCTGTCATAAATTGACTAAAAACTTCTTACATAACAGTCTGCAACCCTGGTTAAGATACTAGCGTAGGGTTCGTAATGGCCGAGTCAAGATTACTACAGGGCTTAACGGTTCTCTAGTAGTCGGCCAAAGGTCTGCATCGGGTCAAGTTGGTTCGGTGCCTGGCCGGCGGGAAGATCTGCAGTCTTCTGCAAGGATGTCTGTGGGTCGAGCTAAGATAGTCACAGGTGCTAAACATCCCTCTTGTGTACTGAATATGCAGGAGCTGCCCACGACCTGAAACGGTTAGGGAGGATTAGTAAGTATGTGTGTCTGTTGAGCTAAAGGTTGGTTGAGGTTGCAGACAACTACTTGAGTTGCTAAACTTAATTAGTTCGTTACTGGGATCTCAGTCAGCCGGCGCGCAGGTCATTACGGGCTCTACACCTTTAATTAAAGGTTCATCAATAAGCTTGCCGTCGGGCAAGTTTTTTTATGGTGATGGTCAGGCAGAGTTATTTTTGACCAATTCCCTACATTTTTGTTATAATAGGCTTGGTAAAGTAAGCGCCCATGCAGCGAACAGTTTGCCACGTTTCGCTGCCAGGTCTTAATTAAAAGATAAGCAAGAAAGATAGTACAGCATGATCGGAGGAGGCTATATGAATAAGAACCCTTATAACATGGCTGTCACCTTGGAGCTGGCGCAAGAGTCATTTGCCCAAAGAAACCCCCAGACGATGGCCAAATTTAGTGATTGTCTTTATGATGAAACTACGCACTGCTTCACAGTTCCTTACTTAGGACAAGACTATACCGTCAGCTATCCTGCAGGAGAGGTTACCGATGCCGCCCACAAAGAAGTTGACCTGATCACCGCTATTCTGCTGGTGCACTACTTAACCGGAGCTAGCGGCGTAGCATTAACAAATAACTGGATCTCCTTTAAAGAGTTACAAGGGGGAAGCATTTATATTGACCCCTTTCACAAGAGAGCTATTCAGCCCATGCTGAAAGGCTTTGGCACACAGCCGGCGGCCTTCACGAGAACGGCGGCGCTTTTAGGTGGGCAGCCAGCCTCTTTTGGTGATCTTTCCTATCGCTTCCCTGTACTGCCGCGCATCCCTATTATCCTCATTCTCTGGCAGGGCGATGATGAATTCCCCCCCAATGGCAACATTCTCTTTGATCAACATGCCAATACATATTTGCATACTGAAGATTATGCTCATTTAGCCAGTCAAACAGTTTACGCCTTACTAAAAAAAATTTAAAGTAATTCCGTCAGATTTCACAGTCATCGGACAATGATTGCCGAGATAATCTGTATATAAAGACTAAAAAAACTGCCATCTGGCAGTTTTTTGTCTAGGAACTGTTTTTTATGTCCTACGCTAAACGCATATTTCATGGGACTTCGCACTTTCCCTGGGTTACAATCAGGAGTGAAAGTGAGGAATCGCTATGTTTAAATGGTCTACCTCCACCGCAGATCAAGAACCGCTGCGCCTTAATAATGCGTTGTTGTGGACTTTAATGCTCATCGTCGTCAGTGCGTTGGGCCTTGGACTCTTTCCCTGGCTTACTTTCTTAGCGACACTTCATCAGTACCAGCAGTCTTTAATGCTTTGGGGGTTATAAAATGAAACATCTCACCCTAACGCAACGCAAAACACTGCTGCTGGTGCTCCTTGCTCTGTGGCTGATGATGCTGGTATACGGCATTATTGCTATTTCCTCCCTTTGGTCTCGTTACCAACTTTTTAACGTGGCTAGTGGCAGCATGGAACCAGCTTTGTCCACCAGCACAATTATCGCCGTAGCCAAAAATAATGGTACTTTATACGCTCCTGGTGACATTATTACTTACAAACAAGATGGTATATACATTACGCATCGCATCATTGAGCTTGGTTATAATAAGGGTTTTTACTATCGCACACAAGGTGATGCTAATCAAGATCCTGATCCAGGCTTAATTAAGCATCAAGAAATATTTGGTCAGGTGGTCTTCACTGTACCTGCATTCTTTACCCCCTTACGCCGGATACTCAATGTCCGCAGCCTGCTGTTATTTCCGGTGCTGCTTTTTGCAGCATTATATCTGAAAAAAAACCGCAAAGTGGCGGCACGTCGTCCGCTCCATAATTAGGTAATAAGCTTTTTCCCCGCTCCACCACCCTGCACGGGGTGGTTCTTTTTTTGCTGCGAAAAGAAATAATCCCGGCTGCGCCGGGATTATGCTGCTTTATTTTAGTTTTGCCTTGGGCACATCTTCACCAGTCAGTCCTTTGTACGACTGTTGTAAGAGCTGCACAGTCAAAGTGGGGTTATGGATACCTAAACTGCCGTCACTGCTGATTAAAAGATAGTTATAACCAGCTTGATACATTTCCTTAGGCACCTCGTCTAAAGCGGCACCCTCAGCATCTTTAAAAACTACTGCTCCATGACCGCTCTCAAAAGAACCGCCAGCTAATTCTTCCCCGACAGCTGCCTGCAGGAGTGCTAATAAGCCTTCCACTTCTGTTTGGAAACCTTCCTCCTGACCGTCACCATCATAGTCACCAGCCGCAGTTAAATTAAGATCATTGATATCTTGATGGCATTGGCCACAGGCCGCTTCTACCTTGTCAACTTTAAAGCTATGGGAGGCATAGCCGCCTTCTGTCTCCAGCAGATGACAACCTACACAGCTATCATCAATATTGACATGGGCACTCGTATTACCATAGTCAAATCCCTCTAAACGCATGCCACCAGTGCCGGTGGCAAGATCAGCCTGACTGCTATAGTGCGGTGCCGAGCGGTTCTCATCCTCAATATTTGGGGCTGTACGGGAGTTATGACAAAACATGCAGACCGCCCCTGAACCGCCTTGCACCTTCTCCGCTGTAGGGATCGTTACTTTTCCTTCCTCCATTAGGTCTGCGCCCTGCCCTGTATGACAAGCACGGCAGTCCACACTAATAAAGAAATCCCGCTCAATAGCCGCCACTTCAGTTATATTTTCCGCAAAAGCACCACCATCATGGCAGACGACGCACTCATCGCGCTGGGCAGGAGACAAAAGAATATTACTATGTTTAGATTCCACCCATTGGGCGGTTAAGGCCTTAATATCTACATTATCACCAGCTTGCTTCTTGCTGCCGTCCTGTGATGTTGAATCCTGCTCCTTGGTGTCTCCGCCACAGCCGGCAGCAATGAGCATGGACAACAGAATGAGCAACCCCAAGGTTAGCCATTTCTTCGCCTTCATTCAGCCAACTCCTTTCAGCTTCCTTACTGCATATCTTTACCAAGCACTTTAGCTTTATGTATCTAGCTTCTAATAAAATGCTGCCTAGCTGTAAGGATAGCCGGAGGAGCTCTTGGGCTGCATCATTGTTTGCGCCGCCGGCGGATTAGTCCTAAGGCTGCCTGCAATTCTTCTACTTTCAGCAGATAAATTAAGACAAAATACACACCTGCGCCAAGGGCGATTAAGATACCCACTTCTAATGCTTGTCGCATAAAGCTAACACCACTTAAAAAGCGTGTGCCATACCAGACGAGCAGCCCCATCAATGCTGAAGCTAAACCAGTCTTCCAAAAAGTAGAGTAGAGCTTGCGGCCGCCAAAGGCACCAATCTTGCGCCACATTAAATATGTCATGCCCACAGCACCCACATAAATGGAAGTTGCCGTACCGAGGGCCAAGCCACCATGCGCCAATGGCTTCATCAGCAGCCAGTTAAGCACTGTATTAACAATCATGGTCACAAAAGTAAATAACATCGGTGTCAAGGTATCTTTAGTAGCATAAAAAGCTCGGCTCATTAAGAGCATCACCCCTAAGGGCAGCAGACCTAGACTATAAAAGGCCAGGGCAAAAGCCGTATTTTGTGTTGCTGCAGCATCAAAGACACCACGCTCAAAAAGCAAGCGAACAATGGGTACCCGCAAAATAATCATGCCCACCATGATGGGGAAAATCAAGGTAATAATTAAGCCGATGCCATGGTGTAGAGTATACTTAAAATCATCAATTTTATCTTCTGCAAATAACTCCACCAGGGCTGGGTACAGCACCGTGAGGAGAGCTAAAATAATAATGCCATTGGGCAATAAATAAATTCGGTTAGCATAATTAAGCGCCGCAATACTACCGGTTGACAGCAAGGAAGCAAATATACGGTCAATGACACTTTTTAATTCTGTGGCTGCACTGCCAATGATCACCGGCGGCAATAAAATCAGTATCTTTTTAATCCCGGGATGATGCCACTGAAAATTTGCCCGCTGAAAAACACCATGACTGGCTACTGCAGGCACTTGAACGAGAAACTGACTGGCAAAGCCGGCCATTGTACCCCAGGCCAACCCCACTATCCCGTAGCGTGCACCAAATATGATGGCCGTCAAAATAATCAACAGATTACTGGGGTAAGCAGTAATAGCCGGAATAAAAAAGTTCTTTTTAATATGCAGGATACCGCTGGCTAAACCAGTTAGCCCCATAAATAATAAGCCCGGCAGCATAATCCTCGCCAGTACAATGGTGAGGTCTTTCTGTGCCCCCTCAAAACCTGGTGCCAGCAGCTTTACCACTAACGGCGCTGCTGCCACCAAAAGCATGCTTACCACCACTAAGATGGCGCCTAACAGGACGAAAACAGTTTGTGCCAAGGCGTTACCCTCTTCTGTACGGTGATATTCTCCGTACACAGGAATAAACGCGGTTTTCACCGCGTCATTAAACGCCAAAAATAAAATTAAGGGCAGCGTTGACGCCATTAAATAAGCATCTGCTTGTGCGGTTGTCCCGAAACGATAAGCAATGGCCGATTCCCGCAGAAAACCTAATAAACGGGAGATTACCAATAATACGGTTACCATGCCGGCTGATTTTATTAACGAACTTTGTTTTGACATGACACTCTTCCTTCTCCCAGCCCTCATTTTAGATAATAACAGTGTACACATGTACCGTTTAGCATAGCTTATAAATTGTAAACTGCCCTCATTCAATTCTAATTAAACACATCGATTACCAAATAAGAGTTGAATAAGATCACAAAGCCTGCCGCCACTACACCTAAGGCGATAACCCAAAAGGCTTCGCGCTTGGGCACACGGAAAAAACGCGCAGCCACACAGGCAGTCCAGGCACCGGTTGTCGGCAGGGGAATCGCCACAAACAAAAACAAGGCAAACTTGCCATATTTTCGAAACATGTCCTTCTTTTTACTAACCTTATTGATCAGCATTCTATAGACCGGTGCTGTTACTGTGTTTTTGGCTAAAAACTCCTCTAAACGCTCCAGCACCCATAACCATGGATAGACAATCAGCATATTACCGGCTAAACTAGCAAAAAAAGCTTGCCATAAGGTCAGCCCCAGATATAGCCCCAAGGGAATGCCGCCCCTTAGCTCCACTACCGGAAGCGCTGAAGTTACTAACACTTTCAAGTATGTCACATCGATTCTCCTCCAAATAGCTTAGCTATATCATTTCGCTACATTCCGGCAAAATCCTGCCGCCCAATCATTGCCCAGCTGCTGTTATGTTTTTCAATTGTCTCGGCAACTACTCGCACGAGACAAGAAATCTTTTTGCTGCTTGCAGCGTGCTCTTAATTGTAACCCGTATAAAAAAAAACTCCGCGAGGGAGCTTTTTCTAGCGAATCATTAGCGAACCACTTGAATCCAAGTGTTGCCTAAGGTTAAATCTACTTCAGTACCATCTGCTAATTTATATACTGTCTGCTGGCCACTCTTCTCCCAGGTTAAATCATATTTTTGCCCGCCCTCATAGAGCACCGCCGGGCCTGAACCGCTGACGTCAATATCTACCAAGCTGGTTCCTGCCACATTAACATGGACGTTGGTACGTACAATCACACGCGTGGCACCATACTGCAACCCTGTTTCCCGATCTACATGGGCGGCCCCATCTTCAAAGCGCATATACTGCTTTTTCACGCTATCATATTTGTAGCTGGCCGCATTATTGCGATTATAGCGCACTTCAAATTCTAAAGCCTCTTCTCCTGCGGGCAGTTCCTGGGGCATAACCTTGACACTTTTGGCCATTGACGCCCCCCTGGCTGCATACACCTTTTCCAGATTTGTATACAAATTGTGGGGTGCTTTACGGCTGTCATCACGCCAGAAATACTTGCCATTAGTAATCTTCTGCAGGTCTAAATGAGCAATCATTTCATCTGTTCGGCCAGAGGTGCCAGAAAAAGCAACCGCCGCACCGTGCTCCATAGCGGTTTCCGCAAAGTAAGGGCGTAAACTGCGCACTGGACCAATGGTATAATTTTCAGTTAAAGGCTGATCGAAGACAGCGATAAAACGAGTAATGCCGCCTTCTACTAAAAACTCGTAGACGAGATGTGCCTGCTGCATGCCGGATTGCGGACGAGCGGCCTTATGGTTATTAATCACAACACAAACAGGGTCCACCAACTCTACTGTTACACTGCCATCATCCGGCGGCGCTACTGGTTCCTGTTCCACCGGGTCTGGACTCTCTTTGCCGCACCCTGTGACTACCAATGCTAGTATCAACACTAGTAAGAAAAATCGTAATGAGCTTTTCATCATTATCTTCCCCCTTGAGGTTGTCCATCATTTGCTACTAATTTATGCCGACCTGGCGAAAATAGTACAACTTTCTTGAGCCACAACCTCTGACCCTATTATATTATATTTAAGTGCGATAATCATATTTATTTTAAGCACGCTGATAAAAATAGTGCTCATTACCTTAGTTAAAGTTTGAGCACTGGCTACTGACTAAACTTATTTTTTATTTATAGGAAATATCATGCCGTTTTGTGCTCTTAGACAGGGAGTATGATGCCCACACGATTACCATTGTGCAGCAGGAGCTAATTTGCGGCGATAGTGTACCCGGCAGGTAGTCTCTAATAATGCTCCAATAAAAAAGTGTTGACAGGGGCAGTGATAGCCGTTACTATAAATGTTAGTACTCACTAACATTCTATATTACGGGAGGGAACAACTGTGGCTAACCTATTTACAGGCCTAAGCAGGCAAATAGTGAAAAAACCTGTGCTGACACTTTTTATGGCGATCCTGATCATCGCCTTGTTGTTAGTAGGGGCACTGAAAATATCTATGGCTACCGGTACGGAAACTTTTATCGACACGGAAAGTCAAACTTACCAAGATAATGCTTATTTGGAGGAAACATTTGGTGGTGAAAATATTGTTGTTTTGTTGACAGCAGAGAATTTAGATACCTTGTTAACCGCAGAGAATCTGGCTAAACTGGCTGCTGTAGAACAGACCTTCACACACAGTGACAGTGTTTATACAGTGATTAGTCCTGCGACAATGGTCAAAGAAATGACCACTAAACAAGCAGCTACAATGTTGGCAGGCGTAAGTGAGATGAAGGACGGCTTGACAACAATGAGTTCGCGCTTGCTGGACGTGGCGGCAAGTATACGTAAAATGAAAGCCGAGATGCCAAACGTAGATTTCAGCAAAACGGCAGCAAGTTTTCAAGAGCTTACTTCGCTGCTGGATAACCTGATTACTGGTCAAAAGCAACTCCCAACAGGTATTGCCGAATTGGGTAGCGGCTACAACCAGTTTGGTACACTTGCCGCCAAGACAGGCACACAAATCAAGCTTTTCAGTGGACAGTTCGCGCAAATGTTAGAGACCTTACCGCTGGAAGATGGCAAGAAAAATGAACTGCGTCAGCAGACAGCAGGCTTAGCGCAAGCTGGCGAAATGCTCACAGAGGCTGGCAGCAAGATGACACAAATAAGCTGGCAGGCAGGGAGTATGGCCGAAGCACCACTGCAAACAGCGCAGGGTTTAGAAAAAATGAAAAATGGCCTGCGCACACAAGTGAAAAGTTTGCAGCAGCTGCAGCAGCAGATGCCTGACTTATCCCAATTAGATACATTAGCGGCGGCGATGGATACTTTTTCGCAAAACCTGTTAACTATTGCCCAAGGGCTGGAAACAATGCTGGCGCAAAGCAATATTATGTACCCTGGCTTACCCCGCAGTCAGCAGACTTTAGAGCTGCTGCTTTATGAAGAAAGCGGCGAACTTCGTCCGCTTTTCAACCAGACGATCGTTGATCAGCAGCACGCGCTGATGATGATTAAACTGCAAGGCCAGCTCAGTGATGCGGAGAAAGAAGAAGTCGTAGAGCAGCTTAATAATGCCTTGACGAGAAATAAGCTGACGTCTGTTAAAACAACTGTTACTGGTAAGCCGGTCTTAGATATGGTCTTACGCAGTGAAATGCGCCAAAGCATGCAAAAGATGGTGGTCCTAGCTGTGCTGTTGATGGTTGCCATCATTACGCTGATCTTTAATGTGCGTTGGCGGTTGTTTCCCCTCGTGGTTAACTTCATTGCTGTTTTAGCGACCATGGGTTTGCTGGGGCATCTACAGCTCCCGATGACGATGGTTTCCATGGCAGCCTTCCCAATTTTAATTGGTCTGGGCATTGATTACTCCATTCAGTTCCACAGCAGATATGAAGAGGAATATTGGCAGGAGGCGAGCAGTAATGAACTTTAAACGAGTCATCACTAAAACATATCAAAGTATGGGGCCGGCAGTTTTGATTGCCATGATCGCCACAATTTTAGGTTTTGTCGCCTTGCTTATTTCTCCAGTGCCCATGATTGCCGACTTTGGCAAAATGCTGGCCCTAGGTTTAGTGCTCAGCTTTTTGGCCGCGCTGATCATCCTTACCGTCAGTCTGTATATTAAAGATAAATTCTTTAGTCCAGCTGCGGGTCAGAAAAACTATCAAGCAGCTCCCGTGGATAGGCTTGAGCAGCCGTTAGCGGCAGTTACACGGCAGGTACTGCGCTATAAATTTGTGATTATCCTGTTAGCGCTGCTAATTACCCTTGGCGGTTTATACGGCAATAGCAAAGTAGGTGTGCAAACTGATATTGAGCAGTTTATGCCGCAGGATACACCTGAATTACAGGAAATTAGAGAGCTGCGGGAAGTAATCGGCTCCACAGAGCAAGTAACGATTATGCTGCAGAGTGAGCAGCTGCTGACAACCAAGAATATTGAGTGGATTGATACAATTACGCAGGAGCTGCCCACAGCTTTTCCTGAAGCCATTGTTGATGTTAGATCGATTACTTCTGTCTACCGGGAACTAAATACGGATGAATTTGCAGCTCAACAGGTAGCCGGTTTCATCGACCAGCTGCCGGCGGCGCAAAGAAAAATGCTCATTGACGAGAGTGAGCGAGCGAGTGCCATTACCGTTAATCTGGCACGGTTAGAAACAAGCAAGCAGGAGAGTTTTATTACGCAGTTGGCAGAATATTTGTCAGTCGATAACCCTGCAGAGATAGATGTAACGATTACCGGGCAGGCAGTCATTGACGTACAAATGATGACGGCCCTGACGAGCGGTCGTACTGAAATGACTCTCCTGGGGATGGGGCTAGTATTTTTGGGGCTGCTGGTTATTTACCGCAGTTTTCTTAAAGCCCTAATTCCGATCCTGCCCATTAGTCTGATTGTCGGTTGGTCAGGTGGTGCCATGTATCTGCTAGGTTTTAATTACACCCCGCTGACAGCAACGATGGGCGCCTTAATCATTGGGATTGGTACGGAGTTTACCATTATCCTCATGCAAAGATATTTTGAAGAAAAAAATAAAGGCCTGTCCAAGGATGAAGCAATGATCAAAACTGTGGGCAAAATAGGTAAACCAATTCTGGCCTCAGCTTTAACTACCATTGCCGGTTTTAGTGCCCTAATATTCTCGGATTTTCTCATCTTAAGAGAGTTCGGCATCGTGACTTTACTAAATATCATTTTCTGCCTCTTGAGCTCACTGGTAGTTTTACCACCTCTGATTGTGCTTTTAGACAGGAAGCCAGTTGCGCAGAAAGCATAATTACCGTGTTTGACGCGTTCTCTATTTAATAAGTCAACAGGCGCAGCGCCCTCAGCGCTGCGCCTGTTGTTTGCATTTAAAGGTTAAAAAACTAGCTCTGACCCTAAGGCAGTAATGATATTTTGCTGCTTGAATTTAGCACTGGCCTGAGCCATAGTGAGAAAGGTGACAAGAAAGACCCCAAGGATACAAATAATAATTTCCTGCCAGGGGATGATGAAAGTAAAGGTAAACAAGTTGCTAAAGGCATTAAACATCCAGAAACTGATTAAGATGCTCAGGGGCAGACCATACAGCAGTGCCTTGAAGCCATAAAAAAGACTTTCAAAGCGAATAATCTTCTGTAATCCCTGTGGCGTTAAACCTACCGACTGCAGCATGGCAAACTCCCGGCGACGTAAGGCCACATTGGTACTGATGGTATTAAAAATATTAGTTACACCAATTAAAGTAATCAAGGTCACAAAACCGTATAAGAAGATAGCCATCACGGTCGTGGTCCGTTTCATTTCTGCTTGCATTTGCGAGATATCCTGCATATAAAAATCAGCCTCGACTTGCTCTTCCAGCACTTTAATTTTCTCTACCAAGGCGACACTATCAGAGCTGCTGAGATACAGAGCAGCTTGCTGCGCCTGCAGCTGACTTTCTGCAGGCAGCTGTGCAGCGATAGCGGTAAAGACCTCGTCTGAAACCACTATTTTTAACCCCATCTCTGTGAAATTGACGCCAAAGGGCAGCTCCTCACTCAGGGCACCAATGGTTAGATCAAACTCGGCCGGCAGAGAATCTGCCTCGTATTGACGATCGACAAAGGACAGCTCTGTACCAGCTTTGACCTTCAATGGTTGATAGGATACCTTACCGTCCAGCACATTTTTATTGAGCAAAATACCCTTTAGCCGCTGCGGGTCCTGATAATCTTCTGGTTTTAAACCAAGCTCTGCGGCATACGCGGTAAATTCAGCCTCTCCAATGGCCACAAGCTCGACATTAAGCTGATACTGCCCCTGCTCGTTTTGGGGGAAATATTCTGCTTGCAGGAAATTCTTTTGCAGATAATCACCGAGCTGTTCAGCTGCCAGCTTTGTCTGGCTGTAAAGCGTACGGGCCACAGCTGCTCTTTCCACCTCTGGCAAGTCCAGCACTTGCTGATAAAACTGATTTTGTCCCTCGCTGTCCTCCCCGTAGTCACTGCTGACAACCACATTATAGGCGATGTCTCCATAGTAGAGGCCACTACTAATAAAACCATACTCCATAAAGCTGGAAAAGGTCACAAAGAGCACAATACTAATCACCAGTGAGAAGACAGTAGCGCGATACTGTTTACGGTTTCTTTTCATATTTTTTAATGCCAGTTCTCCCTCAACTCCTAGGAGCTTGCTGGCCAGCTTATTAGTTTTTACTTCTTTGCCCTTAAGCTTCAGGTCGTCTGTTAAGCGAATCGCCTCGATGGGAGAAATTCTGGCCGCTCTTTTGGCCGGCAGCCAGGCTGATAACAAGATGGTTAGCGCTTCAAAGGCAATGGTAATCAGGATAGTATTAGGCGAGATGACTAAACGTAAAGCCAGCTCTTCACTAAACATACTGCCCATCATTAACTGGTTAACCACCTTCAGCGTAACACCAATGCCGCCCAGCCCGGCAATAATGCCCAGCGGAATGCCGATTAAACCTAACAGTAGGGCTTCATAAAATACTGTACTTTGAATTTGTTTCGCCGTGGCGCCGACACTGGCTAGCATGCCAAACTGCTTTTTACGTTCACTGACCGAAATGGCAAAGGCATTATAAATCACAGCCACAGAGCCGACCACAATTAAAGCAATAATAATTAAGGTCAGGGAGGATAAAAAATTCATCGTGTTTCTATTGCCAGAAACACCAGACCAACGCAGCAATTCATTGTTATAAGTAAAGTCTTGCGCACCAGCATTTTGCGCCATGACTGGTACTTCCTGAAAGATCTGCTTAAGCTTATTGCTGAGCATAGAAACATTAACGGTATCTAATTCTTGTAGTGCAGCTGCATCTAAATGAGCAAAAACAGTATAGCCAGGGCTAAAGTCAAAAAGCGGATCAGCAGCTACTCCCGCGATTGTAAAGCTTTGCTCACTCTCCGGTTGAAATGTTTCTTCAGCTTGATAATTAGTATCTGAGCCTAACTGCTCTCCGTCTAATAACCTTTGCCCGAAAGCTAAAGTGATCGTCTCTCCCAGCTGATAGCTGCCCTGCTTTTGTACCTCTTCTGGGATAAGCAGTTCATGACTAGTCGCCGGCAATCGCCCTGCCACTAAAGTAGTCGGGAAATGCGCAAAGGCTGCTCGGTCATACTGTTTGAGCAGTAAATAAGGTTTGTACTCGTCAGTACTCTGCGCAAAAATCGCATAGCCCTTGCTGCGGCTCAGCATTACGGCTGCGGTAGAATGATCTTTAGCGATAATATCCACTTTATCTAAATCGACATCATAAAATGAAGCGTGATAATTACCGCTTGACTGAATAGCTGATTGGATAAACAAATCCTGAAAACTAGCCGCAATACTTGCTACACCCATAATCATGGCGCCGGAAAGAATAATACCAATCATTGTCACAATAGTCCGCTTGCGATGTAGTTTAAGACTGCGCAGTGTTAAATTCTTTAAGATACCCATGGGCGAATCACCTCGTCACTGACAATCTGGCCATCCTCTAAACTGATGATGCGATTAGCTTGCTGGGCAATTTGCTGATCATGAGTAATCATAATTAATGTTTGCTGATAAAGTTTATTAGACAGCTTAAGCAGGGCAATAATCTCTGCCGAGTTTTTACTATCTAGGTTCCCTGTTGGTTCGTCAGCCAAGAGCAGGGCGGGATGGTTAATCAGTGCCCGTCCAATCGAGACCCGCTGCTGTTGTCCTCCCGACAATTCATTAGGTAAATGGTGCAGACGGTCGGTTAAACCTAAAGTCTGCAGCAATTCCTGCAAATACTTTTGCTGCACCTCCTGCTTGTCTAAGAGCAGCGGCAGGGTAATATTTTCTTCCACATTTAAAATGGGAATTAAATTATAGAACTGATAAATCAAACCCAAGTGCCGCCGCCGAAAGACAGCTAACTTTGTTTCATTCAACTGATAAATATCTGTGTCCTTAATCATCACTTTGCCGCTGGTTGGTCGATCAACGCCCCCTAGACTATGCAGCAAAGTTGATTTTCCCGAACCAGAAGCACCCACAATGGCCACAAATTCACCTTGCTTGACGCTAAACGACACTCCACCTAAAGCTTTAACCTGCGTGGTACCACTGCCATACACTTTAGTTAAATTTTCTACCCTTAAGATCTCCATCTCTAACTTCTCCTTCTTTTCAATTTACCAAAGTTATTGTAACAAGCAATAATAAATTTCCAGCAGGTAAAATCTTAAGTTTCTCTTAACTTTGGGGTCAGGCTTGAATAATTCACTTACCCTAAATAAGATGTAAAGGCACTGCCAGCTTGGCAATGCCTTTTTCTTATTTTCCTGCTGTGCGTTTAGCTTTTTTGATCAACATATGGCGTACAAAAAAGTAGCAGGCGACACCAAAAACTGTGGCGTTAATCGCCGCACCGACCATAAAAGTTGAACCAAAAAACTCCAGGAAGCCAAAAATTTTTTCTTGTAAATCTCCCCTTTTTAAAATTATCGCATACTGATGGATGATAAACTCACGCAGGTTCTCATGGCCGGCTACAGGTGTCAGCACAATGCCGCCAATCAATAAGTTTAGCGCATACATTAAGGGGATAAATGGCCCTGTCACCAGACTGGTGACCGTAGCACTGGCTCGGTTGGCGCGAAAAAGCATGGCTAATAAGAAAGCAAAAGCAAAGCCCAAGCCCAGAGTAGGGAAAAAGTTTATCCCTAAACCCAAGACACAGCCCAGCGCCACCTTGCGCGGCTCATCTTTTTTTATCTGTTTTTCTATTGTCTCTTCAAAACGTTTTTTAATCTTTTCCCAAGAAGAAAGATTTGTTTCTTCTGTCAAGGGAGCTTACCTCCTCTGGTCTCCTAGCACGACTAAGTTAACATTATTATCAAATCTTGTCAGCCGCCTAACAGATTAATGCTAATTTTTATGTTATACTTTTCCCTCTTGACGTAAATAAATAACTTCAATGTCTGCAATTACAATCTCTCAGCGAAGGTGGTTAAAAAATGTGGTATTTACTTACACTGATGGTCGGCGGCTGTATCGGTTTCTTCACTGCCGCACTGCTCGTTGCTGCTCGTGACAACTAACCCAGACACTTCCAGTGTCTTAAGGGCATTTCAGGTCCACTGTGAAGCAGAAAACAATCTGCAAGCTTGTTGCAGTAGCCCTTTCATCTGCACAACCTCCTCCCTTCTCTTTTATCGATATTCGACGTACCCAGATTAATTTCCTTTACTCTCCCTGCGCCTTAAAACTTGCGTGTAAAGCCTGGAACGGTCTTGACCGTTCTTTTTTTATTTTACCTTATACTGTGCTGAACTTACAGCGTGTGACCCTCCGGATTTTCACTTTATGTCGTATATTGATGAAAAGAATCTAAAATTTAGAATACATTCTCTTTTTCTGTTGACTACGTTCTAATTTTCTGATATTTTTGTATTATACAAGAATTCTTTACGTAGTGCACTACGGCAAAGAGCTAGGACAAACAGTTTTTTACAACTAAAGGAGGTTCTCTCATGGCAAACGCTCAAAGAAATGACGTGGGCAAAACAGAAATTTGGTCTTATGGATTTGGTGCTTTGGGTTATAATTTAGGGGCCGCCGGTCTAATGACATTTCTCACATTCTTCTATACTGACTATATGTTAATTCCGGCAGCTAGCGTAGCATCTATTTTATTCTTTTCCCGTCTCATTGATGGTGGCACTGATTTATTACTAGGAGTATTAATCGATCGGACTAAATCCAAATATGGTAAAGCACGCCCTTGGCTGCTTTGGATGGCTATCCCGGCCGCTATTTCTGTTTCTTTGCTTTACTACGTACCCAATTTTAGCACTTCTGGTAGAGTAATCTATGCTTTCATCACCTATAATGCTGTTGCCTTCTTCTATCTCACAGCTTTAGCCTTACCTTTCCAAGCTTTAGTATCACTAATTACACCAAACTTCCAAACTAGAATCTCTTTAAGCCAAATGGGTGCCATTTTCAACACCTTGGCAGCCGTCTTTGTTAACCTCTTTGCACGAAAAATAATGGCCGCTCTTGGTGGCGAAGCAGTTGGCCTGTGGCGCTTCTTTACCCTGATGGGCGTGATTGGCATGGGCTTAATGGTTCTCTGTTTCTACATGACTAAAGAGCGCGTAGTGCGTAAAGAAAATGAAAATAACATTCCTTTAGGTACAGGCCTCAAAGCTCTAGCCGCCAATAAGTACTGGTGGAACATTACACTGCTGCAGTTAGTGACCTCTTTAGTACCAGCGATGTGGGGTGCCACTGTCTACTATGCACAGTACATCTTAAACGCACCAGGCATGGTAGGACCGATCATGTCGCTAATGTGGGGCGGCATTACCATTGGAATCTTCCTCTTCATGCCCATTACCAAAAAATACGGCAAACGTAATGCTGCTCAAATGGGTATGATTCTACAGGTGCTGGGTTCCGTTGTGCTCTGGTTTAATCCCACTTCTTCAGCACTGCTCTGGATCTCAACTACACTGCGCTCCATTGGCCCGGCTGCCTTCATTGCTGCTGGCAACGCCATGCGTGCGGACACCGTAGAGTATGGAGAATGGAAAACCGGTATCCGTAACGAAGGGATGATCTATAGTGGTGCCAGCTTTGGTGCAAAAGTAGGCAGCGGTATCGGCGGCGCTATTCTGGCAGCTCTTTTAGCCCGCGGTGGTTATGTCGGTGGCGCAGCTGTACAATCTGCTGCCGCCATGGAAGCTATTAAAACAGCCTTTATTATCGTTCCTGGCATTGGCTCCTGCTTAATTATGGTGATGCTCGCCTTCTTTGATCTGGAGAAGAAAATGCCGCAAATTATGTCTGACCTGGAAGAACGCAAAAAAACTGCTGCTTAAGGCAAATAAAATAGACAAGACAGACAGCGAGGCTGCATATCACAAACGATATGCAGCCTTGCTGTCTGTACTCCATAATGTGCTTTTATTAGGTCTACACCGTGTCGCAATCTAACCGACCACTGCCCAGGCCGCCCAATCAGGTTGTGTAAAATAGTAACGCACAATGAGTAATTGTCTTGTTGCCCAGATAATAGTCGACTTTTAACTGATCTAGTGTTTCCGCCACCTCAATACCATAATCTTCGACAGGCTTAATTCTAGCTTCTTTACTATCCACAACTCCTGTCAAGAAAATTTCTTGTTCAGTAAATTTGGCTTTTAACTCCTCGTACAATGAGATCACTTTTTTCTTAAAATCTCCTAGACTTGTCTCGATCGCCACAGTATCAACCACATTGCCTAGCGGGTAATTTTTAGTGATCACAATCAGCCGTTGATAACGTTCCTTTAAAGCTGCTCCCAGATCTTCCTGCGCTCTCAAACAATCAATAGAAGCAACAACAATCTCAGTAAAGTTAGTTTCATAATGTCGATAAAGATATTTTGTTAGTTGATCTTCCGTCACAAAAACATCAAAGCTAGAAAAGGTGACAGCATTTAGCACGCTCTTGACTTTTTGCAAGGCTGCCTTGATCACGCCTGGTTCAACACCAAAAATAAATTTAAACCTAGCCATAATACTTAAATCAATATTTTCTTCCGTAAATTTTATTTTACCGTTAATAAAGTTTAGCTGTATTTGTTCAATGGAGCCAATAAAAGACATATAACGAAAGGCCAGCAGCGGGTCCTCTTCAGCGTTAATGCCTTGAAAGGTCATCAGTTCTTTAAACGTTTGAAAGAAATTTTGATACAGTAATTCAGTGACAATATTTTCTTTAATGGAGGTTAAAAACATCTGTTGTGTTTTTTCATCATACTTCTTATGCAGTAAATACATTTTACTGACTAAAACACTGCGCTCAATGGGATTTAAATGTGGACCTAATGATCTACCAAGCTTAATAATGGTCTTGTCATAATCCTTAAAAACATGAATTAATATATCGCGTTTGTTTTTAAAATAATGAAAGATAACAGAGTTGGCGATACCGACATGCTCCGCAATATCCTTAATTGTCGTGGCCTCATACCCCTGCTCATAAAATAAGTGCTTGGCAGTTGCCAAAATATGCTGTTTGGTATTTTTCATCAGCGCCACTCCCCGTTTCATCTTCAGGTTAGTGCACAAGCCATGTCACTAACTTCGCCATATCTACGTCATTTACCTGCAAAAACGCCACCAGCCCCTTAACGGGCTAGTGGCGCTGCATGTTCTGTAAGTATCTTTTTTAGCTTTTTGGTTAGAACATTTCCTTGCTCATTTTGTCAATTTCTTCGCTGACGGCTTCGTAGACGCCAGGGAAAGTACTGCCAGACAAACCTCTGACTAAACAGGGAATAAAGTAGTGCTTACCGTTAGTTTCACAGGCTCTCCTTACTTCTTTGGCAATTAATTCACGTGACCAATCCTCGCGGTCAAGCAAACCATTATCAAGATCTCCCATGAAGGAAATCTGTCCGCCGTACTTCTTGACTAGTTCCGGGGTGTTATTAGTGGTCATACAACCCTGCCAAACATCAATTCCCATCTCAATCATATGGGGGACAAGGTTCGCACTGAAAGAATCATTGTGGTGCACAATTAGCTCTACGCCATTCTCTTTATAAAAACTATATAGTTTTTTATAGGCTGGCACAAAAAATTCAGCAAACATATCCGGTGCTAAAAAGGAGTTAATTTGGCTGCCCCAATCATCATGATGGAAGAGACATTCCGGCTTCACATACTTAACTATTTCTTTGGCATAGCCCAGTTTCCACTCCGTAATAAAATCAATTAGTTCATGCATGGCTTCAGGTTCTTCGTAGAAATTAATTAACGTGTCATCCATGCCCATAAAATAGTGCGTCTGCTCAAAGATGCCGGGCGCACCAAAAATGGTGACAAACTGTTCATTACGGTCAATTTTAGCTACTTGCGCTTGAATCCCCTTCCAGTCTTCAGGAGAGCTTTCCAGGGAGGGAGCCTTCAGTACATCTTGCCACTTGGTGACATCTTTAATTAGTTTATGTTCTTGATCATGAACAGGGAAAGAACCTGGGACGTGCGCTGGCCATCTGTGGGTTACACCCCAAAAGTCTACATTTTCTCCACCCAGGCTTGCTCTGGGATTACGAGCTGTAATGGGATCCCCCATGACGATCCCCAAATATTCATACTGATTAACGAACCGATCTGGCTTACCACCTTTAATTGTTTCTAACATATTCTGTCTTTTACTTAACACTACAATACCTCCTTTAATTGTCTACTGCATGTCTTAAGTATTCGCTTCTGCAAATTCGACCAAATCATGCCTACCTACTATTATAATTCATTATCTAGCTTCACGCTACCATAATTTTCTTTTCATAAGCAGGCCAGTTCTAAATTAGTTTGCCCTTGAATTTCCTTAATAAACTTTCTCTAAATAAAGAAGCAAACAGTTTTTGACACTAGCTAGTAGCTTGACCAACCAGGGATTCGTATGCAAAAAGTGTCCAGGGATGTTTAGCAGCAGGATAGCTGGTAAAGGTCAACCGTGTTTGCAGTGTAGGATGGGTAAAAGTAAGGCAGTAAGACCATAGTGCCAACTGCTGCCCCGGGCGATTTACGCTCTGACCATAACGTTGATCCCCAAACAGAGGATGCCCCGCAGCTGCAAGTTGGACGCGAATTTGATGTGCCCGGCCGGTCTGCAGCTGCACCTCTACTAAACTAAAATTTTTGCTGTTGTCCAGCACTTGATAAGTCAGTTTAGCTTCCTTGGCTCCGCTGCTGTTCTTGTCAACCACCGTCACAGTATTATTTTGCCTATTTTTACGTAAATAGTGCTGCAGACTAGCCTGACCTAGTGGCAGTTTGCCATGCACGATTGCTAAATATGCTCTGGTAAAAGTTCTATCTCTCAGCTGCGCCGCTAGACGTCCGGCAGCTTTAGAGGTTTTCGCAAAAGCGATCACACCTCCTGTTGGTCGATCTAAACGCTGCACCATGCCTAAATACACCTTGCCGGGTTTTTGGTACTTTTCTTTGAGGCTTTGTTTTAATAAACTTAATAAGTCATCGTCACCGGTATTATCCCCTTGTGTTAACAGGTTGACCGGTTTTTCAACCACTAATAAATGGTTATCTTCGTAAAGATGCTCTATTCGCCGCAATGCCTGAACCTCCTTTTTGCCGCATCAGGTCGTCAATATCCCTGACTGTGTGCCGCTGAACTGACAAAATCACTCAGCAAAAGAACTTAAACTTATCTCTGCATCATAGATAAGCTTAAAGATGCTATAATAAAGAAAACGCCAACTAGAATCAGCGCACACTATTTCCACTATTATACACTAAACTTGCTCGTGCTGTCAGCTTACCTCTAGCCATGCGCACCGCTCACATGGCGCCGGCAGTAGATCCAGCAAATAAATAAATGACAAATGTCTTCAGGGGAGGAAGTCTAATGAAATGTAACTGCCATCAGCATGGCATTGCCAACTGTATTGAGCTTGTGCCCATTTTTAGCAACTTGTCCACGGAGGAAAAAAAAGAAGTGGCTGCCATTACCAGAGATAAAACTTTAGTCAAGGGCGAAATGGTCTATCTCGCAGGTGATAAAGGGGAAAAACTTTATGTTATTCACGAAGGGTTTGTTAAAATCTCCCGTTTAAGCCCGACAGGTAAAGAACAAGTTATTCGCGTCTTGGGACCCGGTGAATTTATGGGGGAGTTGACTCTTTTCAGTTCCCTGCCCATGACGGATAATGCCGAAGCCATTGCAGACACCATCATGTGCATGATTGAAGGCCCGCAATTAAAGAAGCTAATGCCAAAATACCCAGCCATCGCCTTTAAAATTATGGAAGAGTTAAGCTACCGGTTAGAGAAAGCAGAAAATTTGATTGAAGATATTAGCTTACATTCAGTAGAGCAGCGTTTAGCCCAAAGCTTACTTAGCCTTTCACAAGCACAACCTAAAATCACGCTCAAAATGACTAAAAGTGATTTTGCCTCACAAATCGGCATGAGTCAAGAAACCTTAAGCAGGAAGCTTGCCTCGCTCCAGGAACAAGGCCTAATTAAGTTAGTTGGTCAGCGCCAAATCATCATTCTTGACCGCCAAGGCCTAGAGGCACTAGTTTAACTATAAAGATCTACAGCAATCAGCCACTAGGCAGATAACCTAGTGGCTGATTGCTTTTACCTTACTAACTGGAGCTAAGCTGGCTCTTATATTGCTGTATGGCATTGGGGTCAGCTTGTTTGGCTGGTTGATAGTACCCTTTTTCCATGGCCTTTTGACTTAATTGGAATTGGAACTGCTCATCGGCATTTCTAATTTGAATTAAAGCTTGTCTTAACTGAGAGTTTTCAGACTCAGCAATAGCTGTGGCATAGTTGGTCAGGCTAGCACTCACCTGGGATAGTACATCACTCACCATGTCTTTATCTTGCATCGTTTTCCCTCCTTATTAATTTAAAAATTGCATTAACTTCTGTTTAGTCTGCTGGGCCCTGCTCGAAGAATCCTGAAACATCTGTTTAATCTCCGGATCACTGCATTGTTGAGCATAAGCCTGCAGTTTGTTGGCACCTGTAGCATGACCACCAATTAAGTGCCGCAAATTTTCTAATTCCTGTTGATTAATAGTCACTTGCAAGTCTCCTTTCTTGTAATTTCTGTCTTTAGTTTGCCAACATAATTTAGATATATTCCCCTAAAAATCGCCTGCTAAAAAAGGTAAGAGCAATTTTTTAGCCAAGCAGATGTCTGCTATTTTTCTTGCATAGATAAGAGAGCAGCTTGGGATAATTAAAAGGATTACAAAACATGAAAGGAGATATCAGATGTTTAATCCTTTTGATGAGAAACCTATGCTGCTCGGTGAGGCCATCATGGACTGGAAAACTATCTATCCCCAGGCTTATGACAAAAATCTAGTTGATCCCTATAGTAAAGTGCGTATTATCTTAATGAATGGTATTGAAGTGGAGGCTGCTCTCTTTTCCCACCAGTTCCACCGCAACTGTAACGATAATGAGCTGCGGCGTGATCTAGCATTTTCCCGGCGCATTGAGCAGCAGCAGCAAAAACGCATTAACTGGCTTTCACCGATTGGTGAAACACCGCTGGAGACAACGATCGGCTATGAACATGTCGCAGTTGATCTCACGTCCTGGCTGGCGCAAAATGAGCCGGATCCCTATGTTAAAGATACCCTGGATTTTGCGCTCTTAGAAGATTTTGACCATCTATATCGCTACGCTAACCTCTTGGAGCTGGATAAGAATATTTCAGCCCAGAAATTAGTTAAGAAATATGTGGAAATTACGCCAGGTCGGCCAACCATTGCCGAACACCGTCACCCCAGTGATACAGTAAGAGGCTACATAAATTTTAAAAGCGCCGACATCCGTACCAAGTTAAACATTATGATTATCACGGCTGCTGAACAGCAGACCATGAACTTTTATATGAACGTCGGTCCGACCTACTATAATGATCTGGGCCGTCAACTGTACCAAGAAATAGCATTAATCGAAGAAGAGCATGTCAGCCAATACGGAGCCTTAATGGATCCTAACTGCACTTGGCTGGAGAACTTGCTGATGCACGAATACATGGAGTGCTATCTTTACTACTCTTTCTATCAAGATGAAAGAGATCCCCATCTTAAAAATATTTGGGAGATGCACCTGCAGCAGGAAATTGCTCAGCTGCATCGTGCCAAAGATCTGCTGGCCAAACACGAACATAAAGATTGGCAGCAAGTAATCCCCGGCGGCGTTTTCCCTAAACTGCTGCAGTTCCACGACACTAAAGACTATGTACGAAAAATCCTTGGTCAACAGATTGAACTTACTGCTGACCAAGAAGTTCTTAAAAATGTTAATGACCTGCCGGATAATCATCGCTTCTTCTGGTATCAACAAACAGTTAATCATGACGTTAAGGCTGTGCCTAGCCATGCAGTAATCGCTCAACATCAGCAGCAGAAAGGCCAGGATTACCGCTATGAGGATCAGCCCAATGCAGTAGAGGCCCTACGGGATCGCAGACAAGACAATTTTAAAATTGCCCGCACTAAACAAAAACAAAGGCAGCTCGTCGGCGTTTAGAAATAGCAAAGAGTGTTGCAAACTACTGGCAAAAGTAGCTCGCAACACTCTTCTTTTAATGGTTTTACTGATTAAATTAACATCAGCATATAC
>DASRMS010000064.1:0-23949 GCA_035647835.1 Oscillospiraceae bacterium
AATAATACCCGTGCAGCATTGTGCTACAAGGGTTTCTGGCTTTTCGTTTCAGGTTAAGCTGTCAAACTAACGGGTAACTGCTTTGTCACAGAACAACCAGTCCCTAGACAAATGCGACGCTTGATAGGAAAACTGCTTGCCGCAGTTTGTATTGACATATTGAGGTTGTTTCGCATATAGTATAGTTAAAGAAAATTAATTTGATCATGAGTCAGGCGAGGGAGCCGGGCCGCGTTTGGCAGCAGATATAAATCTGTGGGACTATTTATAGTTTCACAGATTTTTTTATCGGGTCAGAAGTTTTAATAACCTTGAATTGCTTTATTGCCAATCCGCACGGGCATTACAAAAAAGCGTAAGCTTTAATCTGCTGAAAGAGAGGTGATTTTTATGACTAAAAACTTTAGCAAAGTGAAGCAGGTACTGTGGGCTATTCTCTTTGCCAATCTAGCTGTTGCGGTCATGAAAATAGCAGTTGGTACTATTATTAGAAGTACTAGTATGACTGCTGATGGCTTTCACTCCTTTACAGATGGCACATCAAATATTGTGGGGTTAATTGGTGTGCATTTTGCTTCCCAACCGGAGGATCAAGACCATCCCTATGGTCATAGCAAATTCGAAATGTTTGCCGGGTTGTTTATTGCCGGGATGTTATTTTTGATAGGTGGCAAGATCATCATTGCTGCTATCGGCAGGTTTTTTCATCCTGTACTGCCTGAGATAACTTCAGCAAGTCTGCTCGTCTTGCTGCTAACGCTGGGCATCAATATTTTTGTGAGTATTTTTGAATATCGAAAAGGTAAAGCACTAAACAGCCAGATTCTGATTTCAGATTCTTTGCATACCAGAAGTGATATTTATGTCTCAGCCGGGGTGCTAATAACCCTGATCGGTATTAAATTGGGTTTACCACCGCTCATTGACTCTCTTACCTCACTGGTTGTGGCGGGCTTCATTATTTATGCAGCGTTTGAGATTTTATGTGATAATGGTGGTATCCTGCTTGATAAGGCAGCCGTTGATGCAGAGAAGGTGCAGAATATTGTCCTGAGCTTTGACGAAGTTAAAGATACTCACAATATTCGCAGCAGAGGCAGTATGAATGATATGCATATTGATTTGCATATTATGACGGAGCCTGACTTAAGTGTAGAAGCAGGTCATGATTTAATTCATAGTATCGAAGCAAAGATCAGAACTGAAATTAACCAAAATATACAAGTGAGCGTCCATTTAGAACCTTACAAGGAAGATGCCCAGGAGACAAAGGGAGTTTATTGTTAAGCAGAAGCACTCGCTCACTAACTGAAGAATTTTGCCGGGAAAACACAAGATGACAGGGGGACCCTGTCATCTTGTTTATGGGGTGCTATTACGAAGTTGCGCTCTTAGATGTATGGATAATAGGCTAACATAGCTTGAGCAGCTGCTTCAGCTGTGGTCAGAGGAAAGTCCTCATCTTTCATTTTTTCCTTGACCTCGCTGACTTTCACTTCAGCTTCTCCGCAACGGCAGATATGTTCGATACCCAGGGGGAAGGCTGAAACCAAAGCGTCCGGCGACATTAGGGGGAATGGCGCGTCCTTTATTGCATCACAGATTTGTCTTTCCAATTCGCATCTTACTGACATTATGCACAACTCCTTTCGAACTTTACTTGTTATCATTATAAAAGCAAAGTTCTATGAAGTTCTTAATAAAAAATTATAAACGGAAAAAGTTGTAAGCACATCTTGCAGAGACACTTTGGCAGCTTATTGACATCGAGGCTAAGCATGATATAATTTTTTTGCGACTGACTATGAAGTCAGCCGTATTATGCTGCTACTAGGGGGAATAAAAGTGGATGATAAGCGTCTGGCTATTTTAACTGCTTGTCAACGTTTATTAGAAGAAAGTGGTACGATTACTATCGACAAAGTGGCGGCGGCCGCCGGGGTAGCGAAAGGAACCGTCTATCTTTACTTTGATAGCAAACAAGAGCTGATTCAGCAAACTTTTTTAGCCAGCATTGATGAGATTTCAACAATTATGGCAGAGGCTGCCGCTGCTGTCACAGGGACAAGTTTTCAGCGTCTATCTGCAATGGTAACGGCGCACTACGAGACGGTGCGTGGTAAGATGATGCTTTTGCAGCGCTTGTTTTGGGATGAGCCGGAAATGTCACGCAGTCCTGTCAAAGGGCAGGCTTTAGAGCTGCTGCATGCCGTCAAGCAGATAGAGAAACAATACATCGATGTATTGCACGCCGGTATTGCTGAAGGCGAGTTCCGAACCCACAATAGGCAAATAGTTGCCGCTGCCATCATGGCGATCATTCATAACCTTAGTGCAGGTGAAATTTTTTGGCCGCAAGGTAATCAACAGCAGATCATGCCGGAGATGCTACAGTTTATTCTACAAGGGATTAGCCAATAACTTGGGGTCAGGTTTAACCTAAGAACCTATCTTTTTATGAAGCCGCTTAGCGGCTTTTTTATTACAATTCTTTTTGCAGGTAGGGATGGGAGCGGCACGGTCAAGACCGTTCCCTACTGTTGTAGAGGTGGTGACGAATTTTAAAGGTAGCGATGTAGGTTTCTGCGAGCGTGATGTAAGTTTATCGGGGTGCGAGGCAGGTTTTGTGAGTAGTGACGTAAATAGGTAACTTGTCTTGTGACGTAAGTGCGTAAACTTGTATTGAATGCAACAATAAAAAGGTATTAAAGTGACGTAGATAGGTAACACTGACAGTAACTAGGCAAAAAATAGGGCGACCCCTGCCCATTATGCTCTTGTGAAAGTTGGCACAACTCTTGCAATGATAAAGGGTGAAGACAAAAAAAGAGATAAGTAATAAAAGGGGTGAAAGAAAATGTCAAAAAGATGTCAGTTTTGGCAGGATTACGATTCAGTTTCCGGCGGTATCTCATATTGTGAACTTGCAGCTTTTAACCAGCCGGTCAATCCACAGTTTTTAGCACAAATTGGTTGTACGGAGCAGAAAAGAACAGAATGTTTAGGTACCATGCAGCTTAATATTGGTGGTGCCGCTGTACCGGTAGTTCAACCTTCAGCATTCAATGCACCTGGCGAGATCGCCAAAAGTTGCGTTGGTGCAGCAGAGAAAAAAGCAGCTATTGCACCACGCCCGCTCTCAGTGCTTGCCTTTCTTGCGGGTGCCTATATCGCCATGGCCGGCATTTTAAACACTGTTATTACCAACGATTTAGCAAATTTTTTTGGTGATGGGCTAACTCGTCTCGTCGGCGGCACAGTATTCTCACTAGGACTCATTCTGGTTATTCTCGGTGGCGCAGAACTATTTACAGGTAATAATTTAGTTATGACTGCGGGTTTGCTTGATAAAAAAATCACTATCAGCCAGGTTATGCGTAACTGGGTCACAGTTTACTTTTTTAACTTCGTCGGGTCCATTACTGTTGCCCTGTTAGTCTATTACTCCGGTATTTGGAAATTTAATGGTACAGCAGTTGGCATTAAAGCTGTCAATGTTGCCGCTGGTAAGGTGGCCCTTCCCTTCTCCGAAGCTTTAGTAAGAGGCATCCTTTGTAACTGGTTAGTATGTTTAGCTGTTTGGTTATCAATGTCGGCTAAAGATGCTATTGGCAAACTGTTATGCTGCGCACTTCCTGTAGTTGCTTTTGTAGCCATGGGTTTCGAGCACTCAGTGGCCAATATGTATTTTATCCCCATGGGAATCTTATTGTCTGGTAAGGAAGCAATCGTTGCCGCCATCGGTGCGGAAGCTTTACAAAGTTTAACCTGGTCAGCATTCCTTGTGAAAAACCTGCTTCCTGTAACAATTGGTAATATGATTGGTGGAATTGTCTTCGTAGCAGCAACTTATTACAACGCTTATTTACGTCCTGCGACTGTTAAGCAAGAACCTGCCGCAACGGTCAAAGCAGCCCCAGCCCACCATCAGCATTCTTAAGAACCTTAAAGTAAGAAAGGAGTAGTCTCAATGGATAATACGGTTAAATGTCCACATTGGAGAGAATATCAGGGGTTAAATGGTTGGGTGATGTTCTGCAGCGCCGGTGCTTTTGCGCAAACTTTTAATAAAGTGGAAGCTGAGCACATTGGTTGTACAGAAGAAAATAGAGTGACATGTAAACGCATCATGGAGCTCAACCTAGGGTATGCTCTACAGCCTGAAATCATCGAAGTAGCAGAACAAGCACAAGAAGCTATCCCCGCTGCCGTACCGCTTCATTTTCCTGATGTCGCAGCACAGAAAAAGAACTTGAATGACTACCCCGACTTGTTGACTGTGGCCATGGTTTCTGATTACCTTGAGCTCAGTCATAGCAAAACACTTTCACTAATCAAAAACGGTTCTATTCCGGTGGTGCATAGCGACGGCGAAGTAAAAGTGGAAAAAGCAAAACTCGAAGAATGGTTAAAATGTACTGCCTAAAAAATGTTTGTCGCCATGGTGCCTAAGAAATAGCATTCTTAGGCACTTTTTCTTACTTTTCCTGCCGGTAGAGTTGTCTGGTAACTTATAGTTGCATAGTCTAGAAGAGCACATTAGAATCTTGTTTACAGTCAAGACCGCGGGAATAGTTTTAACGGCACTAAAAAGGGACAAACTTTTCTCATTATACAAATAATTAGACATCCTTTAGCAGGATAATGTATCCTTTGTGAGGAAAATAACAATGTTAGGGAGGAGGTAATGACAGATGTATATCAGTAAATTTGTCGCACCCGAAATTATCTTTGGCAGTGGCTCAATCAATCAAGTAGGCGAATGTTGTTATCGGCTGGGAGCTTCACGTATTTTCTTAGTAGCTGACCGCGGCGTGATTAAATTTGGTTGGGTCGAAAAGTGCCTCCCATACATCAATGAACTAAATTTAGATTACAGGATTTGGTCAGATTTTAGTGCGAATCCGAAAGATTTTGAAATAGAAGCAGGAGCAGCTCTTTATTTGCAACAACAGTGTGATGCCGTTTTGGCAATTGGCGGCGGCAGCGCGATTGATGCTGCTAAAGCGGTAGCTATCTTGGCTACTAACGGTGGTAGAATACAAGACTACGAGGGTATCGATTTAATTCAAAAACCCTTGCCACCACTGATTGTTCTTCCATCCACAGCCGGTTCGGGGGCTGAAGTGTCACAGTTTTCTATTATTGCTGACAGTGAACGTAATATAAAAATGACGATTGTTTCTAAATCACTGGTTCCCGATATTGCGATATCCGATCCCCTGATTCTTTCTACAGTTAATAGTCGGGTTACCGCCACCACAGGCATGGAAGCACTCAGCCACGCCATCGAAGCGTATTTATCACTGGCGGCTACTGATTTGACAGATGTACATGCGCTTCATTCAATTAAGTTAATTGCTAATCATTTGCGGGCGTCAGTCGCCAGTCAAGTTAATGAAGATGCCAAAGTAGCCATGGCTAAAGCAAGTCTACAGGCAGGTATTGCCCTATCTAATGCCGTCTTGGGCTTGACACATGCCATGACACACCAGGTAGGTGGCTTGTTGGATTTGCCCATCGGGGAAATCAGTGCAGTTCTTTTACCCCATGTGATGCGTTTTAATATGATTTCCTCCTTTGAAAAGTTTGGTGCTATTGCAGAGGCTATGGGTGCGAACACCAGTAAATTGTCAGCGCGGGATGCTGCCAAGCAAGCCATCGAAAAAGTACAGGAACTGGCAGGTGATGTGGGGATTCCCAGTGGGCTTTCAGCCCTGGGTTTGCCCAAGGAAGTTATTCCCGAACTTAGTAAAAATGCCATTAATGATGCGTGTTATATTACCAACCCGCGAGATGTGGACGTAGACGGGATTGTGAGTATTTTTTATCAGGCGTTATAATTTGCTTAAGGAGATTAGAAGATGGTTATTACAAATAAAACCACGCTGATCGAAAAGCTAACAGGAATTCATAGCTCCAAAAAATCTTACTATGTGGAACTAAAGAAAAAAATCGACGAGCTTTCAAAGAAAAATATTCAACTGGAAATTATTAATCAGTTGGCTAAAAGTATTGGCGTCAATATGTCTCTTAATGAGATTATTGAAAACTTTATTCCCAAGATGCGAACGCTTGTTTATTTTGATCTACTTAGTCTGTATATTGTGAGCAATGACGGCAAAATAAAACGAGTAACTTTTTATCAAGATGAGCAACAACAAAATAAAATTGAAGAAAGCATTTTGGAGACCGAACAGCTTCAGCAGGACCTGGAGGCTGAGAACAGTCAAACGACACAATTCTTACGGCGAGTCTTCCAGCAGCAAGAGCCAATCTTGGCCAACAATGTAGCGGTGCAAGCCTTACCTGAGGATGCAGCACTAGTTAAGCAGCAGACAATGTCTAAAGTCATTATCCCCTTGCTGGTTAAAGAAAAAATTATTGGCATCCTGGAGTTAGTCAGCCAACAAGAATTTGATGATGATTGTCTTTCCTTTATCTCCCAAGTGGCCGACCAGCTCGCCGTCTGCCTGGAGAATATGGAGCTGTATAATGAGGTTTGGCAGCATAAGCACGAATGGGAAATAACATTTTCCGCAGTAACGGATTTACTTGTTTTTATCAACGAGGATTTGGAAATACAGAAAGTTAACCAGGCGGCTAAAGACTTTTTCACTTTAAAGGAAGAAGAAATTATTGGTCAGAAGTGTTATAAAATGTTTTACGGGCGTAATAGCAAGTGTAATCCTTGTTTAGGCGAACAGGTTCTGCAAACTAAAAAAACTGCTTACACCCAATCGCGAACTCGCTTCAACCGTATTTTAGATATCTATGTCTATCCTTCTTATACAGAGGAGGAACAACCCTACGGCATTACTTATTATGCTAAAGATGTGACGCGCATTGTCGACTCCATTAAATTTGTTTCTTTGGGGGAAATGTCTGCCGGTGTTGCGCATGAACTAAATAGTCCCTTAACAGCTATTGTGGGTAATTCACAATTATTGTTGCGTGAAACTGCTGAAGATAATCCCCACTATCAGCTGGTTAAAGATATCCAATATTGTGGCGTACGCTGCCAGGGCATTATTCGCAATTTGCTCACTTTTTCCCGTCAGGATGAACTGTCATTTGAATGGTTGTACCTGGATCAAGTCTTTGAGAAGGCTTACTCCTTATTAGCATATCAGGTTGAGAAAAGCGGTATCGAGGTTCGCAAAAATATTTCTGCACCACTGCCGGCAATCCTCGGTAATGCTCAAGGTTTAGAGCAAATAATTGTCAATTTAATTCTCAACGCTAAAGATGCCATTGAAGGCAAATATGGTCGGCAAAACGAAGCAGTACAAAGTAATGGCGTGATTGAAATAAGAACGAGGGTGCAGCCTGATAAGTTTGTGGCTTTAGATATCGTGGATAATGGCTGCGGCATTGATCCAGCCCTGATCCCCCATATCTTTGATCCCTTTTACACCAGTAAAAGTATAGGTAAGGGCACGGGGTTAGGTCTTTCCGTCAGCTTGGGCATCGCCCAATCTCATAAAGGCTTAATCGATGTCCAAAGTAAACCGGGAGGAGGCAGTACCTTTAGTTTAATCCTACCAATTGGTAAGACAGAGTAACAGTTCCCTTCACTGTTAGCATCTGCAGAGAGAGGAGGTGAAGCGATGGCTGAAAAAGTAAAGTTTTTAGTAGTTGATGATGATCAAGAAGTTTGCAATTTTTTTACCTATTTGTTAAAAAGCAAAGGCTATGAAGTAGAGACGGCTCAGACAGGTCGGGAAACATTTGCCAAGCTTGACTCTACTCGCTTCAATGCTGCCCTGGTTGATTTAAAGTTGCCAGATAGTGATGGTATTACCATCCTCAAAAAGATTAAAGAACAGCAGCCTGAATGTGAAGTGATCATTATCACCGGTTATTCCACAGTCAAATCAGCAATTGAAGCTATTCAATACGGAGCGTTTGATTATGTGGAAAAACCCTTTGTTGATATTGAGGAAATGGAAAAACTGCTGGAGCGGGCGCTTAGTGTCAGCACACAATCAGCAGAGGCCATTATTGAAATTAATGGTCTAACCTTTATCGTTGGTGAGTCGCCGAAAATGCGGCGCCTCTTGACGGCAGCCCGGAAAATAGCCACAAAAAATATTACGGTACTTATCCAAGGAGAAACGGGTTGCGGCAAGGAGGTTTTAGCACGTTATATCCATGCCATTAGCCATCGCAATGACCGCGCCTTTCTCGCCTGTAACTGTGGTGCTTTTAGTGAAAGCCTTTTGGAAAGTGAACTATTTGGTCATGAAAAGGGATCCTTCACCGGTGCCATCAGTCGTAAACGCGGCATCTTCGAACTTGCTCATAAGGGTACGCTTTTTCTTGATGAAATTGACTCGGCTTCACTGGCGATTCAGGTTAAGCTGCTGCGTGTTCTGGAAACAGGCGAATTTTTACGCGTCGGTGGTGAAGATATTTGCAAGGTGGATATGCGGATTATTGCGGCCACTAACGCCAACCTGGCAACGCGAGTAGAAGAGAGTCATTTCCGTGAAGACTTATTTTATCGTCTTGATGTAGCTTCCTTTACCATCCCCCCCTTGCGGGAGCGCACTGAAGATCTGCCTCTTTTTATCAATTATTTTTTAGAAAGGGAACATAAACTTAAACAAACTCCGGTGAAAAGATTTAGCAAAGAGGCTTTAGCTGTCATGCAAGAGCATCCTTGGCCAGGTAACATTCGCGAACTAAAAAATACTGTTTCGCAAGCTTTAGTTTTTAGTTCCGGTCCCTTAATTACCGTGGCAGATTTGCCGGAGAGAATCAGACAGAAAAAACATCATCTGCCTGAAGCCACAGTAACGCCTAAGCTTGAATCGGAACCACCAACAAAGCCAACACCAGAACTGCCGTCACCTCCACCGGCATCACCAGAAAAGCCGGCACTAACGCCAGCTGGCCCGCAAGAGCAAGCTCCTACAGTCCCGGCAGAAGGCGCTCTAGCTGCAGCTTCAGTTCCCGTGGTTCTGCAACCCCAGCAAGAGCACTTACTAGAGCATTTAGCTGAGTTTGAGGCTAAACTGGTTGAAACGTTGCGGCTCAAAGCAGGCTTTGCTTTTAATGATTTTTACGATAGCTTTAAACAATGGAATGACCAGCTAAATAAAAAAATCATCGCTAAAGCCTTGGAGGAAACGTATGATAATCAAGTCAAAGCTGCTGAACTATTAGGTATAACACCACGAGCGCTGCGCTATTATTTAAATAAATAAACTTTGTAAAATAACAAGCAGCTCCGCTAAAGTGGGAGCTGCTTTATGGTAGATCTATCGTGGTGTAGCCGGCTTTGTTTACTTCGTAGGGGCGGCACTTTGTGCGCCCGTACCTCCTAAAATATAAATCATCCATAGTCATAACTTTGCTGTAATCTGCATTGCGATAATTTAACAGATCCTTAAAAGGAATAATATTGCTGTGCGAGAATAAATAAAGAGGACATTAATACTAAATCTATAAGGAGGTTGGCCAGATGATTGAGCTAGCAGGTGTCTCCAAAAGTTATAATAAAGGCGCCATTAAAGCAGTTGATAATCTAAACCTGTCTGTCAGGCCTGGAGAGATTTTTGGCTTTTTAGGGCCAAATGGAGCGGGTAAAACGACTACCATTAAAATGATGGTAGGTCTCTTACAAGCTGACAGTGGTACGATTACCATTAATGGTCATAACATTGAGCAGGAGCCGTTGCAGGTCAAAAGCTCACTTTCCTATGTGCCCGATAACCCGGAGGTATATGAAAAACTTTCAGGCTTGGAATACTTAAACTTTCTGGCAGATGTCTATCGCGTACCGGCCAAGCAGCGCAAAGAAAGAATGGAGCGTTTCCTGCAGCTTTTTGAAATGACGCAAGCGGTAGGGGATCTCATCCAAAGTTATTCTCATGGGATGCGCCAGAAGATTGTCTTGATTGGTGCTCTACTACATGAACCTGAAGTATTCATTCTCGATGAGCCGATGGTTGGTCTGGATCCTAAATCAGCGCACAATTTAAAAGAATATATGCGTGAGCATTGTGACCAGGGCAAAACAGTCTTTTTTTCTACCCATGTTTTGGAGGTGGCAGAAAAGCTGTGTGACCGGATTGGCATCATTCGCCGCGGTCAATTGATTGCTTGCGGTACGATGGATGAACTAAAGCAGCAGGCGCAAAACGAAGGTTCGCTGGAAAAAATCTTCCTGGAGCTGACGGAAGCATGAGACTCTTAACCTTAATTAAAATGCAGTTAAATGTCAGTTTCAACTGGTCCGCCCTGAAATGGTATGCTAAGCACGATAAGAAAAAGATTCTGGGCGGGATCGCGCTACTTCTATTTATTCTTGTCAGTTTAGCACCCGTTTATTATTTTCTCGCTATTAATTTCCTTGAAACAGTTTATTTAAGCGGTTACTCCCTCGGCCAACCCGAATTTATACTCACTTTCGCCATCGTGGCCGTCAGTATGTTGGTACTGTTTTTTGCTATTCCCTTTATCATGGCCACATTCTATTTTTCCCGTGATTTAGCATTGCTGGTGCCTTTACCCTTTTTGCCCCATGAGATTATTGGAGCTAAATTTAGCACCGTGGTCATACAGGAATATCTTACGGTTTTACCATTTATGCTGCCGGCTCTCTATTTTTATGGTACAGGGCAAAATGCCGGCCCCTATTTTTGGCTGGTTGGTATACTGCTTACTTTACTGCTGCCCATCATCCCCCTTGCCATTATTTCCGCTGCCATTCTTTTTCTGATGCGGGTTACTAATCTGGGCAAAAGGAAAGACTTACTGCGTTACCTGGGCATGATGCTGATGCTGGCAGCTGTCTTGGGTTTTAACTATTTTATGACCAAACTGGAGCCGATGACGCAGGAAGAATTAATGAATTTGCTTTTTGCCAAGGAGGGTTTGGCCACTCTGATCTCCCGTGTCTATCCGCCGGCCTTGTGGGCGACCCGTGCTTTAGCGGCAGAGGGGACTACTGCACTGTTGAATCTGGCCATGTTTGTTATCCTGACCAGCATGGGAGTTATGCTTACATTGTATCTCGGCGACCGTCTTTTCTATCGAGGGCTGATTGGCGGTGATGAAGTAACGGCACGCAGGGATATTTCTGTCGACCGCCTGGCAAAAGCGATGTCGCAGGTTTCATCTCCGGCCTGGGCGATTGCCAAACGCGAGATTAAAGTGCTGCTGCGTACACCTATTTACTTTTTTAATAGTGTCGCCGTGATCTTAATTATGCCTCTGGCCATGTTCTTACCACTCATCTGGGGGAACGCCATGGAGCCGATCCTCACCATGTTAGAGACACTAGCGCCTCTTTATCTGAACTTAGGGGCTGCCGCCTCCATTGCCCTGGTGGCTGCTTTTGCCCCGGCTGCCTCAACTTCTTTTTCCCGTGAGGGTAAGCAGTTTTGGCTATCTCAGGTCATGCCTGTGGTCCCACAAGAACAGATTAACGGTAAAATTATCTATTCACTACTTTTGTCCTTGTTGGGTATTCCCTTAGTGTTTTTAGCGTCATTTTTGCTCTTCCATTGGACGAACCAAGAATTAATTCTGATCAGCCTGGTTGGCATGTTCCTTACTTTACCGTCCATTACCGTCAGTTTACTAATTGATCTGCTTCGCCCCTATCTGACCTGGTCTAATCCCCAGGCGGCCATAAAGCAAAATTTCAACGCAGTCTTTGGCATGGTGGCCACGGGCGTTCTTTACTATCTCATGTATCAGTTTGCCATGTACATGCTGCAGCAACAGTATAGTGATTTCGTTATCTACAGCGGTGTTGTTGCCTCTTCACTGCTGTTGGCGGCCCTACCTTATGGGATTATGGTCAAGATTGCAGAGAGGCGTTTCCGTGAAATTATTGCCCCCTAAACCACAAAATACGACTATAGTACAGATAGCGCCGGCTGGTTAAGCCGGCGTTTTTATCTTCCTGTAAATAGAATCGTGCGATTACAAGCAGTTTTTTTGTTAATCCTGCCAGGTTATGCAAGTACTAGTTATAAACATTTATAATATTGCTCAGTCTGTGAAGTGGCTAAACTGAATGTTATGCATAGCAAATATTATTTAACAAACACTAGCAAGAGAAGAAGGGAGGCCTAAACTTGAATCTATCAACTAAAGAAGTAAACTACTTAAAGGACTTTCTGTCGTGGGAATTAGCAGGGGCAAAGCGTTGTGCTGCCTATGCCAAGGACACTGTAGACCCCAATCTTGCCAAGCTGCATGATGCCAGCAGCCGCACACATCAGGACAACTTTGTAGATCTGCTTAATTATGTGAATGCTAAAGCCAAGGAGGTGTAGTAAGTGGATCCTAATGCTACTATTACCACGGAAACAGGTACCCAAAAAATTGGCAAACAAGTTACTATCAATTTTACGAAAGACCAAACTATCAATGATTTAGATCGTCTTTACGATATGATTGCTCACTGTAAGCATATGTTAAGTGTTTACCAAACTGCTTCTTCAGAAGTTATTGACCCCGAGCTCTACAGCCTGCTTAATACCTGCAAACAAAGGGTTCAGGAACAGCATGGCAAAGCTGTTGATACTCTCTTTAATATGGGTGAGTATACAGCAGATGTGGCTCCCCCGGAACAGGTTAAAGACATCTCAGCTGTTTTTATGGGTTATCTTAAGCAGCTCCCTAATCAAAATAAGCTGCCACACTAAAGCATAGTTAAATAATTGTTAATGGAGACTTCCACCGAAGTCTCCCTCGCTTTACAGGGCTTAATCTACTGCTAATTCCCAGGGCGGTTAGCTTTTATTTTTTTTCTTCTCCAATTCCTGCTTTCTATGCTATAATAAAGGGTATCTATATTTTTGAGGTGAGTAATGAAACTATTGCAACCAAATGAGATGGTCGATTCCATCTACGATATCAATCTACATCAGCTAAAAGCAAATGGCATCAAAGGAATCATTACCGATTTGGATAACACCCTTTTAGCCTGGCGTTCTTCTGAATTTAAACCAACTGTGGAACAATGGATTAGTGAAGTACGAAATGCTAACCTGAAAATCGCCATTGTGTCTAACAATTCCACGGCACGGGTAGAAGATCTTTCGGCTCAACTGGGTGTAGTTTGTGTTGCCAAAGCGATTAAACCCCGGCGTGGTGCTTTCCGCAGCATTGCTGCCCAATTTAATTTAGCGCCGCACGAACTAGCGGTGGTGGGTGATCAATTGTTTACCGATGTGTTGGGCGGCAATCGTGCCGGTATGTATACAATCCTGGTTGATCCCATCAGTAGGCACGAATTTATTGGCACCAAACTAATGCGCCTGCTGGAAAAATTATTTCTCCGACGGTAGGAAACAAGCTTTTTCCATGTATAAACTTTTACCTCTGGGTAACACTACCGGCAGAGGTGGTACGATATGGAAAAGCATCTGCAACGCTTAAAGGAAGCTTATCAACAAGCTAAACAGGAGCAGCAAACAGCTAATTTCACACTACAGAATATAACAATTAACACGCAAACAAAAGAGTTTACTTTCCACTGGCAGGACGAAAATAAATAAGCCGCACGGCTTATTTTTATTTATGGCAAAATTATCATAAAAAGTAGGGGCGAACTGTGTTCACCAGTACGTCCTGCTGCATGATTATCGCACTTCAAGTGTAGTGAATGGTCCTGAGATGCTGAAATAGCTAACAACTGCTGCCAATGTGTTAACGGTTCTCTGTGTAAGAGAGGATTTTCTTGCTATGCTGCAGAATAGTTTTGTCGAGGTGAGAACTATGCAAATAACAAGTCAAACAAAAGTTACAGGGCTTTTAGGTGACCCTGTAATATATTCCTTATCACCAGCCATGCATAATGCAGCTTTTCAATATTTACAACTGCCTTATGTTTATCTACCCTTTCAAGTTGATAAAAGCCGGCTGGCAGGTGCCGTTGAAGCAATCCGGGCTCTTAACATCTGTGGTGTGAATGTCACTGTGCCGCATAAAGAAACAGTGATCCCCTACCTTGACCACCTGGCTGAATCTGCTGTTCGCTGTGGTGCAGTTAATACCATTGTTAATGGGGCTGGAGTCCTGACTGGCTACAATACTGATGGGCAAGGCTTTATTGACGCTCTTCTGGAAACCGGTTTTAATCCCAGCGCTAAAAAAGCTGTAATTCTCGGTGCTGGCGGCGCCGCACGTGCTGTAGCCGCATCTTTGCTAGATAACGGTACCAGAGAAATTGTCCTCATTAATCGCACCTTGGCTAAAGCAGAAAAATTGGCCCACTTTTTAGGATCACAAGCATCTTGTCAACAATTAATACCTGATAGCTCCCCGGATCTTGCCAACGTCGATTTGGTTGTCAATACTCTTTCTATTCCCTTTCGCCAAGATGATAAGTGGCTGCTGAACCTAACAGCTGCCCAAGGAGCGCTGTTTTATGATCTCCGTTACGGCAAGATGCCGTCAGATTTCCTTGTTCTTGCTGAAGAACTAAACAGTCCCAGGCTTGACGGTCTGGGCATGCTGCTGCACCAAGGTGCCCGCGCCTTTACACTTTTTACAGGCACAGAAGCACCACTGGAGATTATGCGCTACGCCTTAATAGGAGTGTAGTAACGCTGCAGCTTACTAACTCATGCGCCTGCATTCTTTGTGTATTAACTTAAGTGCAAAAATAAACGTGGAACGGTTATAACCGTTCCTTTTTTTATGCTTTTTTTTGTACCTTGCTCTGCCAAAGGAAAGGGTTAAGGAACGGTCAAGACCGTTCTTTTTTGTCGGTGTAGCTAACATTCCAATAGTAAAAAAGAGAGCAATAATAAACAAAAAAATCAGGTTATAAATATCATAAAAAACTATATACATGGATTAGAAAATGATTGAGCTGTTGGAAGGGGGAGCCATGGTGACAAAACTAAAGCCCGATTCGCACCCGCGCCGGCTTAAGAAAGAACAAGCATGGCCAAAGCTGAGTATCGGCAGGAGGATATTTAAGAAGGCACTGGTTCTTCTTCTGTTTTTTGCAATGTTTTTTTCGGTCGTGTGGGTTCCCTTGACAGATGCGTTTTTTACAGCAGAAGATAGTTCAGTAAAAACTACCTTCATCGTACCTAAAGTAGATAGATCAGCGAAAGCTGATGCTAAAATGAACTTTGAAGCTCCTATGGTCATCGAAAATATGGCAGAAAAATCAGTATCTCCGAAGTTAACTAAAGAAGCCGCAGCAGCTGTTGATTTACAAACTGGCCAAGAGGAGGCGGCAGAACCAATTGTCTGGGCGCGCCTGCAGCTGCAGGGCCGTTTTGTGGCAGGCGATATTTTTCTGCCCTCGCTGAAGCTTCATTACCAGGGTCACACGACAAAAGCCCAGCAAGGTGAATTGATAGCTGCCAATACCTTACGTGTTGCTTTTACGCGGACTGAACTAGTGGCCTGGTTTAAGGCGCTGGATCAAGCTGCGGCGCAAACCCTGACTATTACTGGTGAAGGGTACAGAGGCGGGTTGGATCATTTCTCGTTTACTGGCACAGGCATATTGGAGTTTGAAGAACAGGTGCTGCCACCAGAGCCGGTTAACGAGGAGGAAGCCCCAGTCGAAACACCGCAAGATGAAGAGCGAGCAGAAGCTGCACCCGTGGTTACTGCCATGCAAATCAGTGGCCCTGTTAACATTTTTATTCCAGTATCACCTACTTCCACTAGTGCTGCTTATACAGTCGAAGTGAAAGATCAAAATAATCAGCTGCTGAAAAATGAAGAAGTTACATGGTCCTTAGCAGAAGAAGCAGCTGGTGTAGTCATCAGTGCCAATGGTGACCTTGCTGTCAATACTACTGCTGACGCTGGCACCGTAACTGTGGTAGCAGTAGCACAAAGCAATAAAGAGGTGTCAGCAACACTTCTGGTCACACTGGCACAAGAAGCGGTTACACCGCCGGCAGATACAGAGGAGAAGACAGCATCTGCTGAACAAGATACTCCTCAAACAGAGGCGCCACCGGCTGAGGAGCCAAAGCAAGCAGATCCTCCTCCGCCTGTAGAGGCAACGCATACAGAGCCGGAAGTAGTAAGCGAGGAAAAAGATGATCCGGCCTCAGGAGAAACGTCGGTTGAATAGTACCTGTTGTGTCGAGAGGAGGTAAAGTGATGGAAGAAGAGACAGCTTTAGCTGAAGCTACGAAGCAGCAATCGGGCCAGCTGTGGCGCAAAGCTTTACAAATCAGCGGTAATTTAGTTTTTGCTTTGCTTTTGCTAATGTTGGTTCTACTTACTATTACCACAGTGCAAAGTCGTCTCAAAGGCAAGCCGCCCCAGCTTGCTGGCTACCAAATGTATATTGTCTTAGGTGGCAGCATGAGCCCTACCTTTGAGATGGGAAGTTTAGCTTTTCTTAAACCAATCGCCGCACAGGACGTGGTGGCAGGCGACATTATTACTTACAGTTCACCTTTCGATGCCGCAAGTCTTACCACGCACCGGGTGATGGAAATTCACGATGATAATGGTCAGCTTTATTTTACAACCCGGGGCGATGCCAATGACGTCAATGATCTAGTCCCAGCATTAGCCGCTAACGTAGTAGGTAAGGTTGTTTTTGCTCTGCCATATTTAGGCTACGTTTTACATTTTGGTCGCTCTAAATTGGGACTGATCATGTTAGTGGTGCTGCCTGGTTTTATCATCATGTTAATAGAGCTGCGCAATATATTGCGATATTACACCGAATGGAAACAAAGCAAAGAGTCGCAAGCAGCAAACGAAGAGACTGCCGTCGAAGCGGATTCCCCCTCTTAACCAGCTTATTTGCATTTAGCTTCTCGCTAGCGTTAATGTAGGCAGAATTAAGGTAAAGAAAGGAAGTTTCAGATGAAAGCCAGAGTAATACGGAGCATCCTCATTTTCTTAGCCGCAGCCATACTATTTACCGGCGGTGTGACTTCAGCCTGGTTTATAGATACGGCTACCCCTGAGCCGGCCACCATGGTAGCAGGGACGGTTAAGTTAAATGTTCTGCCTGCACAAGTCACACCCGTACCACAGGATCCGCAGCAGATTACTTGGCAGCCAGGTACAAATAAAACTTTCTGCTGGTCACTAAAAAACACAGGCAGTAAAAAGATCATGTTACGAGCCCGACCGCTGCTTGAGCGTGAAACTAAAGGAGAAACAGCTTGGGCAGAAGGTGCCCCCTTTAACCCTGATGGCCAAGGTAACTGGGCAATGTATTTCACCTATAATGTGGGGTCGGGCAAAAAAAGTGTACGCCTTTTGGCTGGCCAGCATGAGTATTGTGGTGACTTAATAGTGCAGACAATAAATAATTCCTTGCATGTTACTTATCAGCTGAAGCAGGGCTATGCATTATTAGCTTCTCATCTTGCTGTTACCGCTAATTTTGCTGACATACCTACTGTGGCGAATGGTAATCCACCGCCAGGTCAGTTTCCCTTTAAAAAAGAACACAATGCTGTTCAGGAATATACCTATATCATACCCTTAAGCGGCACCTACCCTGCTGGACATTTAAAAGGCCAATCCTATAGTTGGGGCAATGGGCAAGAGCTATATCTAGCCGCCCACTCTGACGTTCTGGTTCCCAACAGTGGCAGTGCTAAAAATATCTCCTGGCAGCTTGCTACACAAAGCTCTGCCGGTTGGCAAAAAGGTGAACCGGAAACGGTAGATGGCAAAACTGTGACCTGGTGGTATTACTGCCAGCCAGTACCCGCAAATAATGAAATTAAGCTCTGCCTAACAGGTTATTTAGCTGAAAAAGCAGCCAGTGGCACCTATCAGATCCATCTTGAAGCCGAGGCTGTGCAGGCATCCCATGATGCTATAGATATCTGGCCGCATCCCTGTAAGTAATACCAGTTTGCATCAAGGTGATTGTCAACACTGGCTACCAAATAAAGGGGTGGTAAACTGGATAAGCATAAGTAAAAAGTCGTTGGTGTCGTAATCCGCTCAGGGCAAACCTATTGTGAGGTAGGGACGCAAAACTACGGGCCTTTGATTAGAGGCAGCCGGGTTACCGGAGAAGTAGGGTAAAGTAAGCTAGAAAATGGAGGGAAAAGAATGAAAAAAAGAGTTTTAATGAGCGTGCTAGTACTGGCACTGGCGGCTGCTCTGATCGCGGGTGGCACAATGGCGTGGTTTACTGATACTGCCGAAGCTAATCCAGCAGTGTTTAAAGCTGGAACCGTGGAAATTGAAGCCTGTGGCTTAACACACCTAACACCATGTTTTAAAGCAGACAACTGGAATCCGGGGGATTGCAGTTGGGTGGGCGTTGACTTCAAGAATGTTGGCACTAAAAAAATTAAATTAAGAGTTAAGATGGATAAAGCCTGGGAAGGCCAATTGAGTACCGGTAATGTGGAAATATCTGTTCCTCATGCGCTTCGGCTCTGGTGGGAATACAAAGATGGCTATTTCTACTATAAATTCCCTTTCATCGGCAAAGCAGTTTCCCCTGGTGTCTATACAGTGCCGCTTCTCTTTGAGGTATGCCTAAGTGGTCCGAACACGGGTAATCAGTATCAGGGGAAAACATTTACCATCAATGCAATTGGTGAAGCAGTTCAGTTTTCTCATAATGCTCCTTGGTCTGCAGTTGCAACTAATGGTTCTGTTCAAGGACCTCAAAGTGCTGGTTTAACTGTTGAAACTGCACCAGATATTACAGATATGACTGACGATGCAGCAATTGCTGAAATGCAAGATTTACAAGCTGAATATAACAAGCTCGTAGCAGAAATAGAAGCTGCACAATAACATAATTCAGTTAGTAGAGTAAGATAGTTTTTGCTATAAGCAGACGATAGTCGTGTGAGAGGGAGGACTCGTGATGAAGAGGAAAATAATCAGCTCAGTGGCAATGATATTGGGGATCTTGCTGATCATAAGCAGCCTGGCTATGATGGCCAAACCGGGTGTTGTCTTTGCACTCGAGCTGGTTGGTGATGAGTTGGGCTTACGCCTTGAGCCCTCCAACACGGCTCTCTTTGATGTAAAAAACATGAATCCCGGTGATACTAAACAGGCAGGTCTGAGTATTTGTAATGGGGGTAAGTGCCCTTTTACGGCCTACCTGAGTATGGTTAAAGTCAGCGGTACCAGAGGTAAAGGCGATCTCTACCCGCAGCTGGAAATGACGGTTACATACCTGGATGAAGAAATTTATCACGGACCGGTAAGTGGTTTTCAGCAGTATAAGCTGGGGCAGCTTCAACCTAATGATAACCAACCTCTAGACTTTACTGTTCATCTGCCGGGTCCGACAACAGGTAATGAGTATCAGGGTAGTACGCTCGGGGTAAAACTGGTGTTTACCGCTACACAAGAGTGTACGCCCCCCACTCCTCCCAAACCCGATATTCCGGCTACCAGCGGTTTCGATACAATCGTGCTGCTAGCAGGCATGAGCAGCCTCTTGTTTGGTATCTTGCTGCGCAGAAGAAAGATGGTCAGCAAATAAATAGTTGCAAAAAAGAGTGTGTCTTCGGCAAGGAGATGCACTCTTTTTTGCATGATTTGTAATTAACAAAACCGTGTATCTTTTCGTATAGTTGCACCTCTCGACCATCCCAATTTGTGTATAGTAGGTTATTGTTGAAAAGAAAGTTTGGCGGCGCAAAAGTGAGTTTAGTCATTAATTTGCAAGATATTTGTCGATATTTAAAATTCGAGCAGGAATATTGTGTCATTGCAGGAATTTATATAGATGTATTCCTAGTTTTTCGTAGTAACTATTTAGACCACAGACAGTAGCTTAATTTCCTCCTTAAATATCATTAGATAGGGTGTGTTGCTGATGGTTCTATCTACTAAAATACGGCGTGGCCTGGGAGCAATTAGTTTAAGCTCTCTACTGATGCTGCTTGTTTTTATCTGGAGACGTCATTTCGATCTTTACTTTGCTATAGTGGCAGTACTTTTACATGTGGGTTGTTTTTTAGCTGCGCTAGCCCTGATCGACAAGGTTTTACTTCAACGTGTACAAGCCCTAATCAAGCAGCTAAACCCGGTTTTGCAAACAGAAACACTAGACGCGAAGCAGGACGAGCTTAGTGATGTGGCATTGGCGCTGCAGCAGTTGTATGAAAAGAATAATGAATATCTACAGCAGGTTTTGATCTTGGAAAACCTTGCGGATTTAGTCTCCTATCTTGACTCTGAGATGAATCTTTACTATGCCAGTCAGAGTCACAGAACTTTACTTGGCTATGAACCCAAATTTCTTCTAAATAGTGCCCGTAATACTGATAACCATAACGATTTTTTTCATCCAGATGATATCGAGCGTGTTTTTGCTTCAGCAGTGAATGTGACTAAGACTTTAGAGCCTGAACGAATTGAATTGCGAATTAGACATGCTGACGGGCATTATCTCTGGTTTGAATCTGTGCATACGCCCTTTTTTAGTACAGCGGGGGAGCTAAAAGGGGTTTTAGTAAGTGGGCGGGATATTACTGAACGCAAGGTCATGGAGGATCAGCTGCGTCAGATGAGTTGGCACGACTCGCTGACCGGTCTTTTTAGTCGTTCTTATTTCGAGCTGCAAATGCAGCATTTTGAATTTAACCGTCAAGCGGCTTTTGGTATTATTGCCGTAGATATCAATGATTTAAAATTGTATAATGATGGTCTCGGCCATGCGGCAGGAGATATTCTCATTAAACAAACTGCAAGTCTCCTGAAGAAAAGTTTCCGTGAAAATGATGTGGTGGCCCGGATTGGCGGTGATGAATTTGCCATTCTTTTGCCCCAAAGCAGTATAGAGACTGTGCAGAATGCAGTGCAGCGGATCAAAGAGGCTGTTGTCACATACAATCAGAGCAATCCTAAATTGCCCATCAGTATTTCACTTGGGTATGCTATTGGTGAACCAGATACATCAGTGCGTGATGTATTAAAGGAAGCAGACAACAATATGTATAGTGAAAAAATGCGACGCAATATTAGTGATTCCAGCTCCACCATTGCGATTCTCATGAATACTTTAGAGTCTCGCGATTATCGGCCAGATAATGATGCTATCTTATTACGGGATTTAGTGCTTGAATTTGCTGAACACCTTGATTATCCGCCGGAAAAGTATGCTAACCTCAGCTTATTTGCTCGTTTTCATGATATTGGTAAAGTAGGTATTCCAGACCGGATTTTATACAAGGGAGGCAGATTAACTGAGACAGAGAAAAAGGAAATGGAGCAGCACTGTGAAATTGGTCACCGCATTGCCTTATCGGCGTTGGATTTAGTGCCTGTGGCGGAATGGATTTTTAAACATCATGAATGGTGGAACGGCCAGGGCTACCCCCAACAATTGCAGGGTGAAGAGATCCCTCTGGAGTGTCGGATACTGGCGATTGCGGAAGCCTATCATGCGATGTTAAGCTTTCGGCCTTATCGACAAGCTTTTAGTCATGTAGAAGCTATTGCCGAGCTGCGTCGCCACGCTGGCAGCCAATTTGACCCGGAGCTGGTGGAAGAATTTATTGCTCTGCTGGCAGTAGAGAAGCAAAAGACACTAACACAAATGGACTAATTAAAGTAATGACGATTGCGCCAATAACACCAAAGAATTTGCTTGGCATAAAGCAGTGCGCCTGCAGCAAAACAGGCACCGCCGAGAGTGCGTATGAACAAGTAGGACCGTAGAAAAGCAATAGTAGCCATAAAATCTATTCCTGCTACCCGCTGCAAATAAGTTTGTAAAACACCGGCGATAGTTAAGGCTGCCCCCATGGTTAGCAAGCCCAGATTATTGAGGCCAAACCCCCACCAGCTTAGCAGATACTCTTTTCTGGTTAATTCAGCTTTACGCGTTAAGACGTAGGTAGAGATAGCTAGTACCATCATCCCCAGGGCTCCATAAAGGGCAAAGTGGGCATGGGCGGAGGTTAAGTAAGTAGCACTACTATAACGGTTGATTTGTGGCAGGGCAATAACCATGCCCAGTGAGGCTGCCCCCATAATGTGATAGCAGACACTGGCGATAATGAAGCCAAAGGTAAGCTTAAGGCCCAGGTCTAAATCTATCCAATTAAGATGTGTCAGGCCCAGATAGAGGATGTAAAGTAGCAAAGAAATGCTTATTATCTGCACTCCGCTAAAAATACCACCAACCCACTGCCATAAAGTAGGTAGGCCAATCCAGTAATAGTGATGACCGGTAGCAAAGGTAGCCCCAATGATCAGCAGCGTTATTTGCACAAAGAGAATTCTTTCCAGTCTTTTTCGCTCTAGGCTGCTTACCTTTAAAAGAAATGCAGCTAGTACCCCAAAAAGAATTAATTCTTTGCTTAATTCTTCCCACAGGTGAATAACCCAGTAGCGGACAAGTTCGCTCACAGTAGGTTGATTGTAATTAATGATATTGGGCACATAAAGCAGCAAAAGAAAGACAGAGCCGCTGACAATGGCAAGTAAGGTCATGCGCCCCCGATACTTGGGTGCTTTAAGGTAAGAGCGCAGGACATTATAGAAAAAAATAGCCAGAGTAACGGCAATACTGACATGAAAGGGGAAGGCTGCTTCTTCATATTCCATGCCCCGTAAGTAGCCAAACATCAAGGAAGTTAAAATGCCGATAGTTGTGAGCACAAAAATCCAGAACTGCAGTGTGACCAGGCGTAGACTGTGCAGTTCTCTTTTTGTTTCCTCCACAAGAAAGTAATAGGAGGCGCCCATGCAGCCCAAGAGCGGCCATAAAATACTCAAATTTAAATGAAAAGCCCGCCCTGTTTCCAGATTTATCGGTATCGGTAAATCTGGCACAACCAGATCAAGGGCGCCAAAGGTGGCTGTAAGGCTTTGTAGAGCTAGAAAGACGAGCGGTGCCAAAAAATATGGTATCGCCGCCACCTGTGAGCAGTAAAGCTTTTCTTCCTCTGTTGCTTCACTATCACGTTGAGGCCTGAGTCTCGCCACTAGTTTGCTTAATAGCTTAACAAGTTTCACTTGTTTTTCCTTTCTTTAAGGCCCATTTCTTCTACCACTGGTGGTGGAGGCCAATTACGTGTATCAATTTCACTAACATAGCGTAAATAAGCGATCATTTCATCTGCCTCTCGTTCAGTTAAGCTCACATGAATTCTTTTGCTATGGGGAGGCATGTGTGGCGGCTGGGCAAAAAACTCACGCAGTTCTTTTTCCGATAGTTGGGAGGCAATTTTGGTCAGATCAAAGGCGGAGTAACCACCACTGCTCAAGATCGCATGACACTCCATGCAGCCGTATTCCTGCCAGAGTTCGCTCCCTGCCACTGCAGCCGGTGGCATTGGTGGTGTAACCTGCACCAGGGAATAGTAGATAAGCAGGGCAAAACCACCCAAAGTAGCCAGTGTAATTACTAAAAAACCAACTTCTGTACGTTTCATGAGTCTCCTCAATCGCTAAAGCATTTTACTTGTATTCTTTTCCTTGCTTGCGATTATATACAAGAAAGACTACTAATGCTGTTATACCGCTGCCAGTTATGGTTCTGGCATTACCTAATCACCTATTGACAAAAACTAATGTGGAATATAATATATATAATATATAAGTGTTTTAATAAATAGCCTTGCCTGGAGGAAACGATGGAAGTTAAAGAATTAAAACTTACTCTTTGGAATATTAGCAGAGAGATTACAGAAAATATCAACAATATCTTTTATCCCCTTGCTGAAAAGCATGGTTTAACGCTAAGGCAGCTGCAGGTGTTACTTAACTTATTGCAGCATGAAGAACATACGGTAGGCAGTCTGGGTAAGTGTATGAGTGTAGCCGGCGGCAATATCTCTAACCTGTGCAAAAAATTGGAGCGGGAAGGTTTTGTCGAACGCTGCAGAAAAACTGATGATGAAAGAGTGGTAGTAGTGACACTCTCCCCTAAAGGGCGCCAGACGATCAGTGAAATTGATCAGATTGTAGACCGTAAGTATGAGCTGCTATTAAGAAACCATTCGCAAGAGTTTCTGAGTGAGATTGTTGTGGGATTAAGTC
>DASRMS010000065.1:0-1215 GCA_035647835.1 Oscillospiraceae bacterium
TTTTCACCACAATATCCATATTATCAACAAGGGCTTGCCGGTAAGCGCTCAGCACTGCGCCACCAACACCGCGGTTACTGCTGTTATACAGCACAGTGACCCGGGGGTCTGTACAATTCTCCTCTACAAACTGGCCGCTGGCTTCTGGGCATTTGTCATCCACTGCATATATACGCTGTACAGAATCAGGGATTTGCTCAATAACTTCGAGCACATATTTACGAACTTTATAGCAAGGGATAGCAACAGCAATCTTCATAGAGTTTTCCAATCTTCCTAATGGACTACGCTCAGGCTGACACCAAGAATAATCAGGGCACCGCCGATAAAGGTTTTAGTGGTGAGCGGCTCGCCTAAAAAGTAATAACTGAGTAATGGCACAATAATAAAAGCCAGTGCCATAAACGGGTACGCAATATGCAAAGGGGCGTGTCGCAATACCCAAATCCACAGCAGCGTTGCAACGCCGTATAATGCAAGCGCCGTAATCAACCAGCCGTTCAACAACCAATCCATAAGCTGCGGGTTGCTGGGCAGGTGCATGGCAGCTTTTTTAAAAAGAATTTGTCCAGATGCGATGCCAAGTACACATAGGAGTGTGAGTGCGATAATAGATATAGACATAAAGGCTCTGCGGTAATTAAATGTTTAGAATTTATACCTAGTGGGATGTGTTTTAGTATAGCTTTAGACATTTAAATGTATGATAAATTTAAAACCGCCTCATTCTACCTGAATTTAGCAAAAAAAGACTGATAAGAGGGGTGAGCTAGCTCAATCATGTTGGCTGAACGTTTAATGCTTCTCAGGTTCCCGTATAGTCACGGCAGTTTCAACTGAAGTGCTTGCAGCTAGCACAGTTTTTTTGCGAGCTAATTAGATCTGCGTGGCAGAGGCAGAGCCGTTTGATAGGTTTCTTGTATTATCGTGCTAACGTCGTTAGACGTGAACAGCTTGAAGTTACATTTTTAGAGTTAGGGAACCTCTGAAAATCTCAGCTTATTATTGAGCTTTTCAGAAAATGACTCGAAAACTCAAAAAAACAGCTAAAAAAGGCCGTTTTCGAGGTAAAACCACCTCTTTTAGCCCTTAATTCGCCGTTTTGGCGGATTAAGGGCGCACTAACCCTAAGCCAGCAAGTATTTCCTACCGATCATGAGGTTCGTTAGCCCCGCCAGCAGGCACAAACGGTTATGGTTTTTATCAAGCCCTTTG
>DASRMS010000066.1:0-1472 GCA_035647835.1 Oscillospiraceae bacterium
GCGTTGCCTTGTCGGGCATACTAAATGCGGTCGCGCCGATAGTCACGCAAATCATCAACTGGTTAAGCAAAATTATAACCTATATTTCGGCCTTTATCGCTATGCTATCAGGGAAGAACACAATAACGGTAGCTAAAAAGCAGAATGAAAGTTATGCTAAATCGCTTGACAAGACAGCTAAGGCTGCGAACAAGGCACAGCTCGCCCTTGCAGGATTTGACGAGTTAAATAACCTTACTACCCAGAAGGACAGCGGCGGCAGCGGCGGCACGTCCCCAAGCAGCATGTTTGAAGAAAAGGAGATCGGCTCTATTCTTCCGGAGCTGATAAGAAACTGGTTTGGTAAGCTAAAAACCGCAATACAATCGGGCGATTGGTACAGCGTAGGCGCTATTATTGCCGAAGGGCTTAATGCTGCCGTGTCAAAGGCGCACGATACAATCAAAAAAATCAATTTTAAGCAGATTGGCGCCAGCATAGCGACATCAATAAACGGGGCAATCCATACCATAGATTGGCACAAATTGGGGAACACGCTGTCGGATGGTATAGGCGGGCTACTTGATGCGATTATAGAAATGCTATCAACGCTGGACTGGGAGAGTTTAGGGAGTAGCATTGCCGAATTTATAACCGCCATAGACTGGGAAGGTATTACACAGAGGATTGCCGAAGGGGCAGGATTGCTTATAGGCGGGGTACTGAAAAGTATATGGGGTATTGTTAAAACGGCAATTGCAAATGAAGCTTTAGGCTGGGCTGGCGAAGATGGCAAACTTACCGCCGAAGAATTTATTAAAGGATTCGTTGAAACGTGGATAAATATAAAGCTATGGAACTTTAAGAACATTGCTGTACCGCTTGGAAAGAAATTAGCTGAATCACTTTTTGGCATTAACGAGGAAATGATTAAGGCGGGAATCGATGCTATAAACGGCTTCTTTAGCGGGATACTATCAAAATCAGATTTTGGCAAATGGATAAAGGACAATATCTATACGCCGTTTATAACATGGTTTAAGAAGCTTTTCGGCATTGCGTCCCCGTCCATAGTGATGGAAGAACAGGGGCGGTATGTTGCAGAAGGCCTGCTTAACGGAATCACTGATAAACTTAAGAACATCGCGGCATGGGTGCAAAACAACATTTTCATGCCTGTTATGAATGCTGTAAAGAAAGCGTTTGGCGTTGCCGGAAATGTTGCAAGCAGGTTTTTAGAAATAGGCTCAGCTCTTGTTGCAGGTGTGAAGAATGGCATAAGCAATGCGTGGGGCGCCTTTTCGTCATGGGTCGAGCGTCAATTCTCAAGCATCATCACGGGAGCAAAAAAACTCTTTGGGATTCACTCCCCATCAAAAGTATTTGCGCGAATCGGCGAGTTCATTATGCGCGGCTTGTATGTAGGCATAGACGGCGAGAAAGATACAGCGCTTAAATCGGTTGCGGATATCGCGTCAACGATGGAGGACACA
>DASRMS010000067.1:0-1368 GCA_035647835.1 Oscillospiraceae bacterium
AAATTATCAAATAAATCAAAGTGTCAATCCTTAAGGCAACGCACAGAGCTTCCGTACGCCCGGCGGTAGCTGTCCACGCCGGCACTGCTGCTGTTGAAGTACAAGCCCCGCGAACCGGTACCATCTACGGTACTCGACCAATAGAGGCCGCTGGAACCCACACCGCCGAGCGAACCACCGCTGCTGTAGCGGCGGCCTGCCACGGGCAATTTAAGCGGAGAGGCAAAAGCTCCGGCTGCGTTATTGCTGCTCCAACTTGTACGCTCGTCTTCCCATTCGGCTTCTGTTGGCAGTCGGTAACCGCTTGGGCAAGGATTGTTAGTTCCGCTTACGCCTTGCCAAAGGTTATTGTTTTGCGGGTTGCGCCAGTCGTATGGACTACTGCCATTGGTTATAAAATTGCCATGCCCTGGAGTATCACTTGTTGCCAATATAGATGTTGTACCTGATGTACGGCTTTCGTGACCATCGGCTGCACGCCCCCATTGGTACAAGTCGCCATAAGCGGCAGCATCGGTACTTGAGGTTGCAACTTGCGATGCACCAAGATTGCGATCCATCCATGTTTTACCGGTGGTTGGGTTGGTAACATTTGGTGTAGGAGGTGGTGTTCCGCCTATCCATGTAGGTACACCACCTATCATTTGTAGCTTTGCTCCTTCGTTTTCGGTTGCTGCAACAGTTACCCATGCTGTGCCGTTCCAGTATTGCATTTCGCCAATTTGGGTACCGATGGGAACGCTGGGGTCGGTCTCGGTTTCAATATAATTACCTAAGTCGCTGATCTGGCTCTCGGTTATTGAAATGCCTGTTGTTTTATCCCATGCTGAATAAACAGGGTCGGTTTCAGTAATTCCACCTGTTACTGATTCAGCAGTTTTAGCATTTAAAGCATAAGGCACACTTAACAACTGGCTTGTTCCTGTAATGGTATAGGTTGTTAATGGTGCTTCAACTGCTGTTTCAGTTTTAATGAAATAAGGACCGTTTGCCCAGTCTATGGTGGCAAAATCTCCACTTTCAACTGTTCCTGCACCTATTTCTAAACTTACCAAACCATTGGCATTGGTGGTTGGCACCTGTGTTTCAACATAAACTGCCGTTCCGCTTGCAGAACCTTGTAAAATGCTGATTTGCATTCCAATTTGTGTGTCGGTTACTAAGGCTTCGCTACTGTTGCGGATTACTGCCTGATAACTCATTTTTTCGGGACTTTGTGCCCAAAGTGTTGCCGTTAAAAATACGGCTACCATAAATGTAAATAACTTTTTCATTGTTGTCCTCCTTAATTTTTTATGATTTTAAAAGTTTTGAATTCTTTGTTTTTTGTATCAATTACTTTGATAAAATAAATGCCTTGTGGTAAAT
>DASRMS010000068.1:0-9705 GCA_035647835.1 Oscillospiraceae bacterium
AGAAACACCCGCAATCGCTTGTCCTTCTTCCCCCTGCTTCAAACGCACTACTTGCGCTGTAGCTTCCAGGACATGATCAACTTCATCTAAAGGAATCCACACACTGATTTCTGTGCCTATCGGCAGGGCAACTGAAGTTAAAATACTTGCCCCCCCGCGGGAAATATCCAGCAAACATGCCTGATGCCAGTCCTGTCCCAGTGGACTATCTGGCTGTTCCGCGAGAATATAAATAATTTCTGCTGTTTTTAAACGGTAATCAAGGCGCTGCTCTCGCCGTTCGAGCGGGGTAGCTTGTTTTATCTGAATCAGAGCAGCATCCTCATTAAAACTAGCGATTGTCGCCTGACAGGCATAGATAGCATCATCAGGGACAGTAAAGGAAATGATGACTTCACTTTGCGGCTTCAGAGCTTTAAGCTGGCGCATATCTGGAGTTGTGACCTGTAAAAGAAGAGTCTTCACCAGTACATCCACCACTTTTGCCCGGCAAGTTAAGTCGGCATGACTGTTGGTAAGCGATACCTGCTTACCAACAGCTATTTTTTTTTGTTGAACAGCTCCTGCAATAGTAATCGGCACGGCACTGTAATCCCCCTAAACAACTTAATTTTAAAAAAACTATAAGGCAAATTACCAAGCTCATTCTATTAATTACTAATTCTCGACTGTTTTGCACTTTCCTTCCTGTTCAACTCACACTATTGATAAATAATTATCTTACGGCGTTAAAATTCAACCTATGGAAAATAGACAGCAAAAAGCTGAAGCTCTCGCTTCAGCTTTTGTGTTATTTGAAGAAGACATGGTTGCCGATGGTAACAGTAACAGGTTGCTGCCTTACCCACTGATTAGTAGTTTTACGAGGGTTATAGAAACCGGTTGCCCCCGAAGTAGGATCTGCACCATTAATAGCTTCCGTTGCAGCCCGACGGGCACTGTCAGCAGCAGGCTGACTAATACGGCCATCAAGCACTGGACTATATTGGTAGTATCCATTCACAACCTGGTAGATTACACCAGAGATAGTGTTAGGAAAACGAGGGCTGCCTAGACGATTGAGAATTGTTGCTGCCACAGCTACTTGTCCTTGGTAAGACTCACCGCCTGCCTCAGCCTGTACTAGTCGCGCTAATAAATCTAATTCACTGGCAGAAAATGTCCGACCGCTGCGGTCAGGCAGGTTTGTTTGCCCGGCTTTTGCTCCGGGGATGACAAGTTTAGCACCAATGTTAATTGTATTAACATTAGCTATTTTGTTTGCAGCCGCAATCGCAGCTACTGTCGTTTTGTAATGTTGCGAGATTTTCCATAACGTCTCTCCGGGCTGCACTGTATGCACAACCTGTGCACCTGCGCCTGGTATCGCCAAAACTTGTCCCACTTCGAGATGATTTACATTTGATAGACTATTTTCCTTGGCGAGTGCCGCCACCGTGGTATTGTAATGTTGCGAAATTTTCCACAACGTTTCCCCGGGCTGTACGACATGACTTGCCAGCGCCTGTCCTGCCATTAACAAGACTAAAACTGCAGTTAAAATCCCCAAAAAACTTTTCCTCAAAGTTATGTACCTCCCATATAATATGTTATGTAAACCATTATATAGGGGGGAGGTCATGGCCAGCAAACCTGCTATCCCGGGGAATAAGCGCAAGTTATTAAGTAATCTTAACAATTTGTTAAGCGTTCTTTATTATTCAGCCTGTTTTTATAGCTTGGTAAATATGACCTTCCTGTTACTACTATTTACAGTTAAAGCGGGGTATGTTAAACTTACCTTGCAAACATATGTTCGATTTGGAGGTAAAAAAATGAGCCATGCCCGCTTTCCTTCCACTCACCTGATCTTGCCCGAGTTTCGGCAAGTGGCCCTTAAGCCAACAGTTATCCCAGAAGTAATCCAGCGTGAAAAAAACAAGCAAGAATTTCAACGCCTACTTGACATTTCACTGCGCAGTAAAGTTGTTTTGCACATCATTAGTACAAACGAAGCCGGTTCCCTTAAAACAACAGGAATTGTTAAAACTATTGACCATAACTCTGGCCTTCTCTTGATTCAAACTTTAGAAGGTCCACGACGCATTCAATCCCATGAAGTACAAGATGTTTTAGCAGAAGTCTAATCTTCTGACCCCATTATCCGGAAATGAACGTGCTAATTATTAAAATTTATTAATTTTCACTTTTTCAGTAGGAATTAGGGGGGTTAAATTGAATATGTTGTATTAATATGTCTGTTTTAGAAATCCTTTGTTGGTCCAACAAGATAAGCAACATTTGCTAAGAGGTGTACCATGGATTCTACTTTGTCTCAGCCACCAAGCAGACTGGGTAAAAAAATTCAAGCAAAACATCTGCTCCTTATGTTTTTTGTGCTGCTGATGTTCTTGCTTATTTTTTGCCGCAATATTTTTGGCAGCCATTCTTTGTACATTAATGAAGTCATGAGCAGCAATCAGTGTACTATCCCTGATGAAGACGGGGATTATGCCGATTGGTGTGAACTGTATAATGCTGGCACTACCAGTCTAGACCTAGAAGGTTATTGGCTTTCAGACGATCCCACTAATCCCTTAAGGTGGGAATTCCCAGCTGTGACTATTGCCCCGGGAGAGTATCTATTAATTTTTACATCCGGTAAGGATCGCAGCGACCCCGCAGGACCTTATTTGCATACCAACTTCAGTTTAAGTGAGGGTGAGACGCTCATTGTAAGTTCGCCCGAAATGCGTCCCATTGACAGTGTGGAATTAGGGCCGCTTTATGCCAATGTCTCTTGGGGTCGTCACCCCAGGTCAAGCGATCTGTGGCTTTACTATCTTACTGCCACCCCGGGTGTCGCTAATGCCACACTTGGCTACGAACAGTTTACCAGGGAACCTGCCAAAAATATTAATGTGCAAATTAATGAATTTATGACAACGAATAGAACATCAATCATGGATCTTGATGGAGATTTATCGGACTGGATTGAATTCTATAATGCTGGCGACACAGAACAGAATCTAGAAGGGTTTTGGTTGTCAGATAGTTCAGATGACCCTTTTAAATGGCGTTTCCCGGAAATTATTCTGCAGCCAGGTGAATATCTGCTGGTCTTTGCTTCAGGTAAAAACAGTACAGCTGACAAGCATAATTTACATACCAATTTTAAATTAAATCAAACACAAGAACAGTTGGTCTTTAGTACTGCCGAGGGGCACAGTATCGAGGAAATAGACTTCTCACAGATGATTGCGAATGTCTCCTATGGGCGGTCACCAGACTCCACAGCATGGTTCTACTACCCGCTGCCCACCCCTGGCCGAGGCAATGAAACACAGGGACACAAAAATTTAACCGGCACAACTTTGCCGTTAAGTTATCAATTACATCTTAATGAAGTACAAACTATGAACCGCAGTACACTACATGACGAAGATGGCGATTTTACTGACTGGATTGAACTCTATAACGCTGGTACTAGCCCCATTGATTTAGCTGGCTTTGGCTTGTCAGATCAAGAAGCAGAGCCTTTCCGCTGGAAGCTTCCTGCAGTAACCATGGAGCCGCAAAGTTATTTGTTGGTCTTTGCTTCGGGTAAAGATCGGCGTACCCCCGCCAAAAATCTGCACACCAATTTCAAGCTTAATCTAAGTGGCGAAACTATTTTACTTACCGCGCCCTCTGGTGAAAGAGTCGATTCTTTAGTAACAGGTAGGCTGGAAAGCGGCCTGTCTGCCGGACGCTATCCTGATGGTGCCAACGGCAGGCATTTTTTTATGCAGCCGTCTCCTGGTGCCAGCAATACTGGTACCCCGCTGACGGGCAGAGCACCAGAGCCTGTCTTTTCAACACCAGGCGGCTTTTATGATGACACCATCACCTTAACGCTTGCCCCTAGCCTTTCTCTAGCAGGTGCCGTGATTCGCTACACCACAAATGGTCAGGAACCAACAGCTAATTCGCCCTTATACAAGTCACCGCTTAGTCTGAACAAAACAACAATCATTAGAGCAAAATGCTTTGCTAATGGCCTGCTCGCCAGCAAGACAGCGAACAATTCCTATTTTATTAAAGAAAACACACCGCTTACTGTCATCTCCATCCTCATCGATCCGCAGGATTTATGGGATAAAAAGCAGGGAATTTATGTCCTTGGCAGCAATGCAGATCCAGAGTTCCCGCATGTGGGTGCTAACTTCTGGCAAGACTGGGAAAAACCCAGCCATCTGCAATTATATGAAACTAATGGCAAACTTGGCTTAAGTACTGATGTAGGCCTACGCATCGGCGGTCAGTACAGTCGTGCCATGCCACAAAAAGCTTTTAATATTTTCGCCCGCAATCAGTATGGCAGCGATGTTTTAGAATATCCTTTTTTCCCGGACAAAGAACTTACTACACAAAAAGCTATTACGCTGCGACAATCTGGGCAGGACGCTACCATGAGTAAAATTCGTGATTGCCTGATGACCAGCTTACTTAGTGAAACAACATTAGATTATCAAGCTTACCGTCCTGCCATTGTTTATCTTAACGGGGAATATTGGGGCATTTACAATATTCGTGAAAGAATCAATGAATACTTTCTTGCCTATAATCATGATCTCAACCCACAGCAAATAGACTTGTTACAAGGCAATACCATTGTACGTGCCGGCGACAGCAAACACTATGTAGCTATGCGTGAGTTTGTGGCGGACCATGACATGAGTAAACAAGAAAACTACGACTATTTGCAGACACAAATGGACCTAGATAATTTCATCGATTATTGGCTTGCCGAAATCTACTTTGCTAACACCGATAATGCCAATATTCGCTTTTGGCGGGAAAAAAGTGATGCAGGTAAATGGCGTTGGATTGTTTATGATACTGATTGGGGTTTCTTTAATGTTAATCACAATACACTTGCTTCTGTCACCAATCCTGAAGGTACCGGCGTTGGCCGTAATCTCTACACTACCCTTTTGGTTAACCTTTTAAAAAATAAAGACTTCAAAACAAAGTTTATCCAGCGCGGTGCTTATCATCTTAAGCATACTTTTTCTGCCGAGCGTGTAATCCAACGCATTGACGAAATGGCCAGTGTGATCGAACCAGAAATGCCTAAACATCTTAAACGTTGGGGAGGGTCCATGAGTGAATGGCAGTATCACATCCAGCGGCTAAAGAATTTTGCCGAAAAAAGGCCAGCCCTTGTAGCAAACCATTTCCAAAATAAGTTTAACTTAAGTTCTAAAGAAATGGAGATTTTCACTGCTAGGTAATAAATAGTGATTTAATCACGAAAGGAGACAAACTATGTGGCGTGAATTTACTGAGTTACTACTAATCTCAGGCGATATGGCATTAAACCTATTTGTTTCACTTATTCTTTCTTTCTTAATTAGCTTAGGAATTGCCATGCTCTACCGCAGTACCCATCGCGGTTTAAATTACGAACATTCCTTCGTTAACACCCTCGTGCTTTTGGCTCCCATTGTAACCTTGGTGATGTTATTCATTCGAGGTGATTTAGTTCTCTCCCTGGGTCTGGTAGGATCACTTTCCATCATTCGCTTCCGTACCCCCATTAAGGACAGCCGTGATATGGTTTATATCTTCTGGGTCATTGCAGTAGGCTTAGGCTGCGGCACTAATAACTGGACCTTAGTCTTAATCTCCACCCTGCTGTTGGCCATAGTTGTCTCCCTGCTTTACCTCTTTGAATACGGTCGTCCGCATCACACAGACTTTGTGATGGTCATTTCCGGTACCTCTCACTTTCTGCCGACCGATGCCGAAACGATTATTAAACAGCACACCATGATGGCACATATGCGCTCCCACGAAATTAACGATGAACACTGGGAAATTATTTTTGAATTACGTTTCTCGCGCACACAAGAAAAAAACGCCACTAACATGCTGCAAGAAATTCAAGCTCTGGCTGGAGTTACTCGCGTCTCCTTACTAGCGCCACAGTTAGCTCTACCGATTTAACAGTCAAGGGAGATGAAACTAGATGCTTGCCCGCAAAGAAGTCTGGAAAACCTGGAGGTTCGAACTAAAGTATCGTCTGACACTGCAGCAATACTATCAATTCCGTAATGCCCTCGTCCCTTATATGGAACAGGATCCTTACACTAAACCAACCGGCTCGTACCTAGTGCGCAGTCTTTACTTTGATACCTATGACTACCAAGCTTACCACGAAAAAGTTAACGGTGACTATGGTCGCATCAAAATTCGTGTACGTGCCTATACCGACTCCCCTGTCGGCGACCCACCGTTACGTGTAGAATTAAAAACACGCTGGGGCTCAGCCATGGAGAAATATAGCTGCTTTACCACCGCCACTATCTATAATCAATTTATGCACACCCACCATTGGCCAGAAGATGAAACTAATCCTGTGCTCATAGAATTTGCGCGGCTCTATCACTTAAGAACACTGCGTCCACAGCTGCTGGTGCAATATCAACGCCAAGGTTTCAAGGCCAGAGACAATAGCAACCTCCGTATTACCTTTGACAGCTATGTCTCCAGTGCCAGTGCGGAAACAATTTTCCCCGAAGAACCTTTCTTGCGCGCACAACAACCACACGAAATTATTCTGGAAATAAAATGCCAAAAAGACCACCCCCGCTGGCTGTCACAATTAGTCAGGCAACATGGCCTTAAACTACAAGCTAATAGTAAATATGCCCGCGGCATAGAAATCTCCCGTCCCGATGTAGTAACTCCCAGGTGGAGTCAAGGCTACTATGATCATCAAGCTGCTTCCTCTGCCATGCTCAGTAAGCACCAGCAGCGCTCCTTATCAAAATTTGATGGTTAGGCTAGAATTTAACTACAACAACAGCAACGCCTCTGGTCTTATCACCAGAGGCGTTGCTGTTGTAAACTTTAACGCTTGTGATGATGATTATCATCACGCGACATAAAAATAATTATCAAAACTATTAAAAGCAGGAAATCACTATTGTTATCAGAGCCGCCAGAACCACCAAACCCGCCAAAAAAGGACATCATCCCACCTCCTTGATTATGACAACCACCCTTAAAATAAGGTTGGTTACCGTATGTAAACAGCCCCTACAGTTTACAAGAGTGGTCACGTCACATCATACTAGGTGGTCAACGCTAACTGCTGCCTTTACATTATATGCTTGCTGATAGATCCTGTGCATCTAATAAAAAATTGGCCCTCTCTTACTCCTTTTCCGCTTCTCTTACCGTGATGTTAAGGGTTTCGCCAGTATAAACAAGCATAACGCCAATCCCTTCGCTATTTTCCGCACCATAGCTCACGCCGTCTTCCGACTGCATATCATAAACTTGTTCAGTAAAGGTCTTCTTAATTTCCTCTAAGTAATTCTCAAAGTCCTCTCTTGCTACTTCTTCCAGACCGATAAGCAGTGAATCATTCATTTCCAGAACTGTGAAAACTTTGCCTTTCCTAAATTCCGGAATATTTTTTGCCAGTGCAGAGGTTGGCCAATCGGCTCCACCAAAGGAAAATTCCTCGCCGCTTTCTCCCGTAATAGTCACCTTTTCCCCTTCTATCTCTACATCGCCGCCGCCGGCATTCTCAACTATTTTTTCCGCGATCTCTTCTCCGACCTTTTCCTTCACTTTGTCTTTTACACCGCATCCGGTAATTGACAAGATCAGAATAATGACCAAACAACCGATTAGAACTTTCTTCATCTCATCTCTCCTCACAATTTAAGCACAGCTATTTTACAGCTGCCCTCTTTCTGATACACAAGTTTATCATTGCTATTAAAATTGCCTGCTTGATTCCACTTTCATTATAAGAAAAATATTTCCCTTTGTAATCATCCCAGGGGTGATTGTCAATTCACAATAGAGGTGATTTTAGGGGTGATTTCTAATGATCTGCCAAATGCCTTCTAAAAAAGTCAGCTGCAGATATCTCCGTGCAGTGGTGGCAGCCTGGAAGCGCCAAAAAGAGTCCGCGGCAAAACCCAAGTTTCTATAATCAACATCCTGCCTGCGTTGCTGCTGGGTTAGTACATAATACTGTATCCGGAGAAAAAAGAACTCCAGGTACAGGCGTATTCCGCTCTGTAGCTAGAGTTTGATTTAGGTCACAAGAACCTGCCAGCTTTGTTATGATTACTTGTGCTTATTCTTTAACTTTTCCAGTAGGCTCTGTATTTTCTCTGCCTGTTTCTCTGTGGCGTTAGCGTCCAACTCAAAAGAAACATTAAGCCAACTGCCTTCCTGCGCCTTTGCAGGGAGCATTTCTTTTGGTACGTCAACTTGTATTTCTTTGTTGCCAAACAGGACAACAGCGTATTCACCTTCAAAACGATCAATTACTGCTTTCATCATCAGCCTCCTTACTAGCGAGCGTTTTGCAAACACACCACAGATTGATCAGCAGCGTTGAGCCGCCTAAACTAGTAAGTAGTATTGTTTATCGCAAATGTGCTGCCATCGGTAGTAATCACGATGGTTCCCTGCAGATCAGTTCTGTAGATATCAACTTTTCCTGCTGCTAACAGTGATAAGGTCTCATGGTGAGGATGACCGAATGAATTTCCTTTACCACACATAATAACCGCGGCTTGAGGCGTAACAGCAGTGAGAAAAGCAGCAGAAATGCCTGTATGACTACCATGGTGACTTACCTTGAGAATAGTACTCTTTAAATGATAGTTACTGCTTAACATTTGCGTGAGACTTGATTGTCCCACATCACCGGTTAGCAGCAAACTAACCTGACCAAACGTTATTTTAACAACAATTGAGGCCTCATTTAAATTAGAACTGGACGGATCAGAGGGATGAAGGATCTGCATTTGGGCGCCACCGAGCTCTCGTTGCATACCAGCTCTGCCTTCGGTATATTTAATATCCTTCTCATCAATTAAAGTCAGGTAATCCGCAAAAGTTTGCGTAGTATGTACAACCCCGGGATCAATAACCTCTTTAACTGAAATCTTCTGCAGTACATTTATCAGACCACCGATATGATCGGCATGGGGGTGCGTACTAATCACTAGATCCAGGCTGTTGACATTACTGCCTGTTAGATAATCAACAACAGTATTGCCTCTTTCTCCACCATCAATTAAGATGTTTTGCTGAGGCGTTTGGATGAAAATACTGTCACCTTGGCCAACATCGATAAAATGTACTTTCATTTGACCAGTTGGAGCTGTAGCAGCAGGAGGCATGTCGTCAGCGACTGTTCCTGGTTGCTGGGCGGCCTGCTCACCGTAGCGGGGCAACGCAGCACAACCAATCGTTAATAGCAATAGTAAGGCGATTAAAAAGGCTGCCATGACTTTTTCTTTGTTCATGCTCATCCTCCATATTAATTATATGTCTTATTTCTACATTAAAATGAAACTGGTACTGCCAGCATGCCTCTAAAGGATTTGCCTCCACATAATTTTCCTATTCATTTGTCAATAATTGCTGCCATCAGCAAGCACAACCTGATAATTAGTAAATCCCTCCTTTAATTACTAATTAATTATCACACTCCCTTAAATTTTGGTCAAGCACATCTATCCCCGCATCCTAATATTCTTTGCCATTTTGACATGAATTTCATTAGCATTTTTTCAAAACTTACGGTATTATTAGAGTAGGCCATCGGTTAAAACTCCTTTCTGGTTTGCTTTTCACTTACCATTTTCGGAGTTACCGATGGTTTTTCCTTTTTTACTTTTGCGAACTTAATTGTACACTATCTTC
>DASRMS010000069.1:0-2557 GCA_035647835.1 Oscillospiraceae bacterium
GCTGTTGACAGCTTATATTCCATGGCATCAGTTACACCGGTAATCTTTCCATCGTTGCCGCCCGCTGCTGTGGGGGGCACAGCTGCCAGGCCTGCCGGAGCCGCCTGCTGAATATTTTTTACGGTAACCGCAACTGTTGCGGTTTTTTCACCGGCAGTTGCCGTTATCGTTGCAGCTCCTGCCGACACCGCTGTCACTACTCCTCCGGCGACAGTTGCTACGGCTGCGTTACTTGTTGTCCAGGCAACGGTTTTGTTTGTTGCGTCGCCGGGTGCGACCGTCGCAGTGACAGTGCCTGTCTGGTCTACGGTCAGAGCTAATGTTGTCGGACTAACAACAACGCTTTTTACCGGGACAGTCTCATCAAGTCTGTCCAGGAGGCTTTTTTGAGTCTCCTTATCTTGATTGTCAGGCAGATTGCCAATCAGAGCCTTCGCCCCGGCGATGTCAGCAGGGTTACCGCTGGCTTCTGCTTTTTGAACTGCTGCAGCAGCCTGGGCGAGAGCTACCATCTTAGCAAATCCGGCTCTGTCTATATCATTAAGCGGGTGGAATTTATTGGTATTGCCAAATCCGCTGACTATGCCATTGCTGGCCAAAATCTCAATAGCTGCGCGAGCTTCTCTATCATTTCCGGTGAGATTAAGATCGGAGATCAAAACATCCAGCGGACCGCTCTTAAGATTAAATGCGCGTACGAGCATCAGAGCGATATGTCCTCTTTGGATGAAATCTTTTGGTCTGAACTCTCCTGTGGCGCCAAAGCCGTTAATAACTCCGGACTCCTCCAAAGCATAGATATACTTCAGGGCCCATTCACCGGCGTCACCCAAATCAACAAATTTGGATACGAAACCGGCGCTGGCTTTGAGACCTGCCGCTTCAGCAATCATTTTTGCTGCTTCCTGTCTTAAAATAGGATTTTCAGGCTTAAAGCTGTCAGTTTTTCCATAGCCACTGACAATTCCCTGATTAGCAAGGTTTTCCACATAACCGTGAGCCCAGTGGCTTTTCTTAACATCTGAGAAACTCTGTTGTCCCGACCAATCTTTTGCAAAAATGGCGGCGGTACTTCCCAGAACCATAACAAGCGCTAAAAATGCTGCGACTGTTTTTTTAATCTTCATTACCTAACACCTCACCGTTTCTTTAGTCATAAAAAAACTACTTTTTTTCTGCTCCACGCAGACACTAAAACGCCAAAATAACGTCTTATATACATAGGTACAGAAAACTATAAAACTACGCACCCTCGAGAAAAGAATATTTTATGGCAAATTCATTGGTGGAAATGTTTATATTAGTATGCTTTAAGGACTTGTGCTGATGAAGGCGCCCAAAACAAAGAACACGATGCTAAGCCGAGAGCGCCAAATCCACGATATGACGTCATTATGCCTTGTCGTCATGTAGTAACTGTTATCCGCCTACTTTCATAGCCAGATCAATTATTTTTGCGAATTCGGCTCTGCTGATTTCATCGTTAGGTTTAAATATACTTGTCCCTTTATAACCATCCACGATGCCGTTGCTGGCAAGTATCTTGATAAACTCTTCGCAGTCAGCGCCTTGAATATCGCTGAATGTCTTTTTAACATCACCATAGTCAAGCCCGAAAGCTATGACCACCATCTTTGACACATGACTGCGCTTAATGTTCTTTAATGGCCTAAACTCGGCAGTTCCTTTGTATCCGGAGACGACTCCATGTTTTTCCAGAGCGGCGATAAATTCAAAGGCCCAGGAATTTACTTTCACATCAGTAAACTTGGAGACAAAACCCTTGCTTGCCTCTTTGCCGGCAGCGATCGCTATCATCTTGGCGGCTTCTTGCCTGTTCAAGTTATTATAGGGTCTAAATTCACCGCTTTCACCGTAGCCGCTGACTATTCCCAGAGCATAGAGGCTCTCGATATACTCAAAAGACCAATCGTCAGGAGTTACGTCCGAAAAAGATGGACTTACCGGCTCATCTTCGGCGGGCGGCCCTGGCGGAGTGGGTCCAACGGCCGGCTTGAAAATCAACGCATTTATGGCAGCTGTCAGAGCAGCGGCAGCGCTGTCAACTTGCTCCTGCGTGGCTTCATCATCTGCCAGGACCTCATCTGCAGCAGTAATTGCAGCTTGCAGGATTGCAGCGGTGCTTGAAGTGTATAAACTCAGATTAATTGCTTTAGCTTCAGCTATAGCGCCTTCAAGTAATCCTTTTAAAACTTCCGGTTTGTAAACCTCGATTGTAATTGTTTTTATGGCTGTTCTATTGTAATTGTCAGTGACGCTGTAGATTACTTCCCTTGTTTGGGCAATTGATGTGTCGAGCGTCTCCGGATCTGCCGTGATCCGGTCGCTAAGGTCATTGCCGAACACATCAAGCGCTGTGACACCTTCCAGAAGGTCAAGCGCGGTGCCTGTAGGTATGCGCAGATCTGCAGCTCCAATGATGATCGGATTTAGCACGGCCGGGTTTTGAGCTAACATAGCAGCGACCAGCGCGTCGGCGGCGGCGTTGATTTCTGCTTCTGTTGCATTGTTGTCAGATAAGACTTGGCGGGCGGCG
>DASRMS010000070.1:0-1877 GCA_035647835.1 Oscillospiraceae bacterium
TAGTATGCGTATGCACCTTATCTGCTTTATTTTCCGATAAAGAGCTTATCCCCAGCTGCTCCTTAGCATCGTCTAGAGTAGAAGCCGATGCCCAAGGCTGCAAGTTCGCTAGCTGGTCCCCAAACTGTAGTCTTAACTGATTAAAAGCATCCGACAAGTCTTTGTCATAGCCCAAAATCGGAGCCACTGCGTATTGCTTGCCAGATCCTGTAGTTCCAGCATAGGCAGGTTTGATAGTCAGCTGTGTGTTGCTTGCAATGCTAACCACTTCATGCAGTGATGAACTTCCCGCGATAGCGATACCATCGCCTACGCGCACACCCTGAAGGAACCCTGTCCCTACACCAGTAATCACTGTGTTGTTCTTTGTCGCTGTAATTGAACCTTGTGAATACCACATGTTTGTTTCCTCTTAGTTTATTTCGCCCTAACTCTTATTATTTGCGAAGAGTATTGTGGATTTGGTGCGTGTTCTGCCCAGTTATTAACAGGTATACGCCATGTTTCACGCTGACCCAAAGCAAGCGTTGTACTTGTAGCCGCCAAATAATCCATCCCTAGTACAGCTCCATTTACACCAGCACCTACTGCAAAAAGCCCTATTACATACCAGAATACAGAGTGGAGTATATATATCACCCCCCTATCTAAAGGTTCTCTATGTGCGCCACCTGTACCGCCCCTCGTAGACGAGGCGCTAATAATCTCAAAATGCCTATCTCCGCTAGAGAAGGTTTTTAATCCGCTTTCATTAAAAATCTCCAAACCCATAACTGGATAAGCAACAGATTTTGAGCTGTCATCAAAAACCACCGCAGTTAATGTTTTACCATCCAAAACTTCGTATACCACGGAGTTTCCGTTAATCTCCCAGATTATACCTTTGCCAACCAACTGCGCACCAGAAACACCCAAAGCAATAAACTCTGGATATAAGGGGAAAGAACCCTTTCCGCCTAACACCATATCTCTGCCAACAATAGAAAAGGACTTGTCATCTAAAGCAAGGCCACCATTTTCGTCAAATAATTGAAAACCAAAACTCATTTGCACACCATCACTAATGCAGGGTAGTCAATTGACCAGTAACCGCCACTCTGAAAACTAACATATTGGATGTTTATCGTGTTACCGCTCTGAGTCCACCTAATTTCTGAGGCTCGGAGAACTGGAGGGCTCTCCATTATGACAATAACATAATAAGGTGGAGCATAATTACTAATAGTAAAACTGATACTCCCTGTCACCCTTCGTTTGTGTATAACCCTCATAAGAGGGGAATTAGAGTCGAAATCCACACTTCCATCTTCATTAAAAGTTTGTAAACCAAAAGCCATACTTATACCCCTTCTTTTTCTTGCCACTTATCACAATATGCAAAACAACCACTAAGCCTGTATTTTAACAATGCGCTACAACCTCCCAATCTTAACCCTTGGAAACTCATTAACCGCATCATAAACATACAGGCCATCGCTGTTAAGTCTAATTCGACCCTGCCCAGCGTAAGTAGCATTAAACTCCAAGTCGCCGTCCCTGCTTAACTTCCAGCCGCTAATACCTGCGACATAGTTTGTGCTGTACAGGTCGCCGCCTATTTTTAGCATCGTGATTGTAGCATCACCGATTAGCGCACTTCGCAATATAGTTTGCCCACCTTGCACGGCAAACACAGTCTCTTGGTTGCCGTTCACACCATCACGAACAGCAAACAGGTTAGCATCAACAATAAACTGAGACTGATCTACTCCGTCTACGTTTTCAATGCCCAAGCCAATACCAGCTGTAACCCAATTGCCGTCACTGCCTTGGCGCATACGTACGCCCCACATCGTGCTGAGCTTTTCGTTTGTGTCAGCTTGCGCGCTTGCTACCAC
>DASRMS010000071.1:0-5327 GCA_035647835.1 Oscillospiraceae bacterium
CACTGACATAAGTTGGTCAGAACTGGCAACTTCTTGATAGGCCCGAAACCACAGTAAAATTGTTAGCAGCATAATGCCGGCTGCAAATCCATAAATTATGCTCTCCAAGGTAACCGGGCGGTTGCCCAAATAAAAGAGAACCGTGAGCCCATTGCCGCTGAAAAGTGCATTAGCCAAAACAATCAAAAGATGTATGGGAATGAAATAGCGAAATGATTGCAGCGTTTTAGCAGCTCCGTCCAGGAAAATATTTAAAGATAAGGCTGCAATAAAAGATACCAGCAGGTAAGCAGGGTTCAATGTCAGCATGGAAAAAACCAAGGCTGAAAAAAAGTACAGTAGCAGCAACGATGGGTGTGTCGCTCGTAAAGTTATCAATTTTTTGTTTTTTGATTTCAAAGTCGTGTATTCCCTGCTAAAATTTCAAATTATCAATAAGGTGAACCGGGGACGTCACCGGTTTTGATGGTGTAGTGGAAACTAATGCGATCTCCATTCGTTACGATCAGATTGGAAGCTGATGTGTTCGGAAAGTTTCCGTTTACCGAGAATATCCAACCGCCTGACCCGCTCGCTGCTCCTGAACTAATACCCTGAATAGCAGAAACATACGTCCCAAGAAAATTATTGCTGGCGCTGATAACATAGCCACTTTCTTTTAGAACATCTAAAACCGTACTTCCCGGCTTAACAGACAATTCTTTATTTGACATCATTATTCCGTCCGGAGCATAAGATGCAGCAGCTGACAAATTTGCATTTACGGCATTGACACAGTTTATCGTTAAATAAACAGTAATTTTACCGTCGGGAGTAGCTGTTGTCGTAGTAGCAGCCTTTGTAGTTGTACTGCTGGTAGTGGAGGTGGTGGTCGCTGCAGTTTTTGTGCTCGCTGAGGTTTTAGCTTTACTTGTCTTGCTGGTTGTCGTGCTTTTTGTCGTTTGTTTTTTGGTAGTCACCTGCTCGCTAACAGCACTGCTGCTTTCACTTGTAACTGATGTAATGCTATTTTCCTTGCTGTAATCAGGATCCTCAGTTACATTTTCTTTGGTCTTCTCAGTGGTAATTTTCTCAGTTGAATTTGTAGAAGCTTTGTGAGTTTGGATTTTACTTTTTTCTGAGGATGGTTGATAAAAGCTGGCCTCCGGAGAACTGTTTTTTGGAGTGCAAGCATTCAAAAAAGAAATACTCAAGATTAATATCAAGAGCAAACTAATAATAGTCAGTTTTTTGGTTCTGTTTTTTTTCTTGTAATTACCGTTCATCTTATGAACCCCTTAAGCCCGCTGTTCAGCGGGCTTAATCATGTCTTTTATTTATTATTTATTTTTTTCAGTCTGTTCCGGAAAATAAGAGTCACAGCTGCTAAAGCAAAAAAGCTTAAACTGATAAGATGAGTCAAGAAACTGCTCTCACCTGTAGCAGGTAATTCCTCCTCCGGTATTGTCACAGTTGAATCATCATCTGTAATCTGCTTTTCTGACAGTTTTATCGCAAAAAAGGTGTGTGAGTCATTGCTGTAATAAAGTGTACCGTCCTCTGAAATGGATACGGAAGCCATACACCAGTTTTGTTGTGACTCATCAGGTGTGAATACCGTGTGAACGTCATCTCCATCGGTAGCTACTCCATAAAGGGCACCAGGCTCTTTGTTTATAGTAAAAAATACAAAGGTACGTCCGCTTTTATCTTTCACCACTAATGGGGTCCCCTGAGCCCCCCCTTCAAATTCATAATTCTTCTCAATCGTCATTGTGGCTGCATCAATTACTGACAAAACCCCGGGACCTGCAGCATATACTTTTCCGTCAGAAATCGCAGGTGAAGCAGTACTGCCGCCGTCACAAAATTTAACACTTTTGAGCGCCCCCAGACTTCCATCGCTGTTTACATCCAGGCGATGCAGAGCACCATCTTCCCGGGATATAAAGTAAACCTGACTTCCTACCGCAATCATGTTTGTACGTATGGCAGGAGCCGCAGGCAGGGTCATTTTATCAACGATAGAACCGTCTTCAGCATTAAAGGCAAAAACCTCACCCCGATCGTTACCTACAATCAAAACCCCGTTCAACAGAGCAGCTCCGCTCCAGTAGAAACCGGATTCATTTGATGAATATTCCCAAATTGTGCTGCCGTCTTTGAGGCTGAGGGCACGGAAAGTTCCGCCGAAAGAGCGCGGATCCCAGCCTACTGTACAGCTTCCCTGGTAAACCTTGCCGTTTGCTACCTTGAGTGAAGATAATGATTGCTGGCTACGGGGAACTGTTACGCCTGCCGAATCATCCAATAAAATTTGATCAGGTGCATCTGCTATCCACACAGTAGTCAGTTTATCAGCGGTCAGCGCCTGCACTTTACCGTATTTCATTGGCACTAACACCAAACCGTCTGCATAGGCCAAACGAGAGGTAGAATCAATCAGGAAATTCAGTTTGGCGCTAGCATTGACTGAACCGTCAGCGTTGAGTTTATAGATAGTATCTGAGAAAACTACATAGATCCACTCTCCAACCTGAATCGGATCTGAGAAAGAATCTATCCAGCCACCTTGCTTTTGCATTGTAAAAACTTCAGACCCGGTTAGACCATCAATTGCAAAGCCAAGCTCTTTAACGCTGTTATGATCCATGGCACCACCGAAGGCGGGCCACCAAGCCGTTAAGTCTGTGGGTCTAATGGCATCCGGTACAATATTGATATCATTGCCGGCTTCCGGATAAAACTGTTCAGGATGACCAGCATATTCCTGGCTCCAGTCATTGGTAAAATACCAGCGGATTACATCGCCTTCCTGCACCAGATACTCGTGTGCGGATTTATCAACGTTGTCATTGTAGCTCCACATCCAGCTAGAGCTTGAACCATTCGTAACTCCGCCTTCAAGCTCTATCTGTCCCGAAGCTTCCGCAGGAGGAGTGACTTTTTGCAGGTGATTATACCATACCGTCTCAGTGTAGACGTAGTTATTTTCTGTTAGAACAGTCTGGGTATATTCCCAGGCGTTTGTGCCTTCTGTGATTTCAAAAGGAATGTCAAGCCAGATTTGGTACGGATTTTCAGTTTCCGACGGATCCTTGCTTGTACCGACTAAAATAAATCTGGTTTTAACAGTTGCTTCTGCACTTAACGCAGCAACATCTTCTTCTGTTTCAGCTGCCTGTGTCTGAATATCAAGAGTTTCAGTCTCAGCTGGTTCTGATTTAGTCTCAACTGGTTCTGATTCGGTTTCCGTCTGTTCTGTTTGCTTACTTGCAGACATCACTGCGGAATCATCCTCTGTATCATCAGGTGATTGATCCTGCCCTTCAGCGGCTGAGCTGTCTTCCGGCGGCTCGTCCTCTGAACTTTCTGAGATTTCTGCCTCAGACGGCATGCCCTCCGAACCCTGCGCGAAAATTTGCAGCGGTAATAAGGTATAGATCATCAATACGCTGACAAACAGGGCCAAAATTTTTGTTAGTTTCTTCATCTTTTAACTCTCCTTTTAATTATAAGGGTTGTGAGAATGCTATCCTGTTTATCCCGAGACAGAAAAAACGGCAGCAAATCAATGACTTGCTGCCGTTTTACACATTTCTTAATCTGTTCAGGGGAAGCAAATACTCGTTGCATCCTTCTCCTAAAGCAACAGATCGGTCTTCTGGCTTACGATCCGGGTCATCCCCCCTTAACTCCACCTTCCCAACTTTGTCAGTGGCTGGCATTTGCCCGGAGTTAATTAGATCGATTACAGCGGCGGCACCGCACAGGACTTTAACCTGTTTCCCTAACAGTTCTCACGAACTGTATCTGCTCTCTATGTAGCTTATCACTTTGGAAGTCAAAAAGCTTTTGTGACTGCATTATACGATGGCCTCTCAAGCCAGTCAAGCAAAGCAATAGCAGAGAATTAACCAATTCCTTAGTCATATTGCCTGTTTTTTTGTTACCATTTTTTTCAAATAAATTGACATTTTACTAAAGATTATTTATTATCAATTTAACACTTGAGCATATATGGAATTGAAGCAAACAGGAGGGGAGATTTGTGGCCCAGGAAAAGGAAACAAATTGTCGCTGTGATTTGTCAATAATTAGAAAGCAAATGCCTCAGGCTGAGGAAATGTCACGTTTGGCTAATTTGTTTTCTGTCATGGGCGACAACACACGTGTACAGATAATCTCAGCTTTGCGCTTGAGCGAACTTTGCGTCAGCGACCTGGCTGACCTGCTATCATTGTCTGATTCAGCTATTTCTCATCAGTTGCGTTTATTGCGTCAGAACAATCTGGTCAAGGCTCGCCGAGATGGAAAATACATCTATTACAGCCTCTCCGATGATCACATTGCAGATATGTACGATGTCGGCAAAGTCCACATTAATGAATAAGCATAATCTATCTATAAGGAGCAATAATTTATAAATGAGCAAAAATGCTTTTAATAACAATGATGAGAAAAAATTGATTGGAAACGACACTTGCAGTACAGGCCGAGAGCCTCAACAGGAAGGAATTATAGGAAGTGCCTGCGATGTCAACTCTTCCTGTGCCTGTTGTGATGAGCCTGAAGAAATGAGCAGAAGTGAAGAAAAATTCAAAACAGTTCTTCTTTTTGTCTCCATTGCAATTTTCATAGGCGGTCTGGTCGCCAAATTCGCCTTAGACTCCAATACAGTTTCCATCGTTTTCATGATAATAGCCTGGTTACTAGCCGGCTACAAAGTCATGATCAGCGCTATGAAAAAGCTCTTTTCCGGCTTTATCATGGAAGAACAGTTCCTCATGACAGTTGCCACCGTCGGCGCAGTTATACTGGGCGAATATCCTGAAGCTGCACTAGTTATGATTCTTTATCAGATAGGAGAGCATCTGGAACATTTCGCCGTCGGTAAGTCACGGCAATCTATTTCTGATCTTTTGGACATAGCTGCTCCTTATGCCAACCGCGTCACCAAAACCAGCATTGAACGGATTGATCCGGCCGATATCACTTTGGGCGATACTCTGGAGATACAGCCGGGCGAACTTATTCCCACTGATGGAGTGGTCCTGAGTGGTTACAGCCATCTCAACACCACAGCTATTACCGGTGAGTCCATACCGCTTGAAGTAAGTGAAGGCAGCCAGGTACTAAGCGGTAGTGTTAATGGTGATGGCCTTTTGCACATGAAGGCGGAAACGGTTTATGAAGAATCCACCGCAAGTCGCGTCATGGATATGGTCGAAGAAGCTTCCAACCGTAAGGCCCGGTCAGAAACTCTGGTTAGACGTTTTTCACGTGTTTACACGCCTATCGTCGTCGTTTTGGCTGTTTTAGTTTCTTTAGTTCCACCTTTGTTATTT
>DASRMS010000072.1:0-1270 GCA_035647835.1 Oscillospiraceae bacterium
CAGATTGATGATCTGCACTTTCACGACCTAAGGCACGAGGGCGTTACAAGGCTGTTTGAAATGGGCTGGGATATTCCAAGAGTAGCGTCTGTGTCTGGGCACAGGGACTGGAACTCAATGCGCAGATACACGCATTTAAGCGGTGCGGGTGATAAGTACGAGGGTTGGGAGTGGATTCAGCGCATAGTTGAGAGTAAGAGTATTTTTTACCCTGAGCTACGCCCCCACAACTTTTCGTGATCACTCACTGCAATCTGGCGTTGATTATCAAGGTAGGCGGCAAGATCACGAACATGCACGCCGCGCGCGGCCTGCCTGCTGCTATCCATCTGCACTAAAGGCAAGTCTATTTTGCCGTGCGCAATGTTTTGCCGCAGGTTCTTTGGTGATAAGTGGCTGAAGTAGTCAGCACAAACAGTATCAACAGGAATGATTGCCTGGCCGTTGTATTGGGCCATTAGTAAAAACAAAGTATTCATTGGTTGCCTTTTTTAGTTAGTCTCTGCCGTTCAAGTAGCGCGCCGCATCGTTTGCACTGCTGCTTTTCAGTGGCGCACTGGTCGTTAGGCCGCCGCGTTTTGCGGCATATTACTTTTGGCCTCATTACGATCCTGTGCTTCCAAAGCCACTAGATCCGCGCTCTGTATCGCTAAGGTCTTGGCTCTCTTCAAAAAAAACACGCACCACAGGCTGTATAGCCGCCTGAGCAATGCGCTCGCCTTTTCTTATCTCAAATCCAGAACTGCTTGAGTCAGTAACCAGTAGCACCTTAACTTCGCCCCGATAGTCGCTATCAATAGTGCCTGCAAACGCATGTATGCCAGACTTAAAAGCTAACCCTGAACGAGGGCGCACGACCATTTCATAGCCTGGCGGCACTTCTACAGATAAACCAGTGCCAACTACTGCGCGACCAAACAAGCTTCTAGTATCTTCAACCGCATATAGATCAAAGCAAGCCGCACCATCACTACCGTAAGCTGGAAGCTTTGCGTCTTGGTGCAATTTATTTAACTTGATTATCACTTTACCACCTTATTTTCAGTTTCATTTTGTCTAGCAATATCGTTGTAGACCTTCCCGTCATTGCCGTTTTGCATTATCGGAATCATTCTTTCGTCTGCTGACTCCGGCCAGTTGCCCTGCCATACTTCTGTTTCCTGCGGCTTCTTTACTTCATTCATAGCCTCGCCAAACTCAGCCAGAGGACGCACAAAGTGCTGGCCTAGTTCGTTATGATAAACAACAAAGGTATCGACACCAGTCGTGT